>CAMCCS010000001.1 GCA_945873295.1 uncultured Clostridia bacterium
CCTTTAGGAGGTAATTCGTTTTGGCAAGAAAATTTAAAACCATGGACGGCAACACCGCTGCCGCTCACGTCAGTTATGCCTTTACCGAGGTTGCTGGCATCTACCCCATCACCCCGTCCAGCCCCATGGCTGACAACGTGGACCAGTGGGCCGCTGCCGGCCGGAAAAACATCTTCGGCAATACCGTAAAGGTCGTCGAGATGCAGTCCGAGGCTGGCGCTGCCGGTACCGTTCACGGCTCTCTGGCCGCCGGTGCCCTCACCACCACCTACACCGCATCCCAGGGCCTGCTGCTCATGATCCCCAACATGTACAAGATCGCAGGCGAGCTGCTGCCCTGCGTGTTCCACGTCTCCGCCCGTACCGTGGCGGCCCAGGCGCTGAACATCTTCGGTGACCACTCCGACGTGTATGCCTGCCGTCAGACCGGCTTTGCTATGCTCTGCGAAACCAACGTGCAGGAGGTCATGGACCTGGGTGCCGTGGCTCATCTGGCTGCCATCGAAGGCCGCGTTCCCTTCATCAACTTCTTCGACGGTTTCCGTACCTCCCACGAGATCCAGAAGATCGCCATCTGGGACTACGAGGACCTGAAGGAAATGGTCAACATGGACGCCGTGGATGCTTTCCGGAAGCACTCCCTGAACCCCGAGCGGCCCTCCATGCGTGGTTCTCACGAGAACGACGACATCTTCTTCCAGCACCGTGAGGCCTGCAACAAGTACTACGACGCCCTGCCCGCAGTGGTGGAGAAGTACATGCAGAAGGTCAACGAGAAGCTGGGCACCGACTATCAGCTGTTCAACTACTACGGCGCTCCCGATGCTGACCGGGTGATCGTGGCCATGGGCTCCATCAACGACGTGGCCGAGGAAGTTATTGACTACCTGAATGCCCACGGTGAGAAGGTCGGCCTTGTCAAGGTCCGCCTGTTCCGGCCCTTCTGCCCCGAGAAGCTGGTTGCCGCCATCCCCGCCACCGCCAAGAAGATTGCTGTTCTGGACCGGACCAAGGAGCCCGGCTCTCAGGGCGAGCCTCTTTACCAGGATGTGGTCATGGCGCTTGCCAAGGCTGGCCGTCATGATGTCACCGTTGTCGGCGGCCGTTATGGTCTGGGCTCCAAGGACACCCATCCCGCTTCCGTCTTCGCCGTGTACGAAGAGCTCCAGAAGGACGCTCCCAAGGAAGAGTTCACCATCGGTATCGTGGACGACGTGACGAACCTGTCCCTGCCTGAGAAGGTCTCCCCCAACACCGCCGCGGAAGGCACCATCGAGTGCAAGTTCTGGGGCCTGGGCGGCGACGGCACTGTCGGCGCCAACAAGAACTCCATCAAGATCATCGGCGACCACACCGACAAGTACGTGCAGGCATACTTCCAGTATGACTCCAAGAAGACCGGCGGTGTCACGGTCTCCCACCTGCGTTTCGGTGACAAGCCCATCAAGTCCCCCTACTACATCAACAAGGCCGACTTTGTGGCCTGCCACAACCCCTCCTACATCACCAAGGGCTTTAAGATCGTTCAGGACGTGAAGCCCGGCGGCGTCTTCCTCATCAACTGCCAGTGGAACCTGGAGGAGCTGGAGCATCATCTGGATGCCGCTTCCAAGCGCTACATCGCTGAGAACAACATTCAGCTGTACACCATCAACGCCATTGACCTGGCCATCAAGGTCGGCATGGGCAAGCGTACCAACACCATCCTGCAGTCCGCTTTCTTCTCCCTGGCGAAGGTTATGCCCGCTGAGGACGCTGTGAAGTACATGAAGGATGCCGCTGAGCACTCCTACCTGAAGAAGGGCCGCGATGTCGTTGAGAAGAACTGGAACGCCATCGATGCCGGCGCTACCGCCTATGTTAAGATCGACGTGCCCGCTTCCTGGGCTACTGCTGAGGCCGCTCCTGTGAATAACGAGCTGGAAGGCCCCGCCGACACCGTGAAGGTTGTCAAGAACATTCTGACCCCCATCGGCAAGATGGACGGCTACAGCCTGCCCGTGTCCGCTTTCGAGGACCTGCCCGACGGTCAGTTCCCCCTGGGTGCTTCCGCCTACGAAAAGCGCGGCGTTGCCGTTACCGTTCCTGCCTGGGACGAAGGAAAGTGCATCCAGTGCAATAACTGCGCCTATGTCTGCCCCCATGCCACCATCCGTCCCTACGCGCTGACCGCTGAAGAGGCCGCTGCCGCTCCCGCGGGCGCCAAGATCGTGCCTGTCAAGGCCGGTAAGGGCAAGGGCGTTTACAGCTACACCATGGCCGTGTCTCCTCTGGACTGCATGGGCTGCGGTGTCTGCGTCGGCGTCTGCCCCACCAAGGCCATCACCATGGTTCCCCAGGAGTCTCAGCTGGATCAGCAGCCTGTGTGGAACTACATGGTCTCCAAGGTCTCCGAGAAGAAGGATATGCAGGACAATTCCGTGAAGGGCAGCCAGTTCAAGCAGCCCCTGCTGGAGTTCTCCGGCTCCTGCGCCGGCTGCGCCGAGACCAGCTATGCCCGTCTCGTGACCCAGCTCTTCGGCGACCGGATGTACATTTCCAACGCCACCGGCTGCTCCTCCATCTGGGGTGGTCCCGCTGCTACCGCTCCCTACACCGTCAACAAGGAAGGCAGAGGTCCCGCTTGGGCCAACTCCCTGTTTGAGGACAACGCGGAGCACGGCCTCGGCATGTACACCGCCCAGGCTGTCATCCGTGAGTCCCTGGCGAACAAGGTCCGTGCTCTGATGGAAAGAACCGTCAGCGACGAGCGCAGAGCTGCCTGCAAGGAATGGCTGGATACCTACGAGGACGGCGAGGCCAACAAGGCTGCCACCAAGGCTCTGATCGCCAACCTGGAAGCCAAGGTTTGCTGCGACACCGTGAAGGACATCCTGTCCAAGAAGGAATACCTGTCCAAGAAGTCCGTGTGGATCTTCGGCGGCGACGGCTGGGCCTACGATATCGGCTTCGGCGGTGTTGACCACGTTCTGGCACAGAACAAGGATGTCAACGTCTTCGTCTTCGATACCGAGGTTTACTCCAACACCGGCGGACAGGCCTCCAAGGCTTCCAACATCGGCCAGGTGGCACAGTTTGCCGCTGCCGGTAAGGAGACCAAGAAGAAGTCCCTGGCTGAGATCGCTATGAGCTATGGCTATGTGTATGTTGCCCAGATCGCCATGGGTGCCAACCCCGCCCAGACCATCAAGGCCATCACCGAGGCCGAGGCCTATCACGGTCCCTCCCTCATCATCGGCTACGCTCCCTGTGAGATGCACTCCATCAAGGGCGGCATGACCAACTGCCAGGCCGAGATGAAGAAGGCTGTTGAGTGCGGCTACTGGAACCTGTTCCGGTTCGATCCCTCCAAGGAAACCGGCAAGTTCACCCTGGATTCCAAGGCACCCAAGGACGGCTACCAGGACTTCCTGATGAACGAGGCCCGTTACGCCCGGCTGACCCGGGAGTTCCCCGAGCGCGCCACCGACCTGTTCGCCAAGAACGAGGCCGCTGCTAAGGAGCGTTGGGAGCACCTGAACAAGCTGGTGGAGATGTACAAGGACTAAGTCTCCCCTGCCTGAATAAACAAACCACCCGCCCCTGTGCAAACAGGGGCGGGCATTGTATTGATCGGATGGCTTGCCCTGTGCCGGGGAGGCATCCGGTCTCAATTTAGTGGCGGGGGCAGGAGATATAAGATATAAGATATAAGATATAAGATACAAGATAAAAAAACAGCATGGTACAGTAATGCATTTATGCGTTACGCAATCCAAAAGCGGCGTTAGCGGAACGGGAAATTGCGTTCCCGGTCATAACCCACTACTGCGCGATAAATGATCGTTTAGCGGAGCACCCCTTGGCTCTTCCTATGGGAGAGCTGGCACGCCATAGGCGTGACTGAGAGGGAAAATGTGCCGCTTAAAAACCCTCTCCGTCCCGGCGTTCCGCCGGGCCACCTCTCCCAAAGGGAGAGGCATAGGCGCTGCCGCGCCAGTGCAGCCATCAAACTGCGTTGGTCATATAAACACTTCTTTTCCGGCGTATTCGCGTACCCGGTATCAATCATGCACAGCCCCATCACAGCGCAAAGGAGGAACCGAGAATGGACGCATACAAGGCGTCAACAGACAATCCCAGAAATCAGGATGGAATCGGCGAAAACGAACTGCTTATCATCAGCGTCGGTACCAGTGCTCCCGAAATACGCCGCTTAACCATCGGGGCCATTGAGGCCACTATGGAAAAAGCCTTTCCAGAATACGCAGTGCGCCGTGGCTTTACCAACCAAACGATCATAGGCCGCATAAAACGCCGGGAGGGAATCTCCATCGACAATGCCGGTGAGGCTCTGGCCCGGGCGGCAGCCAATGGAGTCAGAAACCTGGTCATTCAGCCCACACATATGATGGATGGGTTGGAATATCAAAAAGCTATTCAGGAAGCCGCAAAATATCAGAACACTTTCCCTTCTCTTTCCATTGGCGCTCCGCTGCTTACTTCTGACGAGGATTTCCGGATCGTTGCTGACGCCCTGGTTTCCTCCACGGCTGCCTATGACAACGGGGAAACCGCTATCTGCTTTATGGGCCACGGCACGGAAGCCGCCTCCAACGAAGTATATGCCAGGATGCAGAAGCTTCTGTGGGACAGCGGTTGGGCGCATTATTTCATTGGCACCATGGAGGCAGCTCCCACGGCAGAAGACATCCTGGCCATGGTGAAAACCGGGAATTACAGCCGCGTGCTTCTGCAGCCTATGATGATCGTTGCCGGCGGCCACATCAATCACCATATGGCAGGAGAGGGCTCGGATTCCTGGAAGCATATCTTTGAACGCGCCGGTTATGAAGTCGTATGCCAAGTACGCGGTCTTGGGGAACTGGAAGCAGTCCGGAATCTGCTTGTAAAACATGCCCAGGCCGCCATGGAAGATTCGTAGAAACCGTAAAAATAAGTGTATGTTCTCCTATACGGACACCGTCAAAAATCCATGCCAAGCCGCGAACGCAATGCTCTCCCCTTTAGCGGGGTGTTCTTAAGGCAGTAAAACAGGCAAAAGGCGTGACCGCGAAAGTCACGCCTTTTGCCTTGAGAGGATAGCCTCTTTCGCGGCGCAAGGGGTGCAGCCCCTTGTTCGGAATGCAGTAACGCAACACGCATATACGGGGATTACCCCGTATAGAAGTGCGCCCTTGATCAGTTCGACAAACAGGAAGTTGTTGAGCCGAACTTATTTTGTTACATTCCCATACTTTCGCATTATCTTTTCATCTCTTTTTTTCTGTTTGGTTTGATTTGTTTTTAGAAAGAACCTGAGCAAAAAGAAACCGCTTACTCCAAGAGCAATAAGGAAAGAACCAAAAAGCAATGGTGATTTCCAATCAACGGGCAAATCATTGTCGTATGTCACAACCCGTTCTCCATCAACATATATTTCTTCTGCCAAAAGAGTCCAAAACGGCTTATTCTTATACCACTTAATGGTTACTGTCCTACCTTCTGTCAATAGTTCTTTCAATTGTTCTCGCTGGTAATCACCTGATATATTGTATTCTTCGCCATCTGTTGTTAGGATATAGTCATAACTGGCCCCATGAGCACCACCATAGAAATGCTCAAAAACTTTGATGGTTACCTCTTTTGTCTGTAAAGAATCATAACTAACAGTAGGAGCAATGTGGGGTAATATGGCAACAAAAATACCAAATATGATGAAAAGTGCAGAAATGATAATCAACCAGTTATTTTCTTTTAAAATATCCTTGTCTGTCTTTCTTCGCACGAAACCATCCCCTCGTTTGGCGTTCCTATGATTGGAATAACACAATCATTCGGAACGATTCACCAAATATCGATTTATAGATCTGTTCGGTTCCATATTATCACAAAACAGCATAAAATACAAGAACAGCCACAGCAGTTCAAAGCTACTGTGGCTGTTAACTGTCTTATGAACGCCACCCATTCCGGGAACGCATTGCGTTTTTTGTTTCCAACCCCCACGGCCGATTGGACAATTTCCCCAGATCCTCCAAAACGCGGGACACGGTTTCTGGCAGTCCTTCCAAATTGTTTTTGCATTGCTATATTTCGGTTTTCTGGGGTTGACTTTTTCCGAATTTGCTGTATTATATCAGTAGCAATTTATCGGTATTATTCTATCGGTATAATTCTACTTAGAAAGGTGAATGCATATGGAGAAGAACTATACGCCTGTAACAAACACCCAGGAACTGACCGAAGCGCTGAACCGCTGCCGCACTGCGCAAGCCCGGTTTGCTTCCTATACCCAGGAGCAGGTGGATCGGATCTTCCTGGCCGCGGCAAGCGCCGCCAATAAGATGCGGATCCCTCTGGCAAAGCAGGCCGTGGCCGAGACCGGAATGGGTGTGGTGGAAGACAAGGTCATCAAGAATCACTACGCCGCAGAATATATTTACAACGCTTACAAGGATGCCAAAACCTGCGGTGTCATTGAGGAAGACACTGCTTACGGTATTCAAAAAATCGCGGAGCCCATCGGCGTCATTGCCGCTGTGATCCCCACCACCAATCCCACTTCTACCGCGATTTTCAAAACCCTGATCGCGCTGAAGACCCGCAACGGCATCATCATCAGCCCCCACCCCAGGGCCAAGGGCTGCACCATTGCAGCCGCCAAAGTAGTATTGGAGGCCGCCGTGGCTGCAGGCGCTCCCGAGGGTATTATCGGCTGGATCGATGTTCCCAGTCTGGAGCTGACCAACCATCTCATGCAGGAGGCCGATATTATCCTGGCCACCGGCGGTCCCGGCATGGTAAAAGCCGCTTATTCTTCCGGTAAGCCCGCCCTGGGCGTGGGCCCGGGCAATACCCCCGCTGTGATCGACGAATCCGCCGACATTCTGCTGGCAGTATCCTCCGTCATCCACTCCAAAACCTTTGACAACGGCATGATTTGCGCCTCGGAGCAAAGTGTTGTGGTCCTGAGCAGCATTTACGACCAGGTCAAGGCCGAGTTTGTCAACCGAGGCTGCTACATTCTGAATGAAGAGGAAGCCGACAAAGTCCGCTCCACCATTCTTATCAACGGCGCCCTGAACGCGAAAATCGTTGGCCAGTCCGCCCACACCATCGCGGCCCTGGCAGGGGTGGAGGTGCCGGAGAGTACCAAAATTCTCATCGGTGAAGTTACCTCCACCGACCTGAGCGAGGCCTTCGCCCACGAAAAGCTCTCCCCCGTTCTTGCCATGTACCGGGCAGAGGATTTTGCGGATGCTCTGAATAAGGCCGACACCCTGGTTAAGGACGGTGGCTACGGTCACACTGCTTCCGTCTACCTGGATCCCATCGGCGCAAAGGAGAAGCTGGACGCCTTCGCCGCCCGGATGAAAGCCTGCCGGATTCTGGTGAATACACCCTCCGCTCAGGGCGGCATCGGCGACCTGTACAACTTCAAGCTGGCCCCCTCCCTCACCCTGGGCTGCGGAAGCTGGGGCGGCAACTCCGTGTCCGAGAACGTGGGCATCAAGCATCTGCTGAACATCAAAACCGTCGCCGTCAGGAGGGAAAACATGCTCTGGTTCCGTGCGCCTGAAAAGGTCTATTTCAAAAAGGGCTGCCTGCCCGTCGCCCTGTCCGAGCTGAAAGGACATAAAAAGGCATTTATCGTCACGGACAGCTTCCTGTACAATAACGGCTACACGAAGCCCATTGAAAACAAGCTGGACGAAATGGGCATCACCCACACCACCTTCTACAATGTGGCCCCCGATCCTACCCTTGCCTGCGCCCGGGAGGGCGCGGCCCAGATGACGGCTTTCCAGCCGGACCTGATTCTGGCCATCGGCGGCGGCTCCGCCATGGATGCCGGCAAGATCATGTGGGTGCTTTATGAGCATCCCGAGGCGGACTTCATGGATATGGCTATGCGGTTTGTGGACATCCGCAAGCGGGTCTACACCTTCCCCAAAATGGGCGAAAAAGCCTACTTTGTGGCGATCCCCACCTCCGCCGGCACCGGCTCCGAGGTGACTCCCTTCGCTGTCATCACGGATGAAAGTACTGGTGTCAAGTATCCCCTGGCAGACTATGAGCTGCTGCCCAAAATGTCCATTGTGGACGCCGATATGATGATGAACGCCCCCAGAGGCCTGACCGCCGCCTCCGGCATTGACGCGGTGACCCACGCCCTGGAAGCCTATGCCTCCGTCATGGCTACGGACTACACCGACGGTCTTGCCCTGCGGAGCCTGAAACTGGTCTTCGAGAACCTGCCCAAAGCCTATGAAAATGGTCCCAGAGAGCCCCGGGCACGGGAGAATATGGCCCACGCAGCCTGCATGGCCGGTATGGCCTTTGCCAACGCTTTTCTGGGTGTCTGCCACTCCATGGCCCACAAGCTGGGCGCTTTCCACCACCTGCCTCACGGTGTTGCCAACGCCCTGATGATCGACGAAGTTCTGCGCTTCAACGCCGCCGAGGTCCCCACCAAAATGGGCACCTTCTCCCAGTATGACCATCCCCACACCCTGGCAAGGTACGCGGAGGTTGCGGACTACCTGAAGCTGGGCGGCAATACCGATGAAGAGAAGCTGGAGAACCTGATCCAGGCCATTGATGATCTGAAGGCCCAAGTTGGCATCAAGAAGACGATTCGGGATTACGGCATTGACGAAACCGACTTCCTGGCCCGGCTGGACGACATGGTGGAGCAGGCCTTTGACGACCAGTGCACCGGTGCCAATCCCCGGTACCCGCTGATGCGGGAAATCAAGCAGATGTATCTCAATGCCTACTACGGCACCGCAAATAAGGTTTAAGGAGGTTAACAGGATGAACATGGATACTGTCATTGCCACCCGGCCCCATAAGGTCATCTACCGGGACGGAAATACCTGCATCAAAGCCTTTGACGAGCATTTTTCCAAGGCGGATATTCTGAACGAAGCTCTGAATCATGCCCGTGTGGAGCAGACCGGACTGAACATCCCCAAGCTTCTGGGCGTTAACGTGGTGGACGGCAAGTGGGCCATCATGACCGAATTCGTCGAGGGTAAGACCCTGGCCCAGCTCATGCAGGAGAATCCGGAAAAGAAAGACGAATATCTCAGCTTCCTTGTGGATCTGCAGCTGAAAATGCACGGTCTTACCTGCCCCATGCTGAACAAGCTGAGAGACAAAATGCACAGCAAGATCAGCGCTTCCGGCCTGGATGCCACCACCCGCTACGACCTGCATATCCATCTGGACAGCATGCCGAAGCACAGTAAGATCTGCCACGGTGACTTTAATCCCTCCAATATCATTATCACCTCTGACGGAACCCCTTATATCCTGGACTGGTCCCACGCCACCCAGGGCAACGCCTCAGCAGACGCCGCCAGAACCTACCTGCTGTTCTGCCTGGAGGGTGACCGGGAAAGCGCCGAAAAATATCTGAACCTGTTCTGTCAGAAAAGCGATACAGCAAAACAATATGTCCAGAAGTGGATGCCCATCGTAGCCGCTTCCCAGCTGGTCAAGAGCAATGAAGCCGAACGGGCCTTCCTGCTCTCCTGGGTCAATGTGGTGGATTATCAGTAAAAGGGTTAAAAAAATGCCGTACCCTCCCGAAAAACCGAGGGGTACGGCATTTTTATAACCTATTGCCATTGGTAATAGCTGATTATTTTTCGACAGTCTGAAACAACTGTCCACCGGACAGTTGTTTTTAAACGGTTCGAATCTCTTATCGAAAAAAAGAAAAGTTGACAGATTTCTTGTCGAAACCTGTCAACTTTTCTTGGTCCGAGTGCCGAGATTCGAACTCGGGGCCTCTTGAACCCCATTCAAGCGCGATACCAAACTTCGCCACACCCGGAAAGGAGCAATCTCTTGACTGCCTGAGTATTCTAGCACATCCTTCCGGAAAATGCAAGCATTATTTTCAAATTCTCCAAAGATTTTTTGGTCAGCGTTTCCATTCTCAGAGTTCCATTTTCATGGGTTTGTGAAAGTACAATCCCGCGGTGCTGAGACTGGTACTCCCGCCCTCCGCCGGTGCAGGAAATCAGCTGAAAAGCCCTGCGGTCCCCAATGCTGTCGGGAGTATATTCATGGAGCTGCCGGATCGTGTCACGGACGGAGGCAAGCATCTGCTCATCTGCTGCCCGGAACATAACCAGAGTCTTTTTTCTTACTCTCCCCGCTCGCTGCTGACAACCTTGCCGATGTTCCACAGGTGGGCCACCGTTTCCTCGGCACGGCGCTTCTCTTCCTCGCTCGCATACTCCACATACACGGTGTGAGCGCTGCAATCGGCGCACTCCACCTCGACGTTCCAGCCGCCCTCATGGACGATCATTCCGGCGCCCCGGCACAGGGGGCACTCTTCCAGCATAATGAATTCTTCCATATTATTTCTCCTTATCTGAATACGTTTCCGTTTTCGTCGTACAATTCTACCCGGCGGCAGCGGCAAAAGCTGGGTGCAAGCTCCGGCAGGTACCGCTCCACAGCAGAAAGAAGCTGCATGGGGTTCAGCGCAGGATTCTGACAGTGGACCCTGGCAAGGAGCGTCAAAGTGTTTTGGTCCTCCTGCCGCAGCTCCAAACGCCCCAGCAGTGGGATGATGTCCTGCTCCGAGATACCGCTCTTGCCTTTCTTCTCCACGGTGAGGCTGGGCCGGGAAAACAGCGCGCCCAGCTTCTCGGCAGCGTCCGACGGGACACCGCTGTCATACTCCAAAGTCAGGCAGCAGTCCAGCCAGGCAAGGTTTTTGAGCTTGCTCCCATCCTCATACACATCCAGGATTCGCACCCCGGGTACAAGGGCATCATTCAGCCGGTCCCGGATCTCCCCGCAGGGCACCGGCTCCCCATCCAAGGCAAAATCCAACAGCTCACAGATGCTCTCCACCCCTACGGACATGGGCAGCGCAATGGACACGCTGGGCCGGGGGTTGAAGCCATGGGTATGGGTCAGGGGCAGGCCCGCCCGCTGGAATGCTCGCTGGAACAGGCGCATCAGGTCAAGGTGGGAAATCCACACCGCGTTCCCGGTCTTTTCAAACAGCAGTCTAATCATCGCACCGCGCCTCCTTCAGCAGGGTATTTGCACCGCAGCCGGCACAGCCGTGGCGGCAGTCCGGCGTCACACTGTCCGCATAGGCCCGGCGGCGCTCCCGGCGCAGAAACGCTTTGCTCACGCCCACATCCATCATATCCCAAGGAAGCAATTCCTCCTCGCCGTAGCCCCGGACGGTGTAAAAATCCGGATCCACACTGCATTTTGCAAAGGCTTCCAGCCACAGGTCATAGCGGAAATACTCGTCCCAGCCGTCCAGTCTGGCCCCGCTGCGCACTGCTTCCTCGATCACAGGGCCTAAGCGGCGGTCCCCGCGGGCAAAGACCGCTTCCAACCGGCTGAGGTCCGGACTATGGTAGTCGTACTCAACGCACTTGCTGTACAGATGCTCCTTCAGGAGCTTACACCGCCGCAGATATTCCTGGGGCGTGATCTGCTTTTCCCATTGGAAAGGTGTGTGGGGCTTGGGGACAAAATAGGCGGTTGCCAGGCGGATGGAAAGCCCCCGCTTCCGGTTCACACCTTTTTCTTTCCAGAGCTGAATGATCTTATACACCAGCTCGGCGATACCCAGCACATCTTCGTCCGTCTCCGTGGGAAGACCCAGCATGAAATACAGCTTCACATGGCTCCAACCACCGGCAAAGGCAATGGCGCAGGTGGAGAGGATCTCCTCTTCCTGCAGATTCTTATTGATCACATCCCGCAGGCGTTGGGTTCCCGCCTCCGGCGCAAAGGTAAGGCCGCTTTTACGCACGGCCTGCACCCGTTCCATCAGCTCCCGGGAGAAATTGTCCGCCCGGAGAGAGGGCACCGACATGCTGTACTTGTGGGCCTCGCAGTAGGGAATCAGGGCATCCGTCAGCTCCCGCAGTCCCTTATAGTCCGAGGTAGACAGGCTGGACAGGGTTATTTCGTTGTTTCCGGAGTTTTCCAGCAGCTGGGTTGCCTGCCGGTACAGCACATCCGGGCTTTTCCGCCGCACCGGGCGGCAGCTGAAGCCCGCCTGGCAGAACCGGCAGCCCCGGATGCAGCCCCGGAACACCTCCAGATTGGCCCGGTCATGGACAATTTCCGTGGAGGGCACCACCATTTTCGTGGGGAAATAGGCGGTATCCAGGTTCTGGACGATCCGCTTTGTCACCACCTCCGGCGCACCCTCGCTGCGGACAATCTCTTTCAGCCGTCCGTCCGGCTCGTACACGGGGGTATAGAGACTCGGCACATACATACCGGGGACATTGGCGACCTCCCGGAGAAACCGCTCCTTGGACCAGTTCTCCGCCTTGGCACGGCGGTAAACATTCAGAATCTCCACCGTGCTTTCCTCGCCCTCGCCCAGGGAGAAGAAGTCCACAAAGTCCGCCAGGGGTTCCGGGTTAAAGGTACACACGCCGCCGGCAAACACGATATTTTTAAGACCCGTCCGTTCCGAAGCGTGGAGAGGCACTCCCGCCAGGTCCAGCATATTCAGTACGTTGGAGTAGGCCATCTCATAGCCGATGGTAAAGGCGATCATATCAAAATCCTTCACCGGATCCTGGCTTTCCAGCGCCCACAGAGGAAGCGCTTCCCGGCGCATCGCCGCCTCCATATCCCCCCAGGGGGCGAAGACCCGCTCGCACCACACATCCGGCTGTTCGTTCATCACACCGTACAGAATCCGCATTCCCAGATTGGACATGCCGATCTCATAGGTATCCGGGAAACAGAACGCCACCCGGATATTGACTTGCTCTTTTTCCTTTTGAACCTCTCCCCATTCTCCGCCGGTATACCGGGCAGGCTTCTGAACGGTGGGAAGAAGCCGCTGCTTTCGATCCGTCATATCGTTACCTCACATACAGTATCCCCCTTATTGTACCGCCAGATGGCCCGGTTTGCAAGCTATTTTTCGCACAGCGGCCCCGCCCAGAAGCACTGCCAGCAAAACAGCCGTAAGAAACCAGGCATGAAGCCGGATGAGCATATACGCAAGAATGCCCAGTAAAATCGCGCTGACAACCCTGCCGGTAAGCAGCGCGACACGCTCCCCCGCTTTCCCCGGCAGAACCATTTCCAGGAAGCACCGCAGGGCTCGTCCGCCGTCCAGGGGATAAACGGGAAGCAGATTATAGATCCCCTGGACCGCGCCGCAGATGGCGGCCTCCGGAAACCATTTTCCAAGAAACAGCAAAAGGAAACTCCCTATCGGGCCCGCCAGCGCGCAGAGCATTTCCCGGGAAAAACTCAGGCTGTCCGTTTCCAGCGCCGCCCCGGCAGGGCCGATTTGGATACGGAAAATTCGTCCTCCGCATAGCCGGACGGCAAGCACATGGCACATTTCGTGGACCCCCGCCGCGAAAACCGCCGCCAGCAGCCACCGCAGGGGCAGCGTAAGCAAAAGAAGTGCCGCTAAAATGCAGGCAGACGGTGCAGCCTCCACCCTACGCATCTGCAAGCCCCGCCTCCGCAAGAATCCTGCGGCAGTAGTCCTCCAGCGCCTGCCCAAAAGGCTCCCCATCACGAAGCTCCTGCGTCAGAGTCTGCACTTCCGCAAACGCCGTTTGGGACGCGCCGGGCAGCAGAAGCTCCCGGAGTACCTGCGTCCCGGCAGGCCAGTACAGACGAACCAGCAGCAAAAACAGGAGAAAGAACCCCCATGCCTTGCCCCCGACCCTCTTTTTCTTCCGGATTTCAGACCGCTTTGCTTCCCCGGAGCCATACTCTACCCTGTATGCCATAGGATCACCTCACACAAATATTACGAAAGCAGGCCGGGATTCATTCCCGTTTTCAAAAATTACCGGGAAACCCTTGACATTGGCTTTATTTTTCATTATAATATTCAGGCTATCGGGGTGTGGCGAAGCTTGGTATCGCGCTTGGTTCGGGTCCAAGAGACCTCGGGTTCGAATCCCGACACTCCGACCAAAAATCCGGTGACTGCGGATGCAGTCACCGGATTTTTTATCGGCGTGCCGGGATTCGAAAGGGCGGCACCAGTCCGCAGACTGGTGCAAACAAGTGTCCGTCGGACACTTGTTTAGCCCGTGGGAGAATCCTTCCGGTTTGAGACGCATCCCGTAGGGATGTGGATCAAACCAGAATTTAGGTTGTCGGCTTTATGCAGCAAACAGATAAATGCGATTTGGCGTACTGCGCGGCAACGCCATGGCTTCCCCCGGGGGTGGTGCTCCGCGCAGCGAATCAAAATCCAAATGATTGCCGGGGGCAATCATACCATAATTTATAGCTGTCGAGCGTAGCGAGACTGATGAGGAGCGGCGATACAGACCGATTTCGTATTCGGTTCGTAGAAAAGGTACAACTTGAAACGCTGTATGTTCTTTTTTACCGGCGTTCCACATCGGAAAGTGTCGCCATTCCTCATCCGCCCCTGCGGGGCACCTTCCCCCCGGGGGAAGGAATTGGCCGGCCAAATTACAGGTTTCCTATTTGCTGTTTTAAGCCGATAGGCTAAACCGGAATTTGTCCGACAATCCAAAAGCCTTGGTATCATAAAAAGAAGGCCAGTACCGGCACCACCGACCTTCCAGTCAGCGGGAATTGGCTCAAACAAAAAGCAGATTCAGTGTTGGGAAACCGCCGCAGGCAAGCATACCATTCAGTCCCGCCTGCGAAAAGCAACTAAATGATCGTTTAGCGCACATGCCCCAAATGGTGTGCGGGTGGATAGACGCCTTGCCCCCGCACTTGTGAGGGGGGTGGTAAGAGTAGCGCACACTGGTACCGGGGGGAGTCCGTATAACCGGCTGCATCTTCAAGATTCGTGTCATTCCGAACCAGTTCTCAAACTGGTGTGGGAATCTCCCTCGTCATTGAGAACACTTTCTTCCAAAGATGGAGATTGCCACACCAGTCTGAGGACTGGTTCGCAATGACCGGGAATTCGATACCGCACTATTACGCTAAACAATCATTTTGCCGTGTCAAGTTGATAAGCATTTTGAAAATCCGCCGCCGGGCAATGCCGGCGGCGGATTGGGGTTTACTTGCAGTATGCTTCAATGGCTGCCGCGGCGAAAGCGGCGGTTCCGGAACCGCCGGCACGGTCAATGTTCTGCGTCATCTCCCCGCCCGCGGCATACATCTGCCCGAGGCCCCGCAAGATCTGAGTCGTACAGGTGTAGTAATGCTCCGTAATGAAGCTTTGCAGCTTTTTTACCTGCTCCTGAGCACCGGCAGATGTCGGATCCGCGTCCCGCATGGCGCCGAATTCTTCAAAAAGCTTCATGAAGTCCCCGGTGATCCTTGCGGTATCTTCATCGGTCCTGCCGGAAGCTTTTTCCGCATATTCCTGCCACGCGGCAGTTTTCCCCCACTGCTTTCTGGCTTCCTCGGTATAAGCGCGCTCCTTTTCCTTGCTGAAAGGTTCAAAATCCATAGTACGTTCTCCTTTTGTCAGAATTGTGCCGGCGAGGCTTATCAGGTTCTCCAGACGCTCCTTTTGGATGGTCAAAAGGCCAATCTGCTGGCGCAGTGCCTTATTCCTGTCAAAATTGGGACTGTCCAGAATTTCCCTGATCTGCTTCAGAGGAAATCGCAATTCCCGGAACAGCAGGATCTGCTGCATCCGCTCCAGGTCCGTATCGTCATACAGCCGGTAGCTGGACTGGGTATGTGCCGCCGGGCGCAGCAGCCCAATGCGGTCATAGTATTGCAGGGTGCGTATACTCACCCCGGTGCGACTGCTCATTTCCTTGATTGTCATCATGCCGTTTCCTCCTCCCGACAAAAGGAGTATAAACTATGACGCAGCGTCAGAGTCAAGAGGGTTTTTCAAAAAAGAAATTATTTTTGTGCATATCGGCTTACTGTGAAAAGACCTTTTTCCCGGAACCGAGTTCAAAGTAATATTTGACGATGCCCAGGTCGATCTGGCTGCAGGGGCCCAGCTTTGCTTTGGCTCTGACCGTTCCGTCAGAAAGGGTAAACAGGAATTGCTGCTGATTGATAGCCGTGGGGGCCAGCATGACCGTTTCCATCCCTTTGCGGAACCAGTCGGGCATGGGGCCGTCACACCGGCACAGCTTGTCCATGGGCTTGGTGCGGTGGGGTATCCCCTGAGTCTCCCCGTAGCCCAGCGCCAGGGCGTTGACCACCTTTTCCCCCTCCTGAAGCGCCATCAGCTTCGTTACGGCTCCCTTGTTGAAGGACATGGCAACCCAGCAGGAATTGAGGCCCAGCATCTGCGCTTCCAGCATAAGCTTGGCACCGTAATAACCAATCCGTTCCTCCAGGTTCTCCCCGCTTCCCGCAAAGGCGATGTAGTTGCGCACATTTTTCAGCTTCCCGGCAAAGCCTGTGGTCTCCTGGGTGAACAGGGCAAAATGCAGGCCGCTTTCCCGATTCACATCCTCAATGACCCCGCGAAGCTTTTCCGCTGCCTCTTCCGGAATCGGGGTGTCGAGATAATTTCTTACTGAATGCCGGTTCTGAATCGCTTCAAAAATGTCCATATAAAATTCTTCCTTTCATAGCAACTATTCAGTAGCCACAATTTTCAGCTATGATAAGCTTGAAAAATGGGCAAAAAATCCGGGAGATTGCCACACCAGTATGCGCACTGGTTCGCAATGACACGGGTGACCGAATAGATACTGTTCATATTAATATTCCGTTGCAGTGGTCGATCTCATGCTGGATGATCTGGGCCGTCCACCCGGTAAAGGTCTTGATCCTGGTCTGGAAGCTTTCATTCTGATAGCGGACCTTAATGGTACGAAACCGCGTGGTTTTCCGGGTTCCGGTAAGGGATAGGCATCCCTCCTCCGCCTGGAAAGGCTGCGCGGTCCTTAGAATCTCCGGATTGAACATGGTCATGTAGCTGCCGTCGCAGTCAAAAACAATGATCCGTTTTGCCTGGCCGATCATATTTGCCGCCATGCCCACGCACTCGGATGCGTGGGCTTTCAGGGTGTCCAGGAGATCTGCCGCAATGGGAATATCCGCCGGGCACGCTTCCTCCGACTTCCGGCCAAGGAAAATCGGGTCTTTCATAATGGGCCGTTCCAATTTCAGTACCTCCTGCCGTGTTCTATTTCTTCCTGGCACCAGTCAGGTCGTAGCTCATCGCCAGTAAGCTGCGGATCTCGCTTTCCGGAACGCTTCCATCCAGGCGGATGCTGATCCACTTTTCCTTATTCATGTGGTAGGCTTCGTGAAAGCCCTCCTGGGTCCGCAGCGCTCCCACGAGCCTGGGGTCGCACTTCACATTCAGCACATCCACCTCGCCGGAGCCGGGTAAGCCCAGCTTCTGCCTGCCCACCTCCAGGATGACCCCGTACCATTTTCTGCTTTCCCGGTGGCGCAGAACCGCGTTCCAGTCCGCCCAGGGATAATCCGGCTCAGTGCCGTAGCTGCGCTTTACAAAATCAAAAACCTGTTGTCTTTCCATAATACAGTTCCTCCCTTTCCGGTGTCTTTATTGGAGCTTGCACCTGTATCATAGCAGAAGAAAGGGTTGATAAAGAGGACTATTTCCTTTCACTCTTTACGGAGCTTTTCCACGATCGACTGGTCCGCCGGGCAGAAAGCATACCGGTCAAGCGCGTCCGCTGTAATCCAGCGGAGGTCATTGTGTTCCAGCTTCCGGGGGCTCCCTGCCGCGATCTTCGCGTTAAAAACTGTCAGATGGATCGTAAGGTCCGGGTAAGTGTGGGTCACCTCCATAAAAATATTCCCCACCCTGATGGTAATTGCCAGTTCCTCCCGGCATTCCCGGATCAGGGCTTCCTCCCGGGATTCCCCCGGCTCCACCTTACCGCCCACAAATTCCCAGAGCATGCCCCGGGCTTTGTTCGCGGGCCGCTGGCAGATCAAAAACCGGTCCGTGTCCCGAATCAGCGCCGCCACAACCTCTGTCATTTGTTCACCGCCTGCCTTTCATTTCATCCATTATATCCCAGTATGTATCCTTCGTCAACTTTTTCCGGCCTGCCCCTTGACGCAAGGCCGGGACACTTCGTATAATGAAAGAAAAAATTTGGAGGAATCACCATGCTGGAAATCGGAACAAAAGCCCCGGCCTTTACCCTGCCGGATCAGAACGGAAAAGCGCACAGTCTGTCGGACTACGCCGGAAAGAAGGTCATTTTGTATTTTTACCCCAAGGACAACACCCCCGGCTGCACCAAGCAGGCCTGCGGCTTTGCCGACCGCTACCCCCAGTTCCTGGAAAAAGGCGCTGTGGTGCTGGGCGTCAGCAAGGATTCCGTAAGCTCCCACAAAAGCTTTGAACAGAAATACGCCCTCCCCTTTCCCCTGCTGTCCGACCCGGAAAAGGAAGTGATTCAGGCCTATGACGTATGGAAGGAGAAAAAGAACTACGGCAAGGTGAGCCTGGGCGTGGTACGGACAACCTATCTCATCGACGAAAACGGGATCATCGTAAAGGCCATGGGAAATGTTAAGGCAGCGGAGAACCCCGGAAAGATGCTGGAGCTCGTGTAATGAAGATCATCATTTCCCCGGCAAAAAAGATGGTTACGGATGACGGCCTTGCCTGGAAAGCGCTCCCTGTTTTTCTGGAACAGGCGGAAGAACTGAAAAAAAGCATTCAAAACCTTTCCTATGCAGAAGCCAAGGCCCTGTGGAAATGCAACGACGAAATCGCCAGGTTAAACTACCAGCGGTTTTCCCAAATGGAGCTGCGGCAGAATTTAACCCCCGCTATTCTTTCCTATGAGGGAATCCAATACCAGTACATGGCTCCCGGCGTGTTTACGCAGGACTGCCTGGGCTATATCCAGGAGCATCTTTTAATCCTGTCGGGGTTCTACGGGGTTTTGCGCCCCTTTGACGGGATCACACCCTACCGCCTGGAAATGCAGGCGAAGCTCGTAACTTCCGGCCATGAAGACCTGTACGGCTTCTGGGGTGACCGGCTCTGCCGCAAGGTTTCGGAAGAAGACCGGGTGATTCTGAACCTTGCTTCCCAGGAGTATGCCCGGTGCATCTGGCCGTTTCTGAAACCGGAGGACCGCTTTGTGACCTGTGTATTCGGGGAGCAGAAAAACGGAAAAATCATCCAGAAAGGCACCCTTGCCAAAATGGCCCGGGGGGAGATGGTACGCTTTCTGGCGGAAAGAAACGCACAGCAGCCGGAGGATGCCTTGGCCTTTGACCGGCTGGGCTTCCGGTACCACGAAGAACTGTCCCGGGATAAGGAATTCGTTTTCCTGAAAGAAGAAATCGGAGCAGAACGGCTATGAATCCAAATGGAAACTGTGACAGCATTCCGACAGACTGGACAGCCGAACCGGCAGCCCGGCTGAATCGGAAAAATCAAGTACTTTTTGCCAAGGATTCCCCTTTTCTATACGATCTGGAAGCGCTTCTGCAAGGCACCGATCACCGTGCCGCGGTACTGTGGGCGCTGGAGCTGGCGGAGCAATCCGTTGCCGAGCTGGAAAAAGCATACCCGGAGGAAACACGCCCCCGGGAGGCTCTGATTGCCGCCCGGGATTGGTCCGCCGGGTATATTAAAATGCCTCTTGCCCAGCGGAAGATCCTGGACTGCCACGGCTTTGCAAAAGAACTCACAAACAAAGCGCACATTGCCCTCTGTCACGCGGTGGGGCAGGCCTGCGCGGTTGTCCACACGGCAGGACACGCCCTGGGCTATCCCATGTATGAACTCAGCGCCATTGTCTACCGGCTGGGCATTCATAACTGCCGGGATGCTGTGGAGCAGCGCAGGAAAACGTATATTGATCGGCTTCTGTTCTGGAATGCCCACTGGCAGGAAGAACAGCAGCCCTGGGCGGCTTTTCTTGAAAAATAACGGAATCATTTGTCCCCTTTTAGGAAAGGATCGAATTATGAAGACAATGAAAAAGGGATTGTGTTTACTCCTTGCAGGCATTCTCAGTATTCTGCTGTGTGCCTGCACCGATACAAAAGAAAACAAGGAGGCCGTATATATGAATATCACGGCAGAGGAAGCAAAGAAAATCATGGATACAGAATCGGAATATGTGATTCTGGACGTAAGGACGGAGGAAGAATTCGCCCAGGGGCATATCCCCGGCGCCATACTGATTCCGGACTATGAAATCCGGGAGGAAGCGGAGAGCTCCCTCCCGGACAAGGATGCCCTGATCCTGGTCTACTGCCGCAGCGGACGGCGGAGCAAGAATGCCGCCGAAACCCTGGCAGAGCTGGGTTATACCAATATCCGGGAGTTTGGCGGCATTCTGGACTGGCCCTATGAGACCGTTACCGAGGGATAAACTTCACGGCCCCCATACCAGCCAGATATAGACGTACCCTGCCAGCACCGCAGCCAGAGTAAAGGGTACGCCGATACGCAGAAAGTCCCGCAGGGAAACCGTTTCTCCGTTTTTCCGCAGAATGCCGATGGCGGCAATGTTGGCAGAGGCCCCGATGGGGGTGAGATTTCCGCCAAGGGTAGCGCCGCTGAGAAGGCCAAAGTAAAACACATAGGGTGCTGCCCCGCCCTCCATTCTCGCCGCCACATCGGCCACAACGGGCAGCATGGTGGCAACATAGGGAATATTATCCACAAAAGCCGACAGGAGCACCGACGCAAACACAAGCAGCGTATACATACGGAAGGGGTCATCCCCGGCAATCCGGCAGAACAGGTCCCCAATGGCCCCGATCACACCGGCGCTCTTGATCCCGCCGATGACCACAAAGAGGCCGACAAGAAGCAGCAGCGTCTGGGTGTCCAGCTCTGCCAGGATCTTTTTCCAGGGGCGCAAAGAGCCGCTCTTTCTGCATGCGTGGATGACGCCCACCCCGCACAGGCCGGTGCAGATCAGTCCGGCCCGGAGGGAGTAAAGCAGGCGGAGAAAGCCCGCCTCCGGCTGGGGAAGAAAGGACGCGGCAATCAGGCAGCCAATCAGGGCCGCCAATAGTCCGGCGGGGACATAATCCTCCACCTCTGTCTGAACCCGTGCGCTGACCGGCGCTTTCTCTTTGCGGAAAAGGAACAGAAGGACCCCCGCGGATGCCAGAGCGCCCAGTTCCACACCCCAGAAGATTCCCGGCTTACCGTCCATCCAGAAGAAGTCGAAAAAGTTCATGTGGGCGTAGGCCCCCAAAAGAATACTGGTGGTATCACCCACCAGGGTCGCGGCTCCCTGCAGGTTGGAAGAAACGGCGATGGCGATGATGACAGGGACCGGGGAGATTTTCAGCTTCCGGGAGATGGCCAGGCCCACCGGCGCCACCATCAGCACCGTAGCGACATTGTCCACAAAGGCGCTGATCACCCCGGCAAACAGAGAAAGCACCGCAACCGCCAGCTGCACATTGGGTGTGCGGGAGATCAGGATCTCCGCCAGCCGTGCAGGATACCGGCTCTCAATGAACAGGGTAACGATGCCCATGGTGCCGCCGATCATCAAAAGCACATTGAAATCTACCTCCGTCAGGGCTGTGAAAACGGAGTAGTCAATGACCTCGGTAAGCCCCAAAGCAAGGAACACCCCGGCGCTTCCCAGGGCAATCCAATGCCGTTGCTTCGGCAGCGACAGCATCAGAGCATAAGTAATCAGGAAAACAGCAAGCGCGATAATCAAAAAAGCCCTCCCCTTTCTTTGCTCCCCGCAGGGACATTCTATCAAAAGTATATTCCGGAACCGGCCGGGTTTTCCCGGGAAAGGAACGGCGAAGCACCATGCACTTTGTAAACGTGAAAGGGATCCTGTCGTCCAAAAACGGGATGAACCTCTACCGGGGCTGCACCCACGGCTGTATTTACTGTGACAGCCGGTCTGCCTGCTACCAGATGCCCCACCAATTCGAGGATATTGAAGTCAAGCAGAACGCCCCGGAGCTTCTGGAAGAAGCCCTGCGGGGCAAGCGCCGCCGCTGCATGATCAGCACCGGGGCCATGTGTGACCCCTATATGCACTGTGAGCAGCAGCTGCGGCTTACAAGACGGTGCCTGGAAATCATTGACCGATACGGTTTCGGGGTCTGTGTCCAGACAAAGTCTGACCGCATTCTCCGGGATCTGGATCTGCTCCGTTCCATCAATGCCAAGGCCAAATGCGTTGTGGAAATGACACTGACCACCTATGACGAAGCCCTGTGCGCAATTCTGGAACCAAAGGTATGCACCACCCGGGCCCGTTTTGAAGTCCTGAAAATCATGGCGAAGAACGGGATTCCCACGGTGGTTTGGCTCTCCCCCGTGCTGCCTTTTATCAACGACACCGAAGAAAACCTGCGGGGGATCTTACGATACTGCTTTGACGCCGGGGTAAAGGGGATCCTCTGCTTTGGCATCGGGACGACGATCCGGGACGGGGATCGGGAATATTTCTACGCCGCCCTTGACCGGCATTTTCCCGGGCTGAAGCAGAAATATATAGAAAAATACGGGAACGCCTATGAATGCCTCAGCGACAATCATGATGTGCTTATGAAAATCTTACACGAAGAGTGCGAAAAGCGGGGCGTTCTTCACGATGTAGGAGAAATCTTCGCCTATATGCAGAAGTTTCCCCAGGAAGACGGCGGGCAGCTGAGCCTGTTTTAACAGGTGCTGCCCGCCGTCTCTTTCTATTCTCAATCCAATTCCAGCCGCATAAGGACTAGCTCCTGCCAGCCCGTAACACGGGAGCGGAACCCTCTGGGATTCCGGCCGTATTCCCTGAAGCCTACGCTTTCGTACAGAGAAACCGCCCGGCTGTTGTCCGCCACCACATCCAGCTCAAGCTGGGAGAAGCCTGCCTTTTTCGCGCATTCGATGCAGGCGAGGGTAAGCTCCCTGCCGATGCCCAGTCCCCAGTAAGCCTTTTCCACACTGATCCCGAATTCCGCCCGGTGGCGGATTTTTTCTTTGCCTCCCACGGCATCGATTCCGGCAAAGCCAGCCAGGTGGCCGTCCAGAAAGGCGCAAATCTCAATTCCCCGGTCACTATGTTCCTTTTCTTCCAGAAACTTCTGTTCACTTTCCTCAGTCATGCTGCTTTCCTCGGGATAGGACAGGAGAAAGTCCGTCTCCTGATGGGTCTTCCGGAAAATATCGCAGACCGCTTTCGCATCGGCCCCTCCGGCAGAGCGCAGAAGACAGCTTTTCCCATTCTTCAAAGCAACCGTTTTTTCGTATCGCAAGGCAATGCCTCCCCTCTTTGTTTTCTGGTTACAGTATAGAAAATCCCCGGCAGCTTGTCAACGGAAAAAACGGTGCGCTTTATTACCCAGCCATTTCCCGGAAAACGGGTTGCCCGTTTTCCGGTTTTTTCTTTTCTTTTTCCCGATTTATCCCCTTTTCAGGAGGAACGCCGGGAAATCTGTCACAATTTTCTACGGCAGAATTTGGGCTTCCCTCCTGTTATCGACAAAAAGGCAGTGTTCAAAATGCTATACTCTCCCTGTTCAAGTGGAGCGCTGGCGGCGAAAGCCCATCAGCGGAGCGTTTTGCCTCGGCAAAAAGGCGGCCTATGCTGACGCGGGCGGAAAAGGCGTTTCGCGGATAGCGCTTCCCAGGCGATCCGGTACGCCCCTGTCCTGACAGAGCTTGTAAGCAACCGTTAAAAAGGTGGTTTTATGAAAGATCTTTTCTGCGTATCCCTGAAATACGGCAAGGCTGGGCGGGCAAGGCACCGGTTTCTTACGGTCCTAAGCTGCCTCCTTGCCCTGGCGGCTGCCTTAAGTACCGTCTGGCAGCTTCGTTTGATCGGCTATACCCAAGCTGTGACGCCCTTGTGTGGAAAGGAAGAACATGTACATAGTGATGCCTGCGGGGTTTCCCGGGTATTAGTCTGCGGGATGCAGGATGCCGGGGACTTAAGCTGTCCCCTGGAAATCCACAGTCACAGCGATGCATGCCGTGACCGGGACGGAAATCTTGTCTGCGGCTATGCCGATTTCGTTATCCATCACCACGAAGCCCTCTGTTATGACAGTGCCGGGAACCTGGTCTGCACTCTGCCGGAGATTTTCCCCCACACGCACAGTGAAAGCTGCTATCACACAGAACCTGTCCTGATCTGCGGTTATACCGAGGGCGAAAGCCAAACCTCCCATGTCCATACCGATTCCTGTTACGCCCAAGAAACGGGCTATGTCTGCGGCTATGAAGAAGGCCAGACGGTTACCGTCCACACCCATGACGACACCTGTTATACCGCTCAGAAAGTACTGACCTGCACTCTCCCCGAAGACGAAACCCACTCCCACGATGATGCCTGCTATTCCGAAGAAAAGGTTCTCGTGTGCGGTCTTCCTACGGAGGAAGCCCATGTCCACGGGGAAAGCTGCATGGGCTCTATGCGGGTGCTGGTCTGCACGGAGCCGGAGACCCAGTCCCACGTTCACACCGAGGACTGTTATGGAGAAGCCGCCCAAACGCTTATCTGCGGCAAAGCGGAAATCATCCCCCATATCCACAATGCGGACTGCTTTTCCCGGCAGCTGGTATGCGGTCTGGAACACACCCATGAGGAAAGCTGCTACACCCTCCTGCCGGTCTGCGGCAGTGTAGAAATTCGGCAGCACCAGCACACCCAGGACTGCCTCCTGTCGGATTCGGGGCACAGTCATACCGACGCCTGCTATGAAACGGTATATGCCTGCGGCCTGGAAGAACACACCCACACACAAGAATGCTTCCCCGACGAAAGCGCGGACCTGGAAACGCCGGAAGATTGGGAAGATACACTTCCTGACAATCTTACCGGAAACCGGGCGGAGGATCTTGTCCGGATTGCCCAGTCCCAGCTCGGCTATACCGAGAGCACACGAAACATCCGTCTGGATGAGGATGGGATGGCTCGAGGGATCACCCGGTACGGCCAGTGGTACGGCGACCCCTACGGTCCCTGGAACGTCCCATTCGTCTGCTTCTGCCTGCACTATGCCGGGATTCATGAGGATATACTCCCCTATGCTTCCGAAAGCTTTCCCTGGACGGCTTTACTCCGGGAACGAGGGCTGTACGTCCCCGCGGAGGAAGCCCTGGAACCTCCTGCGTCCGGAGATCTTATTTTCCTGGATGAAGACGGGGACGGCAATGCAGACCATGTGGGCATCGTCACAAAAGTGGAGGACGGTATCCTCACCCTGATCCAGGGGGATCTGGAGAATTCGGCAGCGGAAACACGGCTTCCGGCAGAAGATCCCTCCATCACAGGCTTCTGCCCCCTACCGGAACAGGAGGATATGCCGGAAATAACGGGACCGGACCCGGTCACGGGGGAATATGACCTGGAATATGAAACCGACACCCTGATTCTGCGGGTTCATCTGTCCATCCCGGCCGCAACGGAAGAAACGGAGCCTGCGGAGGAAAGTGCCGCTTCCCTAGATTCCGGCGCGTTGTTTTCCCTGTCCCGGGAGGGCGGCGACACTCCTGCGGAAGACACGGAGGAAATCACCCCACAGGAGCCCTTCGGGGAGGAAACCGCAGAATTGTCCATGACTGTCACGCCCCTGGAGGAAGCCAGCGCGGATTACGTCCGGCTGGAAGGCTTCGTCCGGGAGAACCTGACGGAGGATGCGTTTACTTTGGAAGCCCTGCGCATTCAGTTTTTTGCCGGAGAGCGGGCCTTGGACACATCAAACTGCACTGTAACGGCACAGATCAGCCCAAAAGCGGCGCTTTTGGATGCTGGTCTGGAACTGGCCCAGAGCGAAAACCCGGTACAGGAGGCTGACCTGGGTGTAGCTTTTACCGTCCTGCAGGTCCAGGAAGCCGGGGTCACCGCCGGAGAAGACGCGGTGATGCTGGCCCAGGATTCCCAGGCACCCACACTTACCGCCGCGGTAGGAGCCGACGGCGTTGTCGCCCTGGCCGCCGTCACCGCAAACCCCCATTTCACCGTCCAGTATTACGCATACATTGATACCGTGAACACTTCGGGAAGTGTGGGGCTGCCCATCATCGATACGGACAACGGGGGAACCTGTCAGGGCGGCATCCTTCCCGCAAACGGCACAGTGCCTAAGACCCGGGAGCTATTTCTGGAAAACGTATCCGGTTCCGTCTTCCAGGTGGCAACCAATAAGGATACCGTCACGCCGGTATACCAGGAATGTGACTATGAATACATCCACGCACCGAATCTGACCTATTTTAACCGTCTCTACGAAAACGGCAACTACACACTTTCCCAGGTTTGGGTGCTGAATCCCGGAAAGAGTCCTGACAGCACCGAAGAAGCCGATTGGACCGTGTACACCGATCCTGTGAGCCTCCACTTTACGAACCGAGCCCAGAGCGCCCAGGAGGACAATATGGTCCTCATTGAAAACGACGCCGTGATCCGGCTGGTGTTTGACACCACCACCAGCTCCTATACAAACGCCGCCACCTTTTACGATTACGACATCACCGACGGCAGGTTCTACCGATCCGCCAGCACTTCCGGTGGAACCTACAATGCCCAGTCCGATGCCGGGAGCAATCCCGTCTATGCCTATACGGACCATCAGGGCATCAACAGCAGCGGAAACTTCTCCGGAAGCGGCGCGAAGCTGGCCTACGGCAACAGCAACACCGGAAGCGGCCTGGAGAACGAAATCTGGGGTAAAAACAAGCTGAACCAGTTCAATACCGGCTCTTACAAGGGCTGCACCTTCGGCATAGCAACCGGCCTGGACGGAAACGGGCATATCCAATATGCCTCCGGTATTGATGCTCCCAGCCTGTTCAACGAATCCACCGCCACCGGAAAAACCGCGTATACAGGAATGAGCCTGACCTTCCAGCGGGACGGAGATACCTACACCCTCTCCCGGGTCAACGGCAGTGCGGATAACCTGGACCGGTTTACCCACATTACCAGCTATGCCTTAGACAAGGCCTGCGACATCTACACCAACTTTTTCTGGCCCATGGATTCGGTTTCCACCTTCGGAAGCCCGGGCCACGACCTGAAATTCGGAAGATTCGGCATCCGGAATCAGCGTAAATACTTCGGTGCCAGCACCGGGTCTTTTCCCACCGTGGATGAAAATGTCACAAATGACCGGGATCACAACTGCTACTTCGGCATGCAGTACATGGTTCAGTTCGAGCTGACCCAGGACTATATCGGTCCCCTGGAATACTACTTTTTCGGCGATGACGACATGTGGGTATTCCTGGACGGCAGGCTTGTCTGCGACATTGGCGGTGTCCACAGCTCCGTGGGAGAATATGTAAACCTCTGGGACTGGCTGGAAAAGGGCAGCGACGCGGGCTCCCACACCCTCAGCTTCTATTACACGGAGCGGGGTGCCTCCGGTTCCTCCTGCTACATGCGCTTTACCCTGCCCTCCGTATCCTCCGTTACCCCGGAGCAGAATACGGGTACGCTGCGGGTGGAAAAAGAGGTCATCGGCCCCACCAAGGAAGCGGACCAGGATACGGAATTTAACTTCCGGATTTTCTTTACCGACGCTGCCGGGAACAAGCTGAAAGACGACTATTCCTACACCCGGTATGACCGGGACGGCAACATTGTCAAAAAGGATCTGATCATCTATGACGGCGGCTCCTTCCAGCTCAAGGACGGGGAGTACATCATTGTCAAGTACCTGCCTCTGGGAGCCAAATACTATGTCAGCGAGGATGAGACTGACTACATTACGAGCGTCAGCATCAATGGAGCGGAAGCCGCTTCCACCCGGGATGCCTCCGGCACCATTACCAAAACAAAGGAAGATAAAATCCACTATGTCAATGAGCTGGAATATCTGCTTCCCCAGACCGGCGGGGCCGGCACACGCCTGTTTTCTCTCGTAGGCACGCTGCTGATGGCACTTCCTGCCGCGGCGGAATGCACGCGGCGCAGACGGGAAAGGAGGGTCAGGTAACGCCTCCACGCCCTTACAGGCCTTTAATCGATATTAGGAACTCTTGAAAATGAAAGGATGATACCGAATGCACAAACTCAAAAAAACCTTTGCCCTTCTTCTGGCACTGGCCCTGGTTCTTTCCCTGGGTATCACCGCTTATGCGGCTGAACAAAAAGGAAGCATCACCATCAAGGAGGCGGGCGGTGTCAGCGTCGAAGGCAAGACCTTCCAGGCCTACAAGGTTCTGGACCTGAACATGGTCGGTAATGGGTATGTCTACACCGTTCCGGCAGAACTAAAAAGCTTCTACGCAGGCTATTTCGAGCTGAGCGAAGCGCTGGGAAACTTTGACTACCAGGTGACCCAGGAAATCGCTGCCCTCTCAGGTGATGATCTGTTTGCATTTGCTTCCGCTGTTCTCTCCGCTGCCAAAGATGCAGGTATTTCTCCCGCTTCTGTGACCGGTGAGGAGGGTAACACCTCCGTTATATTATCCGATCTGCCCCTGGGCTACTATGTGGTGGAGGACACCGCTGAGACCACCCCCGTCTCCGCCCTGGTGCTGACCTCCACCAATCCCAATGTGGAGGTCAATATCAAGGCCGAACTGCCCGTTGTGGATAAAAAGATCATCGAGGACGAGGACAGAGTGGAGACCAACAACGCTGCCGTCGGCGATGTGGTTTATTACGAAGTCACCTCCCAAGTTCCCGATATGACCGGCTACACCAAGTATTTCTTTGTTTTGAAGGACACCATGTCCCTGGGACTGACCTTCAACCAGGATGTGGCTATCACGATTGGGAATCAGACACTTACAGCGGGCACTGACTTCACCGTTACTGCCGAGGAGACAGCCAGCGGCACCGAAATTGAGATCGTCTTCAAGAATTTCATAAGCTATAAGGATCAGAAAGGCGCTGCCATCACCGTTACTTATTCCGCGACCATCAACGAAAATGCTGTCATCGGCGTGGAGGGAAATCCGAACTATGTAAAGCTCCAGTACTCCAATAATCCCAATAAAGCGTTCATTTGCGACGAGGAGAATCCGGATAAGCCCGCTGAGCCAGTGGGAGAAACCCCGAATGCGGAGGTCCGCACCTACGTTACCGGCCTCAAGCTCATCAAGGTGGACCCGGAGGGGAAGCGGCTCACCGGTGCGGAATTCACCATCACCGGAAATAAGCTTAACAAGGTTCTCGTTCGGAAAGATGTGTACACCCAGGACGAAAACGGCACCTACTGGCACCTTTTGGATGGGACCTATACCACCCAGGATCCCTTGACCGACGGTGTGGACCAGAGCAAATACGAAAGTACCACTGTAAAATACGCCAAAGAATCCGTTACCGAGGTGAAGGAAACCCAGGAAAATGTGGAAGCCACGGCAGTGGTCGGGGACGACGGCGTTCTCCGGTTTGATGGGCTCTCCGCCGGTGATTATGAGATTACCGAGCTCCGGTCTCCCGCAGGCTACAACCTGCTGGAAAAGCCTTTCAAGATCACCATTGGCTGGACTGCCCCCGAGAAGGTTTCGAACCCCTGCACATGGACGGTTTCCGACACAGAGGCCAAAGATGGATTCTCTTCCTCCCTGGAAAGCGGCGCACAAATTATTGACGGCTGTATCCAGATCCAGGTTGAAAACAAATCCGGGACCCAGCTGCCGGAGACCGGCGGCATGGGCACTACCCTGTTCTACATTGTCGGCGGGCTGTTAATGACCACCGCTATCGTCCTGCTGATCACCAAAAAGAAACTGGCAATGTAACCTCCCCCACCCCGCCCCCGGAAAGAAATTTCCGGGGGAAGGGATGGCACGGCGCTTTTCCGGGAGGAACCGTGACCGTGTGGAAAGCAGAATACCTTCTATCCCGTTTTCCACACCGCCATGGCCCCTTCGTTTTTAAAAGGATCCCAATATGAAAAAACATACCTCCACCCTTGCGCTCGCCGCGGTTTTCTTCCTTGGCATGGGAATCTTACTCTACCCTGCCCTTTCCGACGCCTGGAACCGGCGCACCCAGTCCAGGGCAATCGTAGACTACAACAGTGCCCTGTTCGAGCTGACGGAAGAAGATGATTCCGCCTATTTCCAGGCTGCGGAAGCTTACAACGCTGCCATCTGCCGCCTGGAGAAACCCTTTCTGAACTGTGAACAGGTTCCCGGTTATGATGCGCTTCTGAACATCGGCGGCAGGGGGATCATGGGCTATGTGACCGTGGAAAAAATCGGCGTGGAGCTTCCCATCTACCACGGCACCTCCCAGGCCGTGCTCAGCGTTGCCGCAGGGCATGTCCAGGGAAGCTCCCTGCCCACAGGCGGCAACGGCACCCACTGCGTCATCTGTGCCCACAGCGGACTCTCCGGCGCCAGCCTGTTTACCGGCCTGGACCAACTGGAGCTTGGCGATACCTTTACACTGACGGTTCTGAGCCGGGTCTTAACCTATCAGGTGGATCAGATCCGGATTGTGGAGCCCCGGGACACCGGGGAGCTTACCGTGACCCCGGGAGAAGACCACTGCACGCTGATGACCTGCACCCCCTACGGTGTCAATTCCCACCGCCTGCTGGTTCGGGGGACCCGGGAATCGGAACCCCCGGAAAGCAAAGCAGAAAGTGAGCCCCAATGAAACGACGTTTCGTTAACCTGCTTCTGATTCTGACGATGCTCGCAGGACTGTGCGTCTTCCTCTATCCCACCGCCGCCGATGCCTGGAACCGGCGCACCCAGTCCAGGGCCATCACCGGCTTCCGGGAAGCCCTGGAAGCCCTCCCCCAGGAGGATCTGGAACCAATGTGGGAAGACGCGCTGGACTATAACCGCCAGCTCCGGCAGAATACATTTTCCGGTGATGCCTTTACGGACGGGGATACCGACGGTGCCGACAGTCTGTACCGATCCCTTCTGAATCCCCAGGGCAGTGGAATCATGGGATACCTGTCCATTCCCAAAATCGACCAGAAGCTCCCCCTCTACCACGGCGTTTCCCAGGGGGTTCTGCAGGTCGCTGCCGGGCACATGAGCGGTACCAGTCTTCCCGTGGGAGGAAGCGGCACCCACTGCGTCATTGCCGCCCACCGGGGACTGCCCAGCGCCAGGCTCTTTACCGATCTGGATCGTCTGGAACCGGGGGATACCTTTTACCTGCACATTCTGGACCGGGTGCTTGCCTACCGGGTGGATCGGATTCTTCCCATGGTGGAGAAAAACGACTATGCCGCGCTGAATGAAGCGCTGCAAATCATCCCGGGCGAGGACCACGTGACCTTATTCACCTGCACCCCCTACGGTATCAATTCCCACCGTCTGCTGGTACGGGGCATTCGGACGGAATACCTGGGTGAGGAAGATCCTGTTGGCGAAGTACAGGCGGAATCCATGGTGCGGTTTGTCCCGGCGGAGGGGGCATACCGCCTTCTGCTTCTTTCCGCGCTGAGCCTGGCCGGAGTGCTGATTGCCGGGTTGCTGCGGAAAAAGCGCCGGAAGCATCCCTGATGCGCAAAATCCCTGCCAAAACGAAAAAGGAGATGGCCTATGAAAGCAATACGCACCTGTTTGCTGCTTGGGGCAGTGATCCTGCTGGTGATAGGCGTGGGGCCTGGTCAAACCTACGCCGCAGGGGCAATCGATTTGTCCCGGCCATGCAGCCTGACGCTGTACACCCGGTCCTCCCCCGAAAGCGGGGAAGATGGGGAATACGCCGATCTGTATTCCATCCCCCAGATCAGCGGGACGCTGTACCGGGTGGCGGATGTATCTTTCACCGGAGCGTACCGCTCCCGCGCCCCCTTTGAAGCTCTGAATATCCCAGCCCTCACCGCCCCGGACAGGGAAGCCTGGGCTGCCCTGTGGGAAGATACCGCGGATAAAGCCGCTGCCATTGTGGAGGAAAATCCCGGTTTCATTCCCGATGCCGCCGTGACCCTGACGCCTCTGGAAGATGGCTCCGGCATCCTGGGCACTGCCCGGGAACTGCGTCCCGGCATGTACCTTGTGATTCTGGAGGACGCCCAGAGCCCGGTATTTACCTACCGTTTCCGTCCCTTTCTCGCCGCGGTACCCGGGAATCTCTACTGGGAAACCCAGGACGAAAGCAGGGACGCATGGATCTATGATGTATCCGCGGCACTGAAGCCGGAGTGGGAACGAAGAACCGGCAAGCTCATCATCCGAAAAACCGTGGAGCGGTACGCCGATATGGACGGCAGCGCGGATTTTGTGTTCCTGGTGGAAAGCCGGGACGAAGATGGGAAGATCCTATACAGTAATGTAGTCACCATTCGCCATCAGGATGCCGGAACCCAGGAGGCGGTGCTTACGGATGTCCCCGCCGGACTTACCGTCACGGTGACGGAGGTTTACAGCGGCGCGTCCTATACCCTGGTCTCGGAGCCCTCCCAGTCCGTCACCGTCACCACCCAGGATACAGGTGAGTACCCGGCCACGGTGGAGTTCGTGAACACCTGGAACGGCAAGCTCACCCAAGATACCGCCGCCGTAAACCGCTTCACCTATACCCAGGACGAACAGGCATGGGTTTGGCAGACCCGGGCTGACAACAACTCGCCATCCTAAGGGAGGACCGTGGAATGCGTGTTTTCAGAAAAGAAGCCCTGCTTCTGGCCGCACTTGCGCTGCTGCTGACAGCAGGGCTGGGGATCCAAAGCGCGATGAGCTATTTTACCACCTACGTCACGGCCCGGGGGGAATATCCCATTTTTTTGAACCGTCAGACGGTAATCCACGAGGAAGTCTCCGACTGGACCAAGCATGTGGTGATCGAAAATACCGGAGAGGCGGACTGTTTTATAAGAGTACGGGCTTTCTGCGGCAGCCAATACGCCCTAGTTTTCACCGCCGGAGAGGGTTGGAATCCGGGTGACGACGGCTGGTGGTACTATCCGGCTGTTCTTTCCCCCGGAGAACAGACCACCCAGCTGCAAATCGCCATTACCGGGGTTCCGGCCGGGGATACTGACCCCCAGGACTTTCAGGTTGTCGTGGTTCAGGAGCATACCGCGGTTCTGTACACCCCCGACGGCAGCCCTTACCCGGACTGGAATCTGACGGCGAATCTCCCGCCGAAAAGTGAATAAGGGGGTACCGTCATGAAAAAAGCGAAAAAAAGCCCATGGAAAAAGCCAAAACGGCCCTTTCCCCTGACACTGGTTTTATTCTTATGCGCGTCAAGCCTGCTGCTTCTCGGTACCGTCAGCGGCATCCGGGCTACCCTTACCTATTTCAGTGCATACTATACGGCCCAAATAGAGGCAGCGGACATCGGTGTGACCCTGGTGGAAAACGGGACGGATCTGTCCTACCGCAATTACAGCGGGCGGGATAACCGGTGGAACACCCACACGGGCACATTGGCAGCAACCCTCCCGGACCAATCCGGTGGGAAAATACAGCTTGGACGGCTCTACCGGGAGGAACTGTCCCTGCGGAACAGCGGGAAGATCGACCAGTATGTCCGGGTCCGGATCTTCCGAAGCTGGGTAGACGAAGCGGGTGAGAAAATCACCACCCTCTCCCCGGCGCTGATTGACATTCACTTCCTGACGGACACCTGGCTTCTGGACGAAAGCGCCTCCACCCCCGAGCGGACGGTACTGTACTATCCCTACATTCTTGCCCCGGGCCAGGAGACGCCCCTGTTTGCCGATACCCTGCGCCTGGACAGTGCCATTGCTTCCAGCGTCCGGGAGGAGACCCAGGTCCGGGAGGACGGCACCATCGTCATCCGGGCAATTTACGCCTATGACGGGATGCGCTTCTGCCTGGAAGTGGAAGCAGATGCCCTGCAGACCCACAACGCGGAGGACGCGATTCGAAGCGCCTGGGGCGTGGATGCTTCCGTATCCGGCGGCATCCTGCGCCTGGGCTGAGGAGGAAACCTTCATGAAAAAAACATTTGCCCTGCTGCTCACCGGGCTGCTCCTGTGTGGGATGGTCCCCCTCCCGGCAGGGGCGGAGACCTTTTACGGAAACGACAGTTGGAATGTCACCTTTAACGGAAGCAAAATGGTCAGCTCCTTCCAGTCCTCTGACATAGACGATGTGATTCTCCAGATGGAGCCGGGGGATGCCGCCATCATCCATGTCACCCTGAAAAATACCTCCCGAAAGGACACCCACTGGTATATGACCAATGAGATCCTCCGCTCTCTGGAGGACAGCCAGACAATAGCAGAGGGTGGCGCCTACGGCTATACCCTGACCTATACCGGGCCATCGGGGGAAATGCGGGCATTCTTTGACAGTGACGCGGTGGGTGGAGAAGGAATCACCGGCACCGGTGAGGGCCTCCACCAGGTTCCCGACGCCCTGAATGACTACTTCTATGTGGGGGAGCTTCGTCCTAACCAGTCAGGGGTCATCACCCTGGGCGTGCGGCTAGACGGTGAGACCCAGGGCAACGCCTACCAGGACACCCTGGCAAAGCTCCAAATGCAGTTCGCTGTGGAGGAAAACACCACCATATCCACCATTCCCAAAACGGGCGACCCCAGCCAGATCCTGATTTTCGCCGGGGTCATGCTGGTGTCCGGTCTTTTCCTCCTGGGCATTGCCATTGCCCGTTTGCGTAAAAAGGGGGAAGCTGCATGAAAAAATGCTGCCGGCGGCTCCTTTCCGGTCTTCTTGCGGCAGTGCTGGTTTGCTTATCCGGTATCCCCCGGGGGTATGCCCAGATAGTGGAAGGCTACACCTACACCGTCATTTTCTATCCGGGAAACCAGGGCCGCTTCGCTTCCACAGAAGCTCTGACCGTTCAAAGTGACACAGCCCGCGTCAGCTTTTCCGGCAGCCGGATCCGGATCACGGGACTGCGCTACGGGGACCGGGTGGGGTTTGACGCAGCCATGGACGGCGCGGTCATCCTCAAGGACGGAAGCAAATACTATTCCAAGGGCATCCGGGAAAGCGGACGTGACAACAGCACTGTGGGTGCTTCCTCTTTTGCCGTGACCGGTGACCGGGAATATGTGGTTGCCTACGGTATCCGTGGGAATATGGTTTCCTACCGCATCAACTACCGGGACGGGAAAGGAAAAGACCTGCTTCCCAGCCGCACCTGCTACGGCAATATTGGTGAGCGTCCGGTGGCGGCCTGGGCGTATGTGGATGGGTATCTCCCCCAGGCCTACAATCTGACCCGGACCCTCCAGGCGGATCCGACAAAAAATGTATTCACGTTTATCTACACCCCCATTGCCGCAAACCAAACCAGCGGTGGCGGCACTGCTGCGGAAAACCCCACCACCAAGCCGGAGGAAAGCCCCAGGCGCTCAGACTTTCCCGATGCCCGGATACGCACACAAACAGGCCGCACTCCCGGAGAAAGTACCGCCGATCCCCTTTATCCCCAGCAGATCATTGAGCTGGACGAAACAGCGGAAAATCCCATACAAAGGCGCGGAAATCCCGCTGTCGCCGTGGCAGGAATCCTCTGTTCGGCAGCAGGGCTTGGAGCTTTGGCCGGAATTTACCTCCTGCTGAGAAAGCAGCGGAAAGTACAGGATAAAAAAGAATATGCACAAAAAGAAGAATAAGGGAACCCCTGCCGCCGGATTCTGCGCCCGGTTGGGTACGTTTCTCCTGCTGCTGGTCATTGCCGCCTGCATTCCCTTCACCCTCCCACGGCTGCTGGGGTACCGGGTCTACGCTGTCATCAGCGGCAGCATGGAGCCTGCCATTTCCGTCGGTGATCTCGTTTACGTCCGGCAGACGGAACCGGAGGATGTGGAGAAAAACGATGTGATCGCGTTCTGCGCCGCGGAAGCTTCCGGCGCCATCATTCTGCACCGGGTGGTGGAAAACCGGACTGTGGACGGTTCCTTCATCACCAAGGGAGACGCCAACGCCCAGCCGGACCTCTCCCCAGTCAGCTATGACCGGCTCCTGGGGGTAACGGAATGGACGATTCCCCATCTTGGGCAGCTTGGGCTGATTCTGACCGGCTCCTGGGGAAAGCTTGCCGCAGTGTGCCTGGTTCTGGCAGCAGTCATGCTCCACGCCGTCAGTGCCGCGCTGCGTGCCAAACAGGAAAGCTTTCAAAGCAAGTAACGTATAAAAACGGCGGGCCGGAAGCCCGGATCGTAAACGATCCGATGCCTTTCCGGCCCGCCGAACCCATGTAGTTTATTACAGCTCCTTCACCGTCTCAGAAAGAGGCTTACGTTTGCCATGATTGGCAAGAGGCCCCGCCCCCTCAGCTGCATAGCCCAGATCCAGAAGCATAAGCACCCGCTCGTTTTCCGGAAGGCCAAAGACCTTTGCCGCGTTGTCCGGGTCAAAGCAGTTCAGCCAGCAGCTGTTTACACCCAGGGCCTGGGCCGCAAGCAGCATGTGGGTGGCCACAATGGCAGCGCCCTCCGCGCCGGAATTGTAGACGCCGCCGGGGTAGGTATAGACCGTATCCTTGTCAAAGGCCACCATAACCACCACCGGCGCGCCGTAGCGGCAGGGGGTGACGGTGTCGACCTTTGCAAGACCTTCCGCCGAGCGGATGACATAGATTTTCTGCTCCTGGAGATTCTTTGCTGTGGGTGCAAGCCGCCCCGCTTCCAGAATCTGGGTGAGGATCTCCTCCGGCACCGGCCGGGGGTCATAGCGCTTGCAGGAATACCGCTGGGCAACCAAAGACATATAATCCATTTAGGATACCTCCTTGTTTTTGTTTTATCATATCACCTTTTCCCGGAAAAAGCAATGCTTCTTCCACCCAGGCCTTCGGCAGGCAAAACAAGTGCCCTCTTTCCGTCCTATTTTCCATGAGAAAACTTTTTGGAATAAATGATCGTTTAGCGCACTAGTGGCAAATTGGCGGATTCCTGGTCATTGCGATAAAGTAGCACACACTGGCGTGGCAATCTCCTGGTTAGAGGAACGCGTTCTCAATGACGATGGAGATTCCCACACCAGCGTGCGCGCTGGTTCGGAATGACACGAATATTGAAAATGCAGCCGCTTATACGAACTCCCCCCGGTACCAGTGTGCGCACTGGTACCACCCCCCTCACAAGTGCGGGGGGCAAGGATGCGTTCCGCACGGAAGTGCGCACCATAGAACGACATCGAGCGGGTCAGGGCAGAAACGAACACACATCAAGTTCGTCACGGCTTGGCTCCGGGCCCTGCCCGGTAAACGATCATTTCGCTGTCTTTTGCCGGACGCGACGGAATCATTACCAAATTTTCTAAATCCCTTGTTTTTTTCGCGGGACTACGCTATAATATAAACACCTTTATATGGAGCGAATGAACATGGGGAGTTACAATCAGAATTGGGAGGAAATTGGCCGGAATATCCAGTCCCTTGTGGATGATGCCGTCCGCTCTCAGGATTATCAGAAACTGAATCAAGCTATCCGCCAGACGGTGAGCAAGGCCGTGGATCTGGGGGGCACTGCCGTAAAAAAAGCAGTGGACACCACTGCCCGTTCCGCGCCCGCAGCTGGGACGGCCCGCCAGACGGAGGCAAAAACCGTCACCGTGGAATCCCGGAATCTTCCCGCCCTCTACGGCAGCGCCAACGGCAAAACCGTTTCCGGCATTCTGAAAGTGGTTGGCGGAAGTTTGCTGTCCCTGTTTACATTCTTCGGTTTTCTCTCCACCGCCGTCGTCCGGCTGTTTACCGGATCGTCCCTGCTTTCTTTCTCCGTCATTGCAATCCTGCTGGGTTTTAGCGGCGGCGTTGCCCTCCTGTCCAGTGGTATCCGCACCCTGGGAATGGTGGGACGGTTCAATACCTACAAGCGGATCCTGGGGCAGAAAACCTACTGTGCCCTGGACAAGCTGGCCCGCAGTGTGGGCAAAAGCGCTGCTTTCGTCCGCAAGGAGCTCAGCCGCATGATCGATGACGGCCTGTTTCTGGAAGGGCACATGGACAAAGAGGGGCGCAACCTCATCACCAGTGACGAGACCTACCGGAATTTTGAGCGCAGCCGCCTGGCTCTGGAGCAGCGGCAGAAAGAGGAAGCAAAGGTCCAGGCGGCAGCTCCCAAAGTCCAGCCGAAGCCTGAGACCAAAGCCGTGGATCCCCAGGTACAGGAGGTTCTGGACCGGGGAAATGAATTCCTCCGCCAGATCCGCAAGTGCAACGACGCCATCCCCGGGGAGGAAATTTCCGGGAAGATTTCCCGGATCGAGCTGATCGTCCGCCGGATCTTCCAGCGTGCCCAGGTGCACCCGGAGATCATTCCTGATCTGAAAAAAATGATGGACTACTACCTGCCCATGACCGTAAAGCTTCTGAACGCCTACGCGGATATGGATGCCCAGCCCGTTCAGGGGGAGACCATTCAGGCCTCCAAGCGGGAAATTGAAGACACTCTGGATACCCTGAATCTGGCCTTTGAGAAGCTGCTGGATTCCGTATTTCAGGACACCGCCATGGATGTGTCCAGCGATATTTCCGTCCTGCAAACCCTCCTTGCCCAGGAGGGACTGGTGGAGGACGAACTGACAAAGCTGAGAAAACAAAATCAACCTGAGGAATAAGGAGAATGTATATGCAGACGGAATTGGATCAATTTGACAACATGACCCCCAGCCTGACCCTGGAGCCGGAGCTGGAAGCGGCTCCCATGCCCATGGCCGTAAAGGAAGAAACCGCAGTGAAAGTCGCCGAGCCGGTGCTGACCGCCGAGGAACAGCAGATGGTGGAGGCTTTTGCCGCCAAGATTGATGTGGAGAACACCGCCCAGATCCTGCAGTATGGCGCGGGCACCCAGAAGAAAATGGCGGACTTCTCCGATGCCGCTCTGGCCAATGTCCGTACCCAGGACTTAGGCGAGGTGGGCGACCTGATTACCAGCGTGGTGGGTGAGCTCCAGGGCTTTGACGCCGACGAGGAAAAGGGCTTCCTGGGCTTCTTCCGCAAGCAGGCAAACAAGCTGGAAAACATGAAGAATAAGTACGCCAAGGCCGAAGTGAATGTGGAAAAGATCGGCAATGCCCTGCAGCAGCACCAGGTCCGCCTGCTGAAGGATTCCGCCCTGCTGGACAAGATGTACGAGCAGAACCTGGCCTATTTCAAGGAGCTGACCATGTATATCCTGGCGGGCAAGAAGAAGCTCCAGGAGGTCCGGGAGGGCAAGCTCAAGGAGCTGGAAGCCACCGCCCAGCGCACCGGCCTTGCCGAGGATGCCCAGGCGGCACGGGACCTGTCCGACAAGTGCAACCGGTTTGAAAAGAAGATCCACGATCTGGAGCTGACGAGAATGATCTCCATTCAGACCGCCCCCCAGATCCGGATGATCCAGAACAACGACAACGTGATGGTGGAGAAGATCCAGACCACCCTGGTAAACACCATTCCTCTGTGGAAAAATCAGATGGTGCTGGCTCTGGGCATCGCCCATTCCACCGAGGCCGCTCAGGCCCAGCGGCAGGTCAACGATGTGACCAACGCTCTGCTGAAGCAGAACGCGGAAAAGCTGCACATGGCCTCCGTGGAGACCGCCAAGGAAGCGGAGCGGGGCATTGTGGATATTGAGACCCTGAAGAAGACCAACGCCGAGCTGATCCAGACCCTGGACGATGTGATGAAGATTCAGGCCGACGGACGGGCCAAGCGGATGGCCGCGGAAGCCGAAATGGAAAAAATGGAAAACGATCTGAAGGTCAAGCTCCTGCAGATCCGCAACGGCGGCTGATATACAGCACAACCCCCGGGACAATTCGTCCCGGGGGTTAACATTTATCGATGTTCTTCCAGCCAGGCAAGCAGATCGGCATAGACTTCCTGCCGGTTCGTTTCGTTGAGGATCTCATGCCGGGCGCCGGGGTAAAGCTTCATGGTCACATCTTCACAGCCGGCATCCAGGAAGAAACCATATACCTTTTTCACACCCTTGCCCATGGCGCCCACCGGGTCCGCGTCTCCGGAGAACAGGCCCACGGGCGTATTTTTGTCCATTTTTGCCAGGTTTTCTTTTTTTGCGATATATTGCAGGCCCGTCATCATGGCGTGGTTCATGCCCGCCCGGGTGGGGAAATTGCACAGAGGATCCGCAAGATACGTATCCACCACAGCTTCATCCCGGCTGATCCAGTCGGCGCTGGTGCGGTTGGGCGCAAAGGCCTTATTATAGGCCCCCAGGGAAATGGAAAGAAACAGCTTATTGACCTTATGGGGATCGCCAAAGCTGGTAAGGATTTTACCCAGGGCAACGGTGAGCGCCCCTTCCTGGCCGGTGCCGGAGAGAATGCAGCCGTCCACCGTGCCGGGATAGTCAATGAGGTAGGTCCGGGCCTGGAAAGAACCCATGGAATGCCCCAGGAGAAAATAAGGAAGTTCCGGATACCGGAGGCCAATCTGCTTTCTCAAGGAATACAGGTCCTTGGTCAGCACAAACCAGTCGGTGAAGAAACCGTATTCCTCCGGCCCGGCAGCAGTCAGACCGTGGCCCAGATGGTCGCTGCCCGCTACCGCATAGCCCTGCTCCGTCAGAAACAGAGCAAAGGGCTCATAGCGCAGGGCGTACTCGCAGATACCGTGTACAATCTGCACCACCGCTTTTGGTTCCCCTGTCTCCGGCAGCCAGAGAACCGCGTGAACCTGATGAACACCGTCACAGGACGGATAGAAAAATTCCTGCCTGTTTGCCATAAAAATGCCTCCTCAAACCCATTCTGTTCGTTGGCCTTTTACTCCGCCCAGTTCCGGCTGCGGGAAACCGCCTTGTGCCACCCGGCAAGGAGCTTTTCCCGCTGAGCTTCGTCCATGGCGGGCTTATATACCGTGTCGCAGGCCCACAGGCCCTTGATTTCTTCCCGGTCCTTCCATACCCCCGTTGCCAGGCCCGCCAGATAGGCGGCACCCAGAGCGGTGGTCTCCCGGATGGCCGGACGGCGGACCGAACGGTCCATAATATCCGCCTGGAACTGCATCAGGAACATGTCCCGGCTGGCGCCGCCGTCGGCTTTCAGCTGGGTCAGGGTGATGCCCGTGTCGCTTTCCATGGCATGCAGGAGATCCGCCACCTGATAGGCAATGGATTCCTGGGCGGCACGGATGATGTGCTCCCGCTTGGTGCCCCGGGTGATGCCCACGATGGCGCCCCGGGCGTACATATCCCACCAGGGAGCCCCCAGGCCGGTAAATGCAGGCACCAGATACACGCCGCCGTTGTCCGGAACCTTCCGGGCATAGTATTCCGCGTCCCGGCTGTCAGTAAAGAAGCGCATCTCATCCCGCAGCCACTGGATCACCGCGCCGCCTACAAACACCGAACCTTCCAGAGCGTACTGCACCTTTCCATCCAGACCAATGGCGATGGTAGTGAGCAGACCGTTTTTGCTTTCACAGGGGGTTTCCCCGGTGTTCATCAGCAGAAAGCAGCCGGTTCCGTAGGTGTTTTTCGCGTCTCCCGGGTCGAAACAGGTCTGGCCAAACAGCGCCGCCTGCTGGTCTCCGGCAATGCCCGCAATGGGCACCTTCACCCCCTGAATCTCGGTATAGCCGTAAACTTCACTGGAGGGGCGCACCTGGGGGAGCATTGCCCTAGGGATGTCCAGGGCTTCCAGGAGCGTATCGTCCCAGCAAAGGTTATGGATGTCATAGAGCATGGTGCGGGATGCGTTGGTATAGTCCGTGACATGGACCCCGCCCCCCGTCAGCTTCCACACCAGCCAGCTGTCCACGGTGCCGAAAAGGAGCTTCCCCGCTTTCGCCCGCTCCAGGGCGCCCGGCACATGGTCCAGGATCCACTTGATCTTGGTAGCGGAAAAATAGGCATCGGGAATCAATCCGGTGGTCTTCTTAATATGCTCCGTCAAGCCCCGGGCCACCAGGCTGTCCACAATATCGGCGGTTCTCCGGCACTGCCAGACGATGGCATTGTACACAGGCTTTCCCGTCTCTTTATCCCAGACAATGGTGGTCTCCCGCTGGTTGGTGATGCCGATGGCGGCAATCTCCCGGGGATCCACACCGGACTGAGCAACCACCTCCATCATAACCGCGTACTGGCTGGACCAGATTTCCATGGGATCGTGCTCCACCCAGCCCTCATGGGGATAGAATTGGGTAAACTCCTTCTGGCTTACCCCCAGGATATTCTGTTCCCGATCAAAGAGGATGGCCCGGGAGCTGGTCGTACCCTGATCCAAAGCGAGGATATAGTTTCCCATTCTCAATTCTCCTTTTCCATGTTCCGGGTGGAAACAAGATCCGCTCCCGTTCCGCAGATATTCTTGATGACAATGTCTCCGATCCGGACCGGCGCCGTGAGGGTCACATTCTCCATGGCTTTCATCACTGCCCGGATGCTTTCCTTGGGCACGGGCCGGTTTGTCTTCACCGGGCACCGGGGATAGGCCGCGTCCCGGCAGCGGACGGTGGAGGTAACCACCCGGACAGGGTGCATTAGCTCCGATTTACCGTACTCCGCCCCCCTGGGGCAGCTGTTCCCTGTCACCAAATAGTCCTTTTCTTCATCTACCCTGAGATGGCAGCCGTTGGGACAGACGATGCAGATTAGTTCTTTCATGCTTGCGCCTCCCTAATAGACAGGGTAATCTCCCCGTCTGCCTTATTTAGAAGAACGGCGGGAAGCATGATATGCTCCATTTCTCCGGGAGCCAGGTGGGAACGGCTGTATTTCGCAATCACGGTTTCTCCGGAGGTTACAAGGATCTCACTGTCCCGGCACACCCGGTTCACCCGGAAGAAGATCCCACAATTTTTCTTCACACCCTCCCTGCGGATCCGCTGGGGAACGGTGTAGGTCACGCCGGGGCCATTCTTGACGGTCAGGGTCTTCCCCGCCCTGTCGCCGGAGAGCACATACGCCGCAGCGGCCTCCCCTGCGCGAAGACTCTCCGAAGTAACGTAGTCCACCAGATCGTGAACATGGCACACATTTCCGCAGGCAAAGATACCGGGCACCGAGACCTCCATATTTTCGTAGACCTTGGGACCGTTGGTCCTTGGGTCCATTTCAATGCCCGCCTGGCGCGTCAGCTCGTTTTCCGGGATCAGGCCCACGGACAAAAGCAGGGTATCACAGTCAAAAACCATTTCCGTGCCTGGGATGGGCCGGCGGCTTTCGTCCACCTGGGACACCACCACCTGCTCCACACGCTTTTCTCCCCGGATCTCAGTTACGGTATGGGAAAGGTACAGGGGGATGTCAAAATCCTGCAGGCACTGGACAATGTTCCGGTTCAGCCCGCCGGAATAGGGCATGACCTCCACACAGGCCAGGACCTTCGCCCCCTCCAGGGTCATCCGCCGAGCCATAATGAGGCCAATGTCCCCGCTGCCCAGAATGACTACCCGCTTTCCCGGGAGCCACCCCTCCATATTCACATACCGCTGGGCCGCGCCTGCGGTGAAAATCCCGGCAGGACGGGTTCCGGGGATGGCAATGGCTCCCCGGGTTCGCTCCCGGCAGCCCATGGCAAGGACCACGGTCCTCGCCTGTTCCTCCCGGTAGCCGGTGGCCTTTCCCACCATCCGCACCTGCTTGTCCCGGGTCACTTCCAGAACCATGGTATCCAGCCGGACCTCCACGCCGGTGGAACGGATCATGGAAGCAAAGCGTCCTGCGTATTCCGGCCCGGTAAGTTCTTCTTTAAAATGGTGCAGGCCGAAGCCGTTGTGAATGCATTGGTTCAAAATGCCTCCCAGCTCCCGGTCCCGCTCCACTATGAGGATCTTTTTCAGTCCCTTATCCCAGGCGGCCCAGGCGGCTGCCAGTCCGGCGGGGCCGCCGCCCACAACAATCAGATCATACATCCTCCCAGCCTCCCTTCGTCCGGCACAGCAGGATCCGGGTATCCGCCCGGTCCTGGAGGATTTCCCCGGGGCTGACCCCCAGCTCCCGGGACAGCAGCTCTACCACCCTGGGGCCGCAGAAGCCGCCCTGGCACCGGCCCATACCGGTATTCACCCGACGCTTTACACCGTCCACGGACCGGGGCGGAATGGGCGTACGGAAGCAGGCAAGGATCTCCCCCTCCGTCACCGTCTCACACCGGCACACCACCCGGCCATAGGCAGGTTCTTTTTCGATCAACTCTGCTTTTTGGGAAGCGGACAGCTCCTTGAACCGGATTCTGTGCCGCTCACAAACAAAATCCGCCTTTTCCGCAAGGGGAAGTCCCGCGCCGCCCAGCAGCTCCACCGCATACTCCCCAATGGCAGTGGCCGCGCTGAGGCCGGGAGAGCAGATTCCCGCAAGGTCCAGAAAGCCCGGGGCATCCGGAGGAAATTCGATGATAAAATCCCCTCGGTCGGTACGGGCCCGCACCCCGGCAAAGTTCCGGATGGACTGGCGGAAATCTATAGATGGAACCGACTTCAATGCTTTTTCCCGGACAAAGGCCATCCCGGCGGCGGTATTGGCGGTATTGTTCCCCTCCACCGTGTCGGCGCTGGGCCCGACGATCAGATTCCCGTGAACCGTTGGCGCAGCCAGCACGCCCTTTCCGTTTTCATTGGGGCACTGGAACAGCACATAGTTAATCCGGCTGCCCTCGCATTTGTCCAGTAAGTAATACTCTCCCCGGCTGGGGCGCATGGCAAAGCTATGGGAGGACACCATATCGTGAATATCCCCGGCAAAAACTCCCGCGGCATTGACCACAAATCGGCTCCGGTACACACCCCGGTTGGTAGAAACCCTCCAGCCCTCCGCTTCCCGCGTAAGTCCGGTGACCTCTGTTTCCAGGAAAAGCTCGGCACCGTTCTTTACCGCTGTCTCGGCAAGGGCAAGGCACAGCTCCCAGGGAGAGCAGATGGCGGCAGTGGGGGCAAGGAGCGCCGCGGTAACTTCGGCGGAAAGTCCGGGTTCCAGGGCACGGGCCTCGTCACCGGAAATAACGCGAAGCTCCGGCACGCCGCTTAACTTGCCCCGGGCTAAAAGCGTCCGCAGGGTTTCCTCTTCCTGCTCCGAAAATGCCAGCACCATAGAACCGCATTGACGATACGGGACATCCAGCTTTTCGCAAAGCTCCCGGGCAAGCCCCGATCCCCGGACATTGAGCTTTGCCATCAGAGTCCCAGGCTCCGGGTCATAGCCCGCGTGAAGGATTGCGGAGTTGGCCTTGGTGGCTCCCTGGGCAACATCATTCTCCCGCTCCAAAATCCCAACTTTCAGACGGTATTTACTCAGCATAAACGCCGCGGCCGCGCCTGTAATGCCGCAGCCGATAATCAGGACATCATACATGGAATCCCCCCCTGACGAAAAAGGCGAAACAGGATTACCCATTCCGGGCTGACCCAGTTTCGCTTTCATCCTTATGGGCGTATTATACAATAAAATGTTGAAAAAATCAAGTATCGCTGTCTGTTTTGCAATCATTTTACGGATACACTTCCGGGAGGTTTTGCTTTCTGCCTTTACAGATTTTCTTTCCTGTGGTAAAATAGTCGAAAACTACGGCTTATTCTATTCCCGGCAAAAATTGTTTTTCTGAACAAGGAGAAGCGGTATATGGACTATTCCAGCAGCAGCTTTGAAAAGGCCTACACCTATACAGGCGGCGATCTTGGCGCCCTGTGGAGTCCTGGGTGTACCCGGTTCCGGGTCTGGGCACCCACAGCCTCCGCCGTCCGCCTCCGGTTCTATCCCGACGGCGGCGACAGCGCCCCCATCCGGGAATACCCTATGACTCCCGGCAGTGAGGGGACCTGGACGCTTTCCCTGGACGGGGACCTGCATGGGGTGTACTATACCTATCTCGTCACCGTGGATGGGATCACCAGGGAGTCCATTGACCCCTACGCCCGGGCAGGCGGTGTCAACGGGCTGCGGGGCATGGTCATTGATCTGGGACGCACCGACCCGGACGGGTGGGCTTCGGACCGGGGACCAAGAATGGCCATCACCGACGCGGTGATCTGGGAGGTTCATGTAAGGGACCTGTCCATTCATCCTTCCTCCGGCATGGAAAACAAGGGAAAATACCTGGCCCTGACGGAGGAAAACACCGCAACTGCCCACGGCTTTCCTACAGGGCTTGCCCACATCAAGGCATTGGGCGTCACCCATGTTCAGCTGCTTCCCATCTACGACTACGGCTCCGTGGATGAAGCATGCCCAGACCGCCGGCAGTATAACTGGGGCTACGACCCCGTCAATTTCAATTTCCCGGAGGGTTCCTATTCCTCCGACCCGTTCCACGGGGAGGTCCGGGTCCGGGAACTGAAAGAGGCAATCCATGCCCTCCACAAAAACGGCATCGGTGTCATTATGGATGTGGTTTACAACCATGTATACCGCCGGGATGACTTTGGCTTCAATAAAATCGTTCCGGGCTATTTCAGCCGGGGAACCTCCAATGGCTCCTGCTGCGGCAATGACACCGCCAGCGAGCGTTCCATGGTACGAAAATTCATCGTGGATTCCCTGTGCTACTGGGCCGAAGAATACCACCTGGATGGCTTCCGCTTTGACCTTGCCGGCATCATCGACGCGGATACCATCCGCCTTGCCCGGCAGGCGCTGGAACGCAAAACCCCGGGACTGCTGCTCTACGGCGAGGGCTGGAACATGAACACCGTGGTAACAAAACAGAATGTCAGCCTTGCAACCCAGAAAAACGCCCCCTCCCTCCCCGGCTTTGGTTTCTTCAATGATACCATCCGGGATCTAGTGCGGGGGCCGCTGTTTGAAACCACTGACCCTGGGTTTGCCTCCGGCGCATTTCGGGCGCTTTCGGAGTTGGCATCTGCCTTTGCGGGCCGTCCCGGGTGGACGGAGAATCCAGGGCAAAGCATCAACTATTGCTCCTGCCATGATAACTATACCCTGGCGGATCGGATCGCTCTGGCAAGGCCCGGCATTTCCAAGCAGGAGCTTGCCCGCCGGAACCGGCTGGCCGCCGCGTTCTGCATTCTTTCCCAGGGCGTTCCCTTCTTCCAGGCCGGGGAAGAAATGCTCCGTTCCAAACCCTCCGGCCGGGGCGGGTTTGTTGACAACAGCTACCGCTCTTCTGACCGGGTGAACGCCCTGCGGTGGAACACCTTTGAAAGCCCGGACGCGCTGCAGACGCTGCGCTACTATCAGGGTCTGATCGCCCTGCGAAAAGAATTCCCTCTGTTCCGGCTGACCTCCCGGGCGCAGATCGACGAAAAACTTCATTCCTTCCCCTGCGGCGGGGCGCACACGCCGGGCTTCCTGCTGGAAGACAGCGGCCGGCGTCTGCTGGTCATTTTCCATCCGGAAGACACGCCCCTGGAAGTCAGCCTGCCCCAGGGCACCTGGAATGCCCTGGTGTGGGACAATGACGCCGGAACCCGTATCCTGTTTCAGGCAGAGGGCAGAATCCTTCTGCCCCCCGTGGCTGCGGCAGTTTTGACAGCATATAATACAACCCGGACGAAATTTATTTGACTTTTCTCGTCATTTTGACTATAATATAAGCAGGCGGATTCCATCCCCTATAAGGAGGCATCAATATGGAAAAGAAAATTATTACGATCAGCCGGGAATTTGGCTCCGGTGGACGGACCGTTGGACGCATGGTGGCCGAGAAGCTCGGCATTCCCTTTTACGACAAGGAGCTGGTAGACCAGATTGCTTTGGAGTCCGGGTTCGCTCCTAAATTTGTAGAGGAACACGGAGAGCATTCCCCCGGCAGCAGCCTGTTTTCCTACGCCTTCGCCCCCCAGGGTGTCCCCGGCGTGATGAACGGCCTTTCCACGGCGGACTTTCTGTGGAACATTCAGTGCAACGTGATATTGCAGCTTGCCGACAAGGGCCCCTGCGTGATCGTTGGCCGAAACGCGGACTATATTCTCAAAGACCGGCAGGACGCCCTGCATGTTTTCGTGTTCGCGGACATTCCCTACCGGGCTGACCGGATTGTTCGGCTGTACGGCGAATCGGAGAAGGCCCCCGAAGCACGGCTTCAGGAGAAGGATAAGCGCCGCCGGGTCAACTACCAGCACTACACCGGCAGGACCTGGGGCATGTCCCAGAACTACAACCTGTGCCTGGACACCGGGGTACTGGGCATTGAGCAGTGCGTGGACTTTATCACAAACGCGGTAATCAAGTCCCGGGAAGCATAAGCTACATATTTTTCGGCGCAGACAGGTTTCTGTCTGCGCCGTTTAAACTGTCAGGAAAGCCCCAAAGGGCTTTCCTGACAAAAGAATTGCAGTCTGCCGCGCGCACTCGGCGAACGCTATTCGCGTACGCCTCGCACACTTGCAGCCTGATAGGTATTTTCTGCCAGGTACACGCCCTGGCAGAAAATGTTTTAAATTCATTTGCCGACAAGCGAGCGGCATACTCTGCGAGGTTTTTTATCAAGCTGTTTGGTTTTTTTCGCTTTTGGAGAGGATCAAACCTTTGCCGGTTCCTGGCCGATATGGACATTCACGCCGTTGACCTCCACGGTTTCGTCCGCGGGGATCAAGATGTACTTCACGCCCCCGATGATCCGGGTCTCGATCATGTCCGCACGGGCGGGATCCACACGGATCACCGCATCCGGGGTCTGCACCTGGAAATGCTTGTTGTCGATGATATTCTTGGGGTGCAGCGCCGCGTCAAAGCCGAAAGTGGAATCGTAGTCTACACTGAATTTGGCCACGTGCTCCTGGGAAACCCCGCAGTTTTCCAGCACGCCCTTTACATCCTCTTTCCCGATGAGCAGAGGATCGGGGACCTTGCTCTCCTTGTGGAGCTCGATACGCTGGCACAGCTCATCATGGACGGACTGTACAACATCCATGCTGCACTCCTCCCCCAGGGCATCGGAAAGCAGCTCCTCAAAGCACTTTTTTTGCTCCGCGGCGGGCTTGGGAATGGGAACATTGAATAAGTTTTCCACCAGCGCGTCCTGGCTGACCTTGATATTGTGGGTGTAGTAGAGGGCGTTATAGAGGTTCGTGGAACGGTTGTCAAAGGCCGGGAACAGGAAGCCCAGCTCCGGGGCGCTGACCGGCTGGTTCATGGCGCCGTCCCGGAAGCATTTTTCCTCCGGCACATAGTGCAGGGTGGCTTTTGTCTGCTTCACCGGGCAGACAGCGCAGACGAGGAAGCGGTAGGTCTCGTCGGCGTTGTCCTTTCCAAAGGAACCATCCTTACTCTTAAAGGGCACATCGTAGCTGTCGCAGCCCACAAGGATCAGGTAGTTTCCCTCCAAAACCACATTCTCGATGATCTTCTGGTAGAACGCTCCCAGTTTTTCCTCGTCTTCCAGGCCGCTGGAACGAAGATCCATGAGAAGCTGATGCTCCGGACTGCCGGCAACCTGGGAGGTCTTAAAGCTCAGGTCAATGAGGTTTTTGCCTATGCCGCCGGAAAGCACCCGGCGCAGAATGGCAAAATATTTTTCCCCCTCATTTTCAGACATCATGCCGGTGCTCTGGCGGAAAGAGGCAATGATCTCTTTGTTATCGTTGACATAGCAGCCGAAGATGGCCGTCATATTGCTCCGGTCCCGGCGCAGATGCCGCCGGATCTCACCGATTTCCTTTTCGTTCATATGAAATCTCCTTATTGTCATTGGTTGTGCCCGGAGATTATAACACAACCAGGTCAAAAAATCCAGTGAAAAGAGACTTTATTCCATGGGATAGAAAAAAGTGGAGGCTTATACTAATATGCGATTGAAAGTAGACTTGGCTTTCCGAGCATAAATCGTGATAAAAAAGGCCGAGGACGCAGATGGGCTTTCTGCCCATCAAGGACGAGAACGCATTTTAGCGCGATTTAGGCCGGAAAGACTGTCTGATTTTAATCGCATATTAGTATTAGATGGGAAGTTCCCGTCCAAGCCTCCTTTTTTTACCATTCTTCCTGAGAGAACAGGGTAATCGGAATCTCGATTTCCCGGTAGCTGTCGATCACGGTCTGAGCCTCCGCTTCGGAAGCAGGCGTTTTATCGAAGCCCACAAACCAGGGATTGTCCGGATCCTGCGATGCGTCAAAGGTCACGATCTGCTCCTGCACCAGGCTGCTGCCCACAAGCCGGTACATGGTATAGCTGCTTTCCGCGGCGCTGTTGGAGCCGTAATTTTTGATGGTTCCATTTTCACAGAGCTGATAGGAATTCCGCTCAAAGCCGCTTGCCAGATGAACCGTCTTCCCGTTTTCCACGGTATAAAGGTCATACATCACATTCCCGTCGGAAACGATCAGCTCCGCCACACCGTTTCCGTCCAGATCCCGGTAGCACCAGCCGAGCCCGTCCAGTCCTTCCACGAAGCCTGTGAGCATGCTGATGTCTTCCTCGCTGCACTGTCCGGGATCCTTGTTCTCCCGGATGGCGGTGACATATTTTTCCAAAATAGGACGGTACAGGGCATCCTCCGCAGCACCTGCCGCACTTTGTGCAGTGTCGGCTACGCTTTCCGCAGCTTCGGCTCTCACGCCTTGATCCATGTAAGCGGCGTTGGTTTCCGCATCCATGGCTGCCAGCTCCGCGGGGCTGTCCTTTGACTTCAGGATCGCACTGCCGCCAAACCACACGACCACTGCCAGCATGGCAACCAGCCCCAGAGATGCCGCAATCGTAGAAAACCGGAAGCCACTGGAGGGTTTTTCCCTGCGGAGTTCCAGGGGGCGGTTATCCTTCTCCGCCATAATCGCGTTCCACATTTTATCCTTCTGTTCCTGGGTAGGCCGGACATCGGAATAGGCGTTGCGAACTGTCTGTCTTGTCATCAGGCATCACCTCCCAAATCCTTTTTCAGTGCCTGTCTTGCCCGTGACAGCCGGCTCCGGACGGTGCCCTGCCGGCATCCCAAAGCCTGGGCGATTTCCGCCGAGGAATAGCCCTCGTAGTAATACATGTAGACCGCCGTCTTCTGGTCCCTGGGCAGGGCAAGGATCGCTTCCAGAACGGGGTTCCATTCCGGGCCCTCCTGGGCGATCTCCGGCAGTTCCTCAATGCTGGTATGCTTGCGCCAGGATCGGCGCAGGGCATCCTTGCACACATTGGAAGCTGTCACAATGAGCCACGCCTTTTCATGTTTTTCTGACTGAAAAACCGTTCCGTTGGACATCAGGCGCAGAAAGGTTTCCTGCACCATATCTTCCGTATCCGCTCTGGTTTTCATGAAGGAGAAACAGATACGGTACACAGTGTCCACCTGACGGTTGTAAATATCCATGATTTCTTTGTCCGTACGCAACAAAGAAGCCATGCATACCACCTCCTTCCGGTATAGATACGTTTCAAAAACGAATTGTGTTGCATGTATAAAAAAGGATTCCCGGAAAATACCGGATGATTCTTTTCCCGGGCTTCCCACCTGGAAACAGGTTTTTCATTCGTCCTTTCCGCATGAAAAACCTGTCACCCGCGGCAAGCCCGGGAATGCATTCAGTTCCAGAGACACTTCCAGTTTTTGATAAAATATTCCGCGCCGGAATACACAGTGGTCCCCGCGATCATTACCACAACTGTCCAGATGACAGCGGCATTTTCCGGAAATACCATCAGTACGCAAAGGCCCACCATGGTGCTGGCAGTCTTGATTTTCCCGCTCCATCCGGCGGCGATGACGCTTCCCTTGGAAGCTGCCACCATCCGCAATCCCGAAACCGCGAATTCACGGGTCAGGACGATCATCAGCGCCCAGGCAGGAAACCGGCCCCACTCACAGAACATGCTCATGGCGGCAATGGTCAGAAGCTTGTCAGCCAGGGGATCCAGGAATTTGCCGAAGTCGCTGACCTGGTTGCACCGCCGGGCAATCTGGCCGTCTATGTAGTCCGTCAGGCTTGCCAAAATGAAGATGGCAAGCCCCGCCCACATCCAGGGCCCCGCCGTACCGCCGCTGAGATACATGGCCACGAGGTACGCCGGGATCATGGCCACCCGAACCAGAGTGATCTTACTTGCTAAAGTCATCTGTCTGTCTCCTCCACAACATAACCGGACAGGTCCCCGTCCACAGTGCCGTCAATATGGACGGTTACAAAGCTTCCCTCACGCAAAGGCTCATCAGAGGCTATATAGACCCGTCCGTCAATATCCGGAGAGTCAGCATAGGTCCGTCCGTAGAACTGCTCAAATTCCTCGTCGTAGCCGTCCACCAGGACCTCCATATCCGTACCCACCCGGGAAGCATTGTAGTCATCCATGATGCCGGACTGAAGCTCCTCAATGATCCGTACCCGCTCGGCGGCGGTGTCCGCGTCCACATGCTCCATCCGGGCCGCCGGGGTCCCCTCCTCCGGAGAGAACACAAAGGCGCCAACCCGCTCCATTCTGGTTTCCTTCAGGAAGTCCAGAAGCTCATGAAACTCCGCCTCTCCCTCACCGGGAAGACCCGCAATGAGGCTGGTGCGGATAACAAGGCCGGGAATCCTGTCCCGCAGCTTTTGGAGCAGGGACCGCAGAAACGCGCCGTCTCCCCGGCGGTTCATAAGCTTCAGGATCTTATCATTGCAGTGCTGAATGGGAATGTCCAGATACTTGACGATCTTGGGTTCTTCGGCAATCACCGAAATCAGTTCGTCATCAATTTCATCCGGATAGACATAGTGGACACGGATCCAGTGCAGGCCGTCGATCCGGCAGAGTCTGCGAAGAAGCGCCGGCAAAAGCCGCTTATGTCCGGGCAGGTCCGTGCCGTAGCGGCTGGTATCCTGGGCCACAACAATCAGCTCTTTAACGCCGTTTTCCGCCAGGGATTCCGCCTCGGTAACAATATCCTCCATCTGCCGGGAGCGGTATCTGCCCCGCAGATAGGGAATGATGCAGTAGGCGCACCGGTTATCGCAGCCCTCGGCAATCTTTACGAAGGCATAGTGGGCAGGGGTAGTGAGGATCCGGCCCGTCTCCACCTCGGGGGTATCGATGGAACCGTAAGAAACCACCGTTTTTTCTTCCAGAAGGCTTTCAATGGCCGGGACAATTTCGGTGTAACTCCCGGTGCCCAGCAGGCCGTCCACCTCGGGCATCTCCTTGCGCACCTCGTCCTGATAACGCTGGCTGAGGCAGCCCGTTACCAGGATTTTTCCCACAAGACCCTGCTCCTTGAGCTGGGCCACCGCCAGGATGGCGTCAATGGCCTCCGACTTTGCCGAGTCGATAAAGCCGCAGGTATTGATGACCACCACGTCACAGCCGGAAAGCTCATATTCCACGCTGTGCCCCGCCTCCTGGACCCGGTACATCATCCGCTCGCAGTCCACCTGGTTCTTGGCACAGCCCAGGGAAATAAATCCGATTTTTGCCATTATTCGTCCTCCGGTAATTCATCTGTTTCCAGGGACAGCTGCCGCAGTCCCTCGCGGATGGAAGCATAGCTGTGGCCCCGCCGTGTAAGCGCCGCCACCGCACGCTGAATATCCCGCTGGTCACATTCCCCTGCCAAACGGGCACGGAGAAAGGAAAGAATCTTCTCCGACTGGTCGGGATAATCTTCCAGGGCTTCGTCCCAATACTGCCTGGGGATCCGCTTTTCATACAGGGCCTGCTTTGCCCGGGCAAGGCCGTAGCCCTTTGACGCGCAGGACTCCGCCACCTGACGGGCCGTCGTCCGGTCGTCCACCAGATCGTGGCTTGCCATCCATTCCACTGCCGCCCGGGCATCGTCTTCCTTTTCTCCCTTGCGGATCAGGCGGGACTGGAGATCCTGCTTGGAAACGCTGGAAGCGGCCACGATCCGCACCGCCCGCATCTTGGCGGACATCTCCCCGGCGGCGGCTTTCAGCCGGTTCGCGTCTTCCTCGCTGAGTTCCAAACCGGGATAGAGGCCAAAGTCCTCCACCGTTCTGCGGTAAAGCCGCAGCTTGGTGCCGTCGGACAGAATGGTTAAGTACCGTCCCGCCCGGTCCGGGGCATTGCTCAGGCGGTCAATCCTCATCGATAAAGTCGTCGGCCTCCACCGCTACGGGCTTATCCGCGGCCTTGGCGGCGGGCTTGGGGGCGCCGGACAGCTTCCACAGGTTCTCCCGAACCTGGGCTTCCACCTGCTCGGCAATCTCGGGGTTGGCCTGGAGGTAGGTCTTTACGCTGTCCTTACCCTGACCAATCCGCTCGTCGCCCATGGAAAACCAGCTTCCGCTCTTCTGGATAATCTCCATCTGGACCGCCAGATCCACCAGCTCGCCCCACTTGGAGATACCCTGACCGTACATAATATCAAAGTAAGCTTCCCGGAAGGGAGGCGCCACCTTGTTCTTGACCACCTTCACCCGGGTCTTGTTACCGATGATGTTGCCGCCCTCCTTGATGGCCTCCACCTTCCGCACATCCAGGCGGACGGAGGCGTAGAACTTCAGGGCGTTGCCGCCGGTGGTGGTCTCGGGGTTTCCGTACATCACACCGATCTTCATACGCAGCTGGTTGATGAAAATGACCACACAGTTGGTCTTGGCGATGGTACCCGCCAGCTTCCGCAGGGCCTGGGACATGAGCCGGGCCTGCAGGCCCACAAAGGTGTCGCCCATTTCGCCCTCGATTTCCTGCTTGGGAACCAGGGCCGCTACGGAGTCCACAACCACCGCGTCCACCGCGCCGGAACGCACCAGGGCGTCGGTAATTTCCAGGGCCTGCTCGCCGGTGTCCGGCTGGGAAACCAGCAGATTGTCCGTATCCACACCCAGCGCAGCAGCGTACACCGGATCCAGGGCATGCTCCGCATCCACGAAAGCGACCTCACCGCCCCGCTTCTGGGCTTCCGCCAGAATGTGCAGAGCCAGGGTAGTCTTACCGGAGGACTCGGGGCCGTAGATTTCGATAATCCGTCCCTTGGGGACGCCGCCGATACCCAAAGCCGCATCCAGTGCCAGAGATCCGGTGGGAATGGCTTCCACGTTCATCTCCGGCCGGTCACCCAGCCGCATAACGGTGCCCTTGCCGAAATTCTTGTCGATCTGCGCCAGGGCGGTCTGCAGTGCCTTCTTCTTGTCGGAGGCGGGGGTGGGTGCTTCATACACGGTTTTTTTCTGTGCCATATTTATCGTTCCTTCCTGTCCAGCCGCGCCAGCACGGCTCTTTCTCTGTCATTATAGTCCCGGCGTCTGTCCAGGACCGTATAGCCTTCCCTTTCCAGGATCCGGCAGACTTCGTCTCCCTGCCCCATGCCGAACTCAAAGCACATAAGGCCCCCGGGCTTCAGGGCATTGCGAAAGTTCACACAGATAGCCCGGTAAAAGTCCAGGCCATCCTCTCCGCCGTATAGGGCAAGGGCGGGTTCATAATTTTTTACACTATCGGGAAGTTCCTCCATTTCCGCCTTTGTGACGTAGGGCGGATTGGAGACAATCATATCAAACTTTCCCAGAAACGCCGAACAGGGCACCCGGGCGTCCACCTGAATGGAGCTGACCCGGCCTCCCAGGTGATTGCGCTGGATATTCCGCTTGGCTACCGCCAGGGCTTCCTTGGAAATATCCGCAAGCGTCACCCGGGCATCCTTCACCCGGCTGGCTATGGCCAGGCCAATGCAGCCGGAGCCGCAGCACAGGTCCAGGATCCGGGGGTCCTGATCCAGGAAAAGGGCCTTGTTGATGGCAAGCTCCGCCACGGCGCAGGTGTCATCCCTGGGGATCAGAACATCCTCCGTCACATACAGCGGCAGCCCGTAAAATTCCCACTCCCCCAGCACATAGGCAAGGGGCTCGCCCCGGAGCAGGCGCTGTACATTGCGCTCCATTTCCCGGCACACCGCCTCCGGCGCGTACTGCTCCCGGTTCGCGAGGATTTCCTCCTGGCTTTTGCCGGAGGCCTTGCACAGGAGATTTCTGGCCATCAGTCCGGCGGTCTGGGTATCCTCGTTTCCCAGAAGCGCCTGCCGGGTTTCCAGATACAACTGGCCGTACCGTTTTACCACCGGTCCGCCCCCTCCTTTTCCGGCAGAACCGCCTCCACCGCCGCGATGCCCACCTCGATCATACCATCGTCCGGCTCGCCCGTGGTAAAGTTCTGCATCCACATGCCGGGTGCGGTCAGGATCCGGGTGAGGGCGTTGTCGTGCCGTCCGGCCCAGCGGTTAATCTCATAAGTGATTCCCACCACCAGGGGCAGGAGCAGCAGCTTATAGACGATCATCAGCAGCCGGTACAGGAAGGTGCCTCGCAGCGCCGCCAGGGAAGGCACCACCGACAGCAGTGCGGAAGACGCAACGGAAAACACCAGAATGGAAATCACCATTACCACCAGCAGGAAGCTGGTGCCGCACCGGGGATGCAGCCGGGTTTGCCTGCGAACATTCTCCACCGTCAGGGGAAGCCCTGCCTCATAGCAGCGGATGGTCTTGTGCTCCGCCCCGTGGTAGGCAAACACCCGCTTCATTTCCCCCATCCGGGAAATGAGAATCATGTAGGCCATAAAAATCACCATGCGGATCACACCCTCCAGAAGGTTAACCCCCAGAGTGCTGCCGATCCACCGGTCAAAGGGGGAAGCGATCACCATGGGCAGCAGGAAAAACAGGCCGATGGAAAGGCCCAGGCCCATTGCCACAGCCAGGCCCACGATCACCTTCTGAAAGGTCTCGTTTCCCAGCTTCTTTTCCAGCCACTTGTCAAATTTACTGGGCTCCTCCTGCTCCTCCTCAGGAGCAAGGTCTGCCGAGTGCATCAGAGCCTTCACCCCGGTGACCTGGGCATCAAAGAAATTGAAGATACCCCGGAAAAAGGGCCAGGTCCGAAAGGAACCGGGGCGGCTGAGCTTCCGGTCCTTGACCTCCAGGTGCAGACCGTCGGCAGTGCGCACCACCACCGCGTCCTTTTCCGGGCCGCGCATCATGATCCCCTCGATCAGGGCCTGACCGCCGATCATGGTGCGGAATTTTTCACAGCATTGCTTTTCTTCCATGGGTTAACCTCTCTGTTACTGGGCCGCGGGCAGCGTTACCGTTACCAGGGTGCCGCCGCCAGGGGCATTCTCCAAAGTAAGGGTGCCCCCGTGAAGCTCCACAATCTCCTCGCACACCGCAAGGCCAATGCCCGTTCCACGAGCCTTGGAGCTGCCCTTGTAAAATTTCATTTTCACCAGAGGAATTTCGTCCTCCGGAATGCCGGGGCCATAGTCCCGGATTCTGACTACAACATTTTCGTCCTCGTAGGAAATCCCCGCGTCGATCCGCTTTCCCTCTCCGCCGTGCTTGGCAGCATTATCCAGAATGTTCAGGAACACCTGGCGAAGCCGCTTGGCATCACAGGGTATCTCCGGGATCTCCGCGTCGCTTTCCTGGTAGTTGAGCTTGATGCCGTCCTGGGAAAGTCGGCTGCCGTACATATAGACGGTATCTTCAAACTCGCCCCGAATATCCGTCGGTTCCACGGACAGGGTCATCCGCCCGTCCTGCATCCGGGTAAAGTCCAGCAGCTCCGTCACCATTTCCGTCAGGCGCTTTGCTTCGCTGGAAATAATCTTCAGACCCTGCCGGGTTTGTTCATCCATGCTCTCATCGGCAAGCAGGGTTTCACTCCAGCCGTTGATGACCGTCAGGGGTGTGCGCAGCTCATGGGAAAGCTGGGAAATGAATTCCGCCTGCATTTTTTCGTTCTGGCTGATCTTCACCGACATTTCGTTGATGGTATCCGCCAGATCCCGGATCTCGTCATCGTATTTTGTGGAGATCTGGGTGCCGTAGCTGCCGCTGGCAATCAGCCGGGCTTTTTCGGTGATCTGATTGACCGGGGTCATCACGGTGTTGATAAATGCCCAGCTTGTCAGGACCACAATGGCAAGGATCCCCATCAGCACCAGGGTACAGACCACTGCCACCAGAACAATCTGCTGATCCACGATCCGGGTGGAGGTAACATAACGCAGAACGCCCATGACCTCACCGTTGCTGAAAATCATGGGGCTGGACATGGCAATGATCCGCTCCCCGGTATCCGGGGCCTTGCCCACGTAGGATTCGATGCCCCGGCTGCTCATGGCTTTCTGTATCTCCGGGGTGCTGGGAGATTTTCCCGCCCACTCGCCGTAGGAGGAAGCGACGATCTCCCCGGACCGGTTGATAAACTGCAGCTCAATGGAATTCCGGTCCTCAAAGGTTCTGGCATAGGTGATGCAGGACTGGTAGAACTCTCCGTAGTTCTGATTTACATAGTCGGCGAAAAATTCCCGGGTGGTCCTGGCGCGGCTGCGCAGGTCCGCCTCCATGCTGGAATAGTAATAGGCTGCAAAGAACGCGGTAATCGCCAGGACACAGACAATGCCCAAAGCCAGGATTACCCCGGCTGTATTAAAAAGCCACCGTTTTCGCAGGCTTCCGGCGTTTTTTGTGGTTTTCTCCATGCCCTGTTATGCGCCCCACTTATATCCCAGGCCCCATACCGTGGTGATATAGGTGGGATTGGAGGTATCATCCTCAATCTTGATCCGCAGGCGGCGGATATTCACATCCACGATCTTCAGTTCTCCCTCGTAGTCCTGGCCCCAGACCGCGCTGAGAATATCCTCCCGGGACAGCGCCATTCCCGGGTTCTGCATGAACAGCTTCAGAATGGCATATTCCACCTGGGTCAGACGGATACGGTTTCCGTTCTTTTCCAGGGTGTGGTTCCGGGTGTTCATCACAAAGGGGCCCTGGATCAGCAGCTCGGAGCTGGTGTTGCTGTCCCCACCGATCCGGCGGAACAGGGCGTCAATCCGGGCAGTCAGCTCCGCGGGAGAAAAGGGCTTTGTCACATAGTCGTCGGCGCCGGTCATGAGCCCCGTAACCTTGTCCATTTCCTGGGTCCGGGCGGTGAGCATGACAATGCCAATCTGCTTGCTGACAGCCCGAATCCGGCGGCAGACCTCAAAGCCGTCCATATCCGGCAGCATGATGTCCAGAATCGCTACGCCGATGTCCGGATTCTCCGCCAGCCGGTCCAGGGCCTCCTGCCCCGTGCCCGCCTCGATGGCTTCATATCCCGCCCGGGTCAGGTTGATGACCACAAAACTGCGGATATTAACTTCGTCTTCCAGAATCAAAACCTTTTTCATTTTCTGCTCCCCCTATGTCTATGCTATGGAAGCTCTGATGAAATCTTCAAGAGCTGACGGCAAAAGTACAGCCCCCCAGCCGCAGGCGATTTAGTCAGAGTTTCCCTGTTTTCCATCCTGCTGAATCAGATGGAAACAGCCTTTCAAATACTCTTCCGTAATTCCGTACAGAGCGGATGCCGTCTCCAGCTTGGCGGCATAGACCACGGTTTCCCCCCGGTACAGTGCAAACCGGTTCTGTACTCCCGCCTGGCTGTCCCGATCCGGTCCCGTAAGGGAGTAGACCGAAAATACAGCCTGGGCCTCCCCGTAGTCCTCGTTCCATATGTAGAAGGTGTAGGTATTATTGTCCTGCTCCATGGCGATCCGGCTGATCCAGGTGCTGTCCAGTGTCAGATACCAGCCGCCGTCGTAGTTATGGAAGGTGTAGTACTTGTCCTGCTCCCTGCCCTGCAGGTTCATGGAATACCACCGGATCAGATATTGCTTTTCCTGGTTCCTCTGGGAAGAAGTGGATTTCATCGTCAGAAGCCGCGGCAGCTCCAGAACCCCGTCACCGTCAATGTCCTCGGAATAGATGTAGTAGTTTCGCAATGTCTGGACACTGGTTCCGGTATCGCTGGCAAGGGAGATATTGGAAAAAACATTGTTCTTCACCGCGAAAATATCGGTCACAATGGCGCTGTCGTTTACCGCACTGGCAACATACACCGCAGGCTCTCCGCTCTGGAGATTGCTGAGTGTGATTCGCTTGATGTATTCCGCTTTTCCGGAAAGAATCGCTTCCCGTGACCGTTCCATTACCCCATTCTGCCAGGCGTAGAGCACCGCCACGGCGTTATCCAGCTCCGACTCGCCATAGCGGATCACCATCAGTTCCTTTCGGCCGTTGCTGTCCAGGTCGCAGGTGACCACCCGGGAGTAGATGGTACTGAAGATCTGCTCCGCCTGTCCGACCGCAAAGGAGTAGAGAGACGCGATCCTGAGGGTCTGTCCGCCAAGCTGCCGCCCGACCAGAATGTCCATACCGGGACGGCCGTCCAGCTCCACATATTCCACCTGTTCAAAGGACGAGCCGTTGCAGCTTATATCCTCTGAAAGAACATATTCGCCGTCCTCCCCCATCCGGAAAACCAGGATGTGCAGCGGCTTTTCGGAATTACCCCGGGCAAAGACCAGGTATTCATCCTTTCCGTCCGCGTCAAGATCCGCCCGCTGCACCGTCTGCTGGTTCTCACCGGACACCGGAGCGGCATACTCCAAATTGGACATTGCCCCGTCAATGGCGGACTGCAGGCTGCTGTATTCCTCGGAACGCCTGGGCGGACAATACATCTGTTCCACAGTCCGCATGGCGCAGCCGGACAGGATCAGGCAGACCAGAACTGCCAGCACAGGCAATATTCTGTTTTTCAAGGCATCCGCCCCCTATTGTGAATACTTCTATTATAACACATTTCCGGAAAATGAAAAGCTATTTCAGCACAACATTTTCTTTTCCCAGTACATTCGTCAGCTCCCGGAGCATGGAACCCGCCAGCATTGCCCGGGTCCCCCGGCGCAGGCCGGAATCGGCAAAGTACAAAACCACCGTGTTGTCCCCGGGGAACATGTTAAGGATCGCTTTTACCTTGGGGAAAAGCTTTCCCGACTCTCCCGGCAGGCGCAGGTACAGCTTCCCCCCGGCAGGAGGATCCGGCTGAACGGGGGCAGGCGGTTTCTGGGAATAGTCCGAAATGGGCCGGACCCGGTTAATGACGATCTGAGGGTCCTTGTCCTCCCGCTGGGAGAGCCTGCCCGTAACTACCACGGGGAAGTTCTCTTTCAGATACCCGCCGTGCTCACTGAGCACATTGGAAAAGGCAATCATTTCCATGGAGGCGGTGTCGTCCTCCACAGTGACATAGGCCATCATGGAATTATTCCGGGTGGTCTTCATTTTTACGCTCTGCACGATGCCCGCCACACTGACGATCTGCTCATCCTCATACCGGGAGTCCTCCGCCGTCAGGGCGGCAATGGGGACCACATTGGTGCCCCGGAGGAAGGAACGGTAGTCGTCCATGGGGTGGCCGGACAGATAGATGCCGGTGGTCTCCTTTTCCATAGCCATGAGCTCCGCCTTGCTCAGCTCCGGGCGGCTGGGAATGGGGATTTTCGCTTTTTCCGGCTCCAGCATGGCAAACATGCCCAACTGGCCCTCCAGATTCTGCTTCCGGGAGACGGCAACGCTGTCCATCATGCTTTCATACACCGCAAGCAATTCGCTGCGGTGATGCCCGAAGCAATCCATGGCGCCGCACTTAATAAAGTTTTCCACCGCCCGCTTGTTGAGCTCTCCCTCGCCCATTCGCTCCAGGAAATCCTCCAGCGACCGGAAGGGGCCGCCTTCTTCCCGGCGGGCAGTCACACTGCGAATGAGGCCGTGACCCACGTTTTTCACAGCGCCCAGGCCGAACCGGATTCCCTCCGGCTCCACAACAAAGTGATCCTCCGAGTGGTTAATATCCGGCGGCAGGGTCTTTATATTCATTTCCCGGCATTCGGCGATATACCCCGCGATCTTGTCCGCGGAGTCCAGCACTGAGGTCATCAGCGCCGCCATGTACTGCCGGGGGTAGTGGCATTTCAGGTAGGCGGTCTGATAGGCCACCACGGCGTAGCACACCGCGTGAGCCTTGTTGAAAGCGTAGTTGGCAAAGTCCACGATCTCGTCGTAAATGGACTGGGCCACGCTTTCCGGCACGCCCTTGGAAATCGCGCCGGCAATGTTCTGGGCCGGGTCACCGTAGACAAAAACCTTCCGCTCCGACTCGATGACCTTCAGCTTTTTCTTGGAAATCGCACGGCGGATGTTGTCCGCCTGGCCCATGGTATAGCCGCCAAGCTGCCGGAAGATCTCAATGACCTGCTCCTGATAGACAATGCAGCCGTAGGTGACCTTCAGGATGGGTTCTAAGAGCGGGGTCTTATAGGTCACTTTCTCCGGGTGGAGCTTGTTCTCCACGAACCGGGGAATGGAATCCATGGGACCAGGGCGGTACAGCGCCACAATGGCCGTCAGGTCTTCAATGGAGGTGGGCTTCATGCTGACGCACACACCGGTCATACCGGCGGATTCCAGCTGGAACACGCCCTGGGTCTTTCCCTCTGCCAGCATGGCGAAGGTCTCCGGGTCATTATCCGGCACCTCGTCCACGGCAAAGTCCGGCTCCATGCGGCGGACCTGTTCCTCCGCGTCCTGGATGACCGTCAGGTTCCGCAGACCCAGGAAGTCCATTTTCAGCAATCCCAGTTCCTCGATGGTAGTCATGGTGTACTGGGTAACGATGGTGTCATCATTCCGGGACAGGGGCACATAGGTAACCACCGGGTCTGCGGTGATGACCACGCCCGCGGCATGGGTGGAGGTATTTCTGGGCATGCCCTCCAGCTGCATGGCGGTATCGATGAGTTTTTTTACCTTGGGGTCCCCGTCGTACATCTCTTTCAGCCGGGGAGAAATGTTCAGGGCTTCCTTTAAGGTGATGTGCAGGGGCATGGTGGGCACCAGCTTTGCCACCACATCCGTCTCCGCGTAAGAAAAGTTCAGCGCCCGGCCCACATCCCGGATGGCACCCCGGGCCGCCATGGTACCGAAGGTGACGATCTGGGCAACGTGATCCGCGCCGTACTTGCGCATAACATATTCAATGACCTCACCCCGGCGTTCGGGAGAAAAGTCGGTATCAAAGTCCGGCATGCTCACCCGCTCCGGGTTCAGGAACCGCTCGAAGATGAGGCTGTACTTCATGGGGTCCACTTCCGTGATGTGCAGGGAGTAGGCCACAATGGAGGCAGCGCCGGAGCCCCGTCCCGGCCCCACCGGGATTCCGTTCTCCTTGGCATAGCGGATAAAATCCCACACAATGAGGTAGTAGTTCACATACCCCATCCGGCTGATGACGCCCATCTCATATTCGAGCCTTTCCCGGTAGGACTGGGGCGCCTGAGGATACCGCTCCAAAAAGCCTTTCATGCAGAGGTCACGGAAGTATTCCTCATTGGTGACCCCCTCCGGCACCGGGAACGCGGGCAGATGGTACTCGTGAAAGGTAAAATCCAGATTACACTGCTCGGCAATTTTCGCCGTATTCTGGAAGGCTTCGTTACAGCCGGGGAACCGGGCGCGCAGCTCTTCCTCGCTTTTCAGGTAAAATTCCTCGGTCTGGAATTTCATCCGGTTGGGATCGTCCACCGTCTTGCCCGTCTGGACGCACAGGAGCACATCCTGCATCCCGGCGTCCTCCCGGCGCAGATAGTGGGCGTCGTTGGTAACCACCATAGGCAGCCCCGTCTCCCGGGCCAGGCGGCGGATCCCCTGATTGACGGCCCGCTGCTCCTGGATGTCGTGGTCCTGCAGCTCCAGGTAGAAGTTTCCCTCCCCGAAGATTCCGGCAAGACGCAGGGCATATGCTTTCGCCCCATCATAGTTTTCATCCATCAGGTACTGGGCAACGCCGCCTGCCAGGCAGGCAGACAGGGCAATCAGTCCCTCGTGGTGCTTTTCCAGAAGCTCCAGGTCCACCCGGGGCTTACCGTAGAAGCCCTTCTGAAAGGCCGCGGAAACCAGAAGACAAAGGTTTTCATAGCCGGTCCGGTTCTTGCACAGCAGCACCAGGTGGTAGGGGTCCTTGTCCAGCCCGTGGACCTTATCCTCCATCCGCCGGCGGGCAACGTATACCTCGCAGCCGATAATGGGCTTGATCCCCGCCGCCTTGGCGGCCTTGTAAAAATCAATACAGCCGTACATCACTCCGTGGTCCGTAATGGCCACGGCGGACTGGCCCAGCTCCTTGACCCGGTCCATTATGGAGTCGATGCGGCAGGCACCGTCCAGGAGGCTGTACTCCGTATGCACATGCAGATGTACAAAGCTCATATCTGTGTCTCCTTTGCCAGCTCAATGAGCCGCCGCAGGCGGTGGCTCATGGCAGGTTTGGTGATGGGCGGCTCCATCATGGCGGCAAGCTCCACAAGCGCCGCCTCCGGGTTTTCTTCCCGGGCCTTCGCCGCCAGCTGCAGCTTGGGTGGAAGCTGTTCCAACTGGCCGGAACTGCGCAGGCAGCGGATGGCGGCAAGCTGCTCCTGGGCCGCGTCCACCACCTTGGAGGTATTGGCATCGTCGCAGTTGCAGCACCGGTTGACCCGGTTATTCAGCTCTTTTTCCAGCCTTGCCTCCATGATCCCCATAGCGGCCACAGGCGCGCCCAGATAAGTAAGGAAATCCGAAATCCGCTCGCTCTGCTTCAGGTACAGCACCCGGCTGCCGCCCCGTCCGGCAGTCTTGGGCGCAAAACCCAGCACCTCCCGGATCAGGGCGTCGCACTCCCGGGCTACACTCTGATGGGTGGTGGTAAGCTCCATGTGGTAGCCCTTTTCCGGGTCGGTCACACTGCCGCCGGAGAGAAAGGCCCCCCGCAGGAAATAGGCCTTGCTGCTCTCATCCTCCACCACCGGAAGGTTAATATGCAGGGACAGGGTGTCCTCCGGGGAAAAGCCGAAAGTTTCCATAATGATGCCCAGTTTCTTTTCATCGGTGATCTGAAACACCAGCTTTCCTGCCGCGTCCTTGTCGGGCTGCTGGTCAAAGCCAAAACCAAAGGCTTTCCGAAAAAGTTTCGGCAGCATTTTCCCAAACTCCCGGCTCTCGGTGATCAGCCTGATCCCATCGAAGCGGAAGCTGTTGCCAAAGAGCAGGCACCCAAAGCATTCCGCCGCCGCGGACACGGCATCCGGTGGAAAATCCCGGCAGACCTCCGCCTTGGCAGAAGAAGAAAAGGAAGCCATGGTATCTCTCCTTTCTAACTGTGCTCCCAGATCCGCACCTCCGGCTCCAGGCGGATCCCGGTTTTCCCGTATACCCGGTCCGTAACCTGCCGGAGCAATTCTTTTACATCCCGGGCGGTAGCTCCCCCCAGATTTACGGCAAAGCCCGCATGCTTCCGGGAAATCGCCGCGCCGCCCACCTGAAATCCTTTGAGCCCCGCTTCATCGATCAGCGCCGCTGCGTAGCCCTCCCTGGGACGTTTAAAGGCGGAACCTGCCGAGGGAAGATCCAGGGGCTGGGAGGCGGAGCGCTTCGCCATCAGTTCTTTCATCCGTGCGAAGATTCCCTCGCTGTCCGCCGGAGTCAGGCAGAACACCGCACTGAGGACAATACCGGGCGTATCCTCCAAACGGCTGTGCCGGTAGGAAAAGGCCATATCCTCCCGGGACAGCGTAAGGATTTTCCCCTCCGGATTCATGATCTCCGCCTGGGTAAGGACGCTGCCGATCTCCCCGCCGTAGGCACCCGCGTTCATATACACGCCGCCGCCCACCGTGCCGGGGATGCCGTGGGCAAATTCCAGGCCGGAAAGACCCTGCTTCGCCGCAAACATCGCCGCCCGCGTCATGGTCACACCGGCCATGACCCGGATATGGGTTTCATCCAGCCGCTCCATGCCGTCCAGGCAATCCTTGAGACAGATGACAAGGCCCGCCATCCCCTCGTCCGGGGCCAGTACGTTGGTTCCTGCGCCCAGTATAGCAGGATTACAGTCCAATAAACGGGACGTTTTCAGCAAATGCGCCAATTCTTCCCTGTCTTCGGGAAAGGCCATGGCCTCCGCCGCCCCGCCGATCCGGAAGGAGGTGTGCTTTGCCATGGGCTCATTGTACAATATCCGAATATCCGGGCAGTTCCGGGCAAGTTTCTCCTGAAAATCGGTAAATTCCTTCATAAACGCCTCCGGGTGTTCGATTGGTTACAGTATAGCATATCTCCGGGGAATATGCAATTATTCCTTTCCCGGTTTTTTGAAAGGTGCAAAAACACTCCGCTTTTTCAGCGGAGTGTTTACGCACAGGGATCGTTTTTTCGCTTATCCCTCGCAGATTTCCATCAGGATCTGCTTATTTCTTTCCAGGTCGGGGACCAGGACGGCGGCGGAATAGCCGCCGATTTCTACCCTGGCATTTTCATAGGTGCCGTCTGCGGGGATCTGCTGGGATTCTATTTTCAGGTCCGCGGCCATTGGCAGCAGCTTTAAAGCGCAGCTGAGGATCTCCCGGTTTGTCATATCCGTATAGATCATGGGAAGAATATCCGTTATCATGCTGTGCAGCTGCATAAAGTCCATCTTTCTGAGCTTCTCCGTCACCGCCGCCACCACGGCCCGCTGGCGGCCCGTGCGGAGGAAGTCACTGTCCCCGGCGCTGGAATGCCTGGTCCGTACAAAGATAAGGGCAGCCTCTCCGTCCAGAAGATTGCTTCCCTCGGTGTAACTGTCCGGAAGATTCGGCTGCTTGTTCAGGTATGCCGCCTCCGCTTCCGTCAGGTCCAGCTCCACACCGCCTAAGGCATCCACAACGCGGACGAAGGAGTCAAAGCTAAACTCCACATTGTAGTCTACCTCCACGCCGAACTGCTCCAGAATCAGCTGATCCAGCATTTCCATGCCGCCCCGGTCTCCGTTCCAGGCACAGCCCAGGGAGTAGGCGGCATTGATACGGTTTTTGGATCCCGCATGTCCGGCATAGTCCGGAAGCTGAACGTACATATCCCGCATGAGGGAGCACATGGTCATCGTCCCGGTATTCCGGTTGACGGAGCACAGGATCATGGCATCCGCCAGCTTGTGGTCCGCTCCCTCCCGCATATCCTGCCCGATGAGAAGAATATTCACAATGCCGTCGTTCTTCCCCGACAGGCTTTCACTCAAGTCTTCCAGCTTTTCAAAAATTGCCGTACGCTTTGCCTGGGGACGCTCCACCAGATCCAGTACGGAATTCAAATACAGAAATGCGCCGATTCCGGCGGCAAGGATCAGTCCCTCCACTACCACCAGGAACAGCAGGAACCTGCCCAGGCAGCCCCGGGGCTGCTTTTTCTTACGCTCCGTCTCCACAGATTTTCTTCCCATTTCGCGCCTCCTTATCCATGACACCCCTGATACCATATGATACGCGGCTATCCATGTATGTATAAAGTCCCCGGGACGACAAAAAATCATCCCGGGGCAGCCATCATCCGGCATTGGCTTCCGCTTCTTCGCTTTCCTCGCAGATCGCCATCAGGATCTGCCGGTTTTTCGCAATATCCGGAACCAGTACACCGGATGGAATATCGTAGATTTCAATGATTTTGCTGCTGTAGGTCCCCTCGGCAGGGATCTGCTGGGAAACCACGTTTATATCCGCCACATAAGGAAGCAGCTCCACCGTGCATGTCAGAATTTCCTCATTGCTCATATCCGTCAGCACATAGGGCAGCAGCTCTGTCATCAGACGGTGCAGCTCCAGCACGCTCATGCTCCGGCACGCATCGATCACGGAGTTGATGATCTTACGCTGGCGGCCCGTCCGATTGAAATCGCTGTCCGCCGGAGTCGCATGGCGCATCCGGGCGTAATACTGGGCTGCCATTCCGTTCAGACGGTTCATACCGACATTACAGTCATCGTAGCTGCGGTACTCCCTGGGCACTTTATTCAGATAGGCAGCTTCCTCCTGCGTCAGTTCAATATCCACACCACCCAGGGTGTCAATGATCGTCTCAAACGCCTCCAAACCGATCTCGATATTGTAGTCCACTTCCACGCCGAACTGCTCCAGAATCAGCTGGTCCAGCATCTGCATAGCGCCCAGATCCCCCTTCCAGGCATAGCCCAGAGCATAGGCAGTGTTGATCCGGTTGTGTCCGCACTTGTGGCCCCACATATTCGGAAGCTTCACATACATATCCCGCATAAAGGAAGACAGGGTCAGGGTTTTCGTCTCCTTGTTCAGGGTACACAGGATCATAGTGTCCGAAAGCTTGTGATCCTCGCCCTCCCGGCGGTCCTGACCAACCACCATAATATTGACAATCTTCCCGGTGACGCCGTAATCCGGCTGGGTGGGTTCCGTTGGTTCTTCTGTGGGCTCTTCCGTCGGTTCCTCGGTAGGCGCCTGGGTTGTCTCGGTTTCCTCCAGATTACCGATCAGCTCCCCGATCTGATCATCGGAGGGATCCCGGAGCGCTTCCTCGGGCCGGCGCACAAGGTCCAGCATGGAATGGATATACAGATAGCTTCCAACGCCCACAAGCAGGGTCAGCAGCACCACCACAGCCACAACGATCAGAAGGCTCCGCTTCCAGACAGCCAATGCTTTCCATTTATCTTTCCATGGTTTATTTGCCATAATATCCTCCCATAGGCTCTTTTCCCGGACCGCCCCATACGGCAGCCGAAATTTCTGTGCGCCATTATAGCATTCCCGAAAAGAAAAAACAATAAAAAACAACCGAAAAAACCTTAAGAATAAATAAAGGGGACTGCAAAGCAGCTTCCGCTTTACAGTCCCTTGTGGTTTGCTGGATAATTATTTCTCCACGATCTCCAGGATCTCCATGGGGCAGGCCTTGGCGCAGATGCCGCAGGCGATGCACTTGGAGGCGGGATTCTCAGGCTTCAGCACCATGACCTTCATGGGGCAGGCTTCCACGCACTTGCCGCAGCCAACGCACTTTTTCTTGTTGATCATGTACACGCCGGTCTTCGGATTCTGGGTAATGGCGTCATGCTCGCAGGTGCGCATGCACTTGCCGCACTGGATGCAGGTATTGGGCTTGGCGCCGGTTCCCTTGGCAACAATGCGGATGCAGCTGTAATCCTGGTGGAATTCCTTATAAAACGCCTGGGAGCATGCCCGGACACACTCCAGGCAGGCCATGCACTGGCCGTCTTTTTTAACAGCGAGTTTCTTCATTGCGTAGATTTCTCCTTTTTGTTTGGTTTCTCTCGAGACACATTATACATGCTCTTTCCAAAAATAGCAATGGGTAAAAGCTCGTTTCCGATATTTTTTTATCGGATGCAAGTGGTCATATTTACCAGGGTAAAGCCGGTTTTCCGGGAAATAATAGGCTCGAAGCCAATTACTATGGAGGTTATGATAATGAAAAAGCGCTTTATGCTGATTCCCGCGCTTGTGCTGGTGATGGTAATCGCCGCTGGCTGCCGCGGAAAAGCAAACAACGGGAATACGCCCAGCACCACCACAGCACCCACAACCATGCCCACTACCGCCGCAACCCAACCTACCTCCGCGCCTACCCAGGCACCTTCCACCCAGCCCACCGTGGATAACGGCAACGGGCCTCTGGAAAGCAGCGGTGCTACCGACAGTACGGACAGCACCAACAGTACCAACGGCACCGCGGCCGGTGAGGAAACCCAGGGTGCCCGGAGCCGCAGTGCCAACCCGGGAACGGGCGGTACCGGAATCGGCGGCACCAACGGGAACATTCGGTAACAGATCGTATTACCCGCGCCGGGAGTTTCTCCCGGCTACATAGTGTTCTTCCGGAATCACAGCACCGAAAAATACCGCAGCATATTTTTATTGATCCGCTGGGCAGCATCCAAAGCCGCTTGGACATAGTTGTCTTCCCCGCCCTGCTTCCAGGCGCAGGTCACGCTGGTGCCGACGCACACCGCTCCGCCATGGCCCAACCGGTCAAAGGCATAGGATGCCCCACGGCCATTGCCCCAGGGATAATCCAGCCCGTCCGCCAGGATGAACATTTTGGGGTATCTTGTTCGCAGGCCCCGCAGGCTCTCCGGCGAACAGGCAGAGGTCAGAATCCCCACTCTGGAAAATCCGGACCGGCCCATACAGTCCGTGCCCAGTCTGGCAGCCAGATCCGCCCCCGCACCGTGCACCACCCGGGAGCCGGTGAGAAGATCCTGCATCTCCGAAGCGGAACGGTTGGAGGTACGCACAAGGACAAACAAATCCTTTTTGGCCTCCGTGCAGAACGGAATGAAGGGCTTCAGCACATCGCTGCCGGGATAGGCGGACACAATGGCTCCGTCACAGGGATATATGCCATCCGCTTCCCACAGAGCCCGAACCGCCAAGGTCGCATCCTCGGAAGATGTCAGCAGGGGCACATCCAGTGCCACATAGTACCCCAGAGCGGCAGCAGACTTCAAAAGCTCCCGAAGTACTTCCAGTCCCTCCGGCCCCATGAGGGCAAAGGGAGACATCCGGAACCGCACCGCAGGCACCAGCCCTTTGAGCCCACCCAGCAGTTCTTTCACATAGTTCTGCAGCTTCCTTGCCCCGCTGCAATCCTGATTCTGGACGGCAGGCGGCAGATCCGCCGTACAAAGGGTCATATCCACCATCAGGACATTCTTCCCCTTCCGGATCTTTTCCTGCAGCCGATCAACAGACATCGCCCAATCCCCCTTTTCTGAAAGGTAATTATATTGTATCATATATTTTCTCCTCTGAAAAGACAAAAACCTTCCAGTTTTGAATTTTTTTGATAGGGCATACTAAAAACGCAGTCTGCGGGAAAGGAGGAAACACCATGAGTATCAAAGGATGGGCTGTCACTGCCGGAATCGGCGCGGCTGCCGGCGCGGTAGCGGTGCTGATGATGCCCCGGTCCAACCCCACCAGGAAGCTGGCAGCAAAAGCAGCCAATAAAGTGGAGGACGTTGCCTGGAAAGTGTCCGACACCCTGAACAGCAAGCTGGACATGAACATGTAAAAGCAGGCGCCTCCCGAAAGGTTTTCTTCCGGGAGGCGCAATTTTCGGAATGGATGAAATCAGCAGGACGACAATTTGGAATTTGGCACACTGGCGGCGCAGCCGCCCTTGCCTCTCCCTTTGGGAGAGGTGCCCCCGCAGGGGGCTTAAGAGGGCCCTCTCAGTCACGGCATAAGCCGTGACAGCTCCCCCATAGGGGGAGCCAAGGCGTTTTAAGGGAATTCGATAAATTACAATTCTTCTGTATGCCGCAGTATATTTATTCTTCCGGTTCCACAATCAGGCAGTCCGCCATGGTGAAAACATTCTCCGCTCCGTAATAGAAGCACCAGGGGGGCATTTTTTCATACCTGTGGGCCACCAGCCGGAAAGCGCCCACGGATTCTCCCACAGGAAACACCACATCCAGCTTCCCGATCTCACGCTCTTCCGGACGGGGCGGGAGCTGCCGCTCCGAGAAAAAGCGCAGCGTCTCGGGAGTCTGCCCGACATACAGCGCCACGGACCGGGGGTACACCACCCCGCTGCGGTGATGAAAAAGAAACCCGATGGAAATGGAGCGAAGGCGCCTGGGGCTTTCCAGGCGGCAGTTCAGTTCCAGATTCTCCAGCGTCCCCCGCCACCGGCCATCCAGATAATCAAGACTTCCCCGGCGCTCTTGCAGCAGGTCGGAAAGGCCGTTTCCCCGGAATACCGGGCGGGAATCCAGCACAGTAGGGCTTGTGACCGCAATGTCTTTCAGACCGAACCGGTACTCCCCTGCCGCCGTTTCGCTGGCGGCCCCTGATTCCGAAAAGACCCGGGCTTTGATTCGCGTAGGGGTTTTGACGGGAATGGGAGCGGTATACACCGGGGACTCCGGTCCCGGCTCCGTGCCGTCCAGGGTATAGCGGATTTGCCCCGGATCCCGGGAGGAAAGCGTGACTTTTCGCTCCGTTCCCCAGGGGAAAACACTGTCCGGCGGGCTGAATTCCGGTGCGTCGGGCTGGACACCCCCAATATCACCGGGATGCGTCGTCTCCGGCTCCCAATCCTGGGCGGAGGTCAGGAAGTCCGCCGGGGACAGCTTTCTGCCCAGTTTTAGAACCAGTTCGCCGCTGCACCCCTCCAGGACCATGCCGTCCTCTCCGGCATTCAGAATGGTTCCCGTGGTCACCCGCAGGCAGTAGGAAAAGCCCATGTGTGTCAGCAGGACAGTGTTCCCGTCAAGGCCCGCGTATTCGGCAAGCGCGTCAAAGGTTAGACGGTAATTGCCTTTCAGGGTAATTCCCTCCGGGGTCATGGTAAACTCGGCAATGGTCTTTCCTTCCCGCACCAGGCGGCACCGGGCTGTCAGTTCGTCCACCGCTTCATAGACAGCCTCTCCCTCCGGCTCCTGCCCCTGGCTGTCCGTCAGGCGGATGAAGGGCCGTTTCCCGTTCCTTTCCATCTGGGGAAACAGAACGGGAAGGGCATCAAAGGTGCTGGCCCGGGCGGTCATGGGCCTGTCCAGATACCGGGAAGCGTAGTTGTCATCATAGAGGAAAAAATCCCGGATGCGAAGATGCCCCCGCTCCCACAGAAATCCCACCCGGTAGCTCTGGCAGGCATACCACTGGCAGGAAAGATCTCCCCACCAGTCCCGGGAGGCCTGGAAGGTCATGGGCATTGTCAGGCGGAAGCGGCTTTGATACCACCGGGCGGTTGCCTCCATGGGCTCCACCCGCAGCTTTCCCTCTCCGGAAAGCTCGGTCAAAAGATCCAGTTGGGGCATCAGGCCCGGGCGGATGTTTTCCCACAGGAAGTTGTTTTCCTGTCCCGCCTGGGCATACTGCACCCCCAGGGTGTTTTCCTCCGTCAGGCACCGGAAAAACCACCGGAGCCACTTGGGGTCCCTGCCCACCAGCCAGCTTGTTTCCAGGGTGTACACTCCTTGCAGGGTATCGCGGACATCGGCCTCAAAATTATAGATGGGGTCCGGCCCGAGAAGCCGAAACACCGGAACCCGGACCTGATTTTCTTCTGCCCCTGCCGGGAGAAAAAGGTTCTTCCTGCTGGGGTAGTATATTCCGTTGGGCCAGCCGCCCCAGAGGGTAAAGCCGTCCACACCCATCTGGTCCCGGCAGATGGCGCCCGCCACCGTGCCGTACCGCTCCGCCGCGTAGGAAAGGGTGACAATATCCAGCACCCAGGCGCCGATGGAGCCGGGATATTTTCCGAACACCCCGTAAAAATCCGCCATGTAGGCATCCACAAGGCGTTTTCGCTCCTCCGGCGTGTAGCCGATGGAGTAGGCAGTATCCACCCGGTCGTCATAGTCCTCCCCCGCTTCCCTGCCCCGGAACCGGACACCGGCCCGGAGGCAAAGGGGCTGGGTGATCTCCCACCAGGCTCCCAGGGTATCCCCGGGGCCCAGCTCCCTTTGCAGAAGCGCCTGGTAGTTAGGTTCCATGAGGGCGTCGTACTTTACGGCATAGGTGCTGGAAAAGTGTGCCCGGCGGATGGCCTGAATCTGCAGGCGGAGGGTATCAAAATCATCCTGGACAAACCGGCTGGGCTCGTAGTGGGACATCCGCACCACCTGATAAAGATTCACAACGGCAGTCTTTTTCATAGTCTCTCCTTATTAAAAATGCCGCATCAAAGGATGCGGCATTTTGAAGTTAATGAATGTCCAGCGTGATCGTTCCATCGGTCACGGCGGCATGAATGGTACTGATGGGAACTTCAAAGCTGTCGATGATGGCTTCGCTCACCGGATCCTCCAGCTGGCGCTGGATGGTGCGGCGCAGGTTCCGGGCGCCGTACTCCGTGGAGAAGGCGTCGTTTACCAGCTTTTCCGGCACCGCTTCGTCCCAGGTGATGGTAAGGCCCCGGTCAGCAAGGCTCTGCCGCAGCTCGCCCAGCATGATGTCGGCGATGGCCCGGAAGTCCTCCCGGCTTAAGTGGCGGAAGGTGATAATCTCATCCACCCGGTTCAAAAATTCCGGACGCAGGAAGCCGCGGAGGGCCTTCATGGTCTTTTCCTTTACCTGATCCATGTCCGTCCTGCCGAAGCCCATGGCGCTGACACCGCCCTCGGAACCGGCATTGGAGGTCATGACGATAATGGTGTTCTCAAAATTGACTACCCGGCCCTGAGCATCGGTGATCCGGCCGTCGTCCAGCACCTGCAAAAGGATATTCAGCACATCGGGATGGGCCTTTTCGATCTCGTCGAAAAGCACCACGCTGTAGGGCTTGCGGCGGATGGTCTCCGTCAGCTGGCCCGCCTCATCGTAGCCCACATAGCCCGGAGGGGAGCCGATCAGCTTGGAAACGGTATGCTTTTCCATGTATTCCGACATATCCAGCCGCACAAGACTGTCCACACTGTCAAAGAGGTCGTTTGCCAGGCACTTGACAAGCTCCGTTTTGCCCACGCCGGTGGGTCCCACAAAGATAAAGGACACAGGCCGCTTCTTGGGGGAGATCCCCACCCGGTTCCGGCGGATGGCCTTTGCCACCGCCTCCACCGCTTCGTCCTGGCCGACAATATGGGTTTTCAGCCGGGTTTCCAGCTGGCGCAGCTGCTGGTACTCCTGGGCCTTGATCTTGGAGGCGGGGATCTTCGTCCACATCTCAATGATCCGGGCCAGGTTTTCCATGGTCACGGCGGGCTTGGGCTGAGCCTCCAGCTTTTCGATCTGCTCAGCCAGCTGACAGAGCTTGCTGCGAATCTGGGCCAGACGCTCATAATTCTGGTTCTCGGTGTCTTCGTTCAGCATCCGGAGCTCCAGCTCGTAGTCGTCCCGCTCCTTTTTCAGCTCCGCAAGCTGAGAGATTTCCTTGCACCGCAGATTTACGTCGCTGCACGCCTCGTCCAGCAGGTCAATGGCCTTATCCGGCAGGAACCGGTCCGTAATATACCGCTCGGAGAGCACCACACACTGCCGGGCGATCTCCGGAGAAATGCTCACGCTGTGGAATTCGGCATAGCTTTTGGCGATACCCTGCATGATCTGCACCGCTTCCTCAATGGTGGGCTCCGCCACGGTCACCGGCTGGAAACGGCGCTCCAGAGCAGCGTCCTTTTCAATGTACTTGCGGTACTCATTGAAGGTCGTCGCGCCGATGACCTGGATCTCTCCCCGGGAAAGAGGGGGCTTGAGGATATTGGCGGCGTTCATGCTGCCCTCGGCATCACCGGCACCCACCAGATTGTGGACCTCGTCGATCACCAGGATAATATTGCCGCACTCCCGGATTTCCTGAATGAGACTCTTCATCCGGCTTTCAAACTGGCCCCGGAACTGGGTGCCCGCCACCAGGGAGGTCAGGTCCAGGAGGAAAACCTCCTTGTCCCGCAGCTTATAGGGTACCTCCCCCGCGGCAATCCGCTGGGCAAGGCCCTCAGCAATGGCGGTTTTGCCCACGCCCGGCTCGCCGATGAGGCAGGGATTGTTCTTCTGCCGGCGGTTGAGGATCTGAATGACCCGCTCCGTCTCCACATCCCGGCCGATCACCTTGTCGAGCTTTCCCTCCCGGGCACGGCCCGTCAGGTCCATGCAGTAGCTGTCCAGGAATTTATGGCGCTTGCTCTTTTTCTTTGGGTTCTCTTCCTCTTTCCCGTTTTCCTTCCGGGGGGCAGGACGCCCTACATTGGGGTTACTGGGACTTCCGAACATCTGATTCAGCAGAGGAAAGGTCGCGGTCTGGCTGTCAATTTCATCGTCCTCTGCTTCCCCATCTTCCCGCTGGCCGAACATGCTGCTCATTTCATCGCTGAGCAGATCCAGGTCCTCTTCGGAGATCCCCATCTGCTTAACTGCCTGGTCAATCTGGGGAATGCCCAGGCTCCGGGCACATTTCAGGCAGTAGCCTTCATTCATGGTTACGCCGTTTTCCACTTTCGTAATGAAGACCACGGCTATATTCTTCTTACATTTTGCGCACATTTTTGGCTGCATTGCTCTCACACTCCTTATACCAAGGATTCTTTCCTTTTCCCGCAGTATAGCACACTTGTCCGAAAAAAGGGAAAACAAATTATTAACACGGCGGGTCGCCGACACATTCAAATTGTTCCGCTCCGTTATCGTACCACAGATGGGTCATGTACAGTCCCCCCGCGGGCACAGTGGGCCCGGCGGCTGTCCGGTTTCCGCTGGCAAGAATATCCCCGATCTCCGCCGGGGCAATCTTCCCTTCCGCGGCGTAGACCACCGTTCCTGCCATGGCCCGGGCCATATTGTAAAGAAATCCGTTGGCGCAGACCCGCAGGGAAATGAGATCCCCCCGCCGCTCCACATCATAATAATATACGGTACGGACCGTAGACTTGACATCGGTTCCCACACTTCGGACCGCCGCAAAATCATGGGTGCCCACAAACTGGTCCGCTGCCGCCTGCATCACCGTTTCATCCAGGTGCCGGGGATAGAACCAGGCCCGGTTTACATAAAACGGATCTTTCAGCCGGGAATTGTAAATGAGATAGGTATACTCCTTCCGGACGCAGGAGCCGATGGCGTTGAACCCTTCCGACACATCAAAGGCCCGGGTGACCACAATATCACAGGGCAGATGGGTATTGAGGGCATAGGGAAGCCGCTCCGCCGGAATGGTGGAGCTTGTATGGAAGTTGGCAACATAGCATCTGGCATGGACCCCGGCATCGGTGCGCCCGCAGCCGGTAACGTGAACGCTGTGGCCCACCACCATGGCAGCCGCCTTTTCCAGGGTCGCCGCCACGGTGGGCAGGTCCTTCTGGACCTGCCAGCCGTGGTAAGCGGTACCTAAATACCGCAGAAAGAGGGCAATATTCCGCATGGCTTCCTCACAGTCCGAAAGCGGCCAGCACAGCGGCTCCCGCCACAAGGCACGCGCCAATCCCCAGTGCCGTAAAATCGTTGCGGTGATAGCGCAGAAGCTTCATTTTGGTTCTGCCGTCTCCGCCCTGATAGCACCGGCACTCCATTGCCGTTGCCAGCTCATCCGCCCGACGGAAGGCGCTGACAAAGAGGGGCACGAGCACCGGAATCAGGGCCTTTGCCCGCTGTAAGATGCTGCCGGTCTCAAAGTCCGCGCCCCGGGCTTTCTGGGCGCTCATGATTTTATCCGTCTCCTCAATGAGGGTGGGGATGAACCGGAGGGCAATGCACATCATCATGGAAAGCTCATGCACCGGCACCCGGAGCTTTTTCAGCGGCCCCATCAGGCTCTCCAGGCCGTCGGTCAGGCTGATGGGTGAGGTGGTATAGGTCAGCAGGAAGGTGCCGGAAACCAGCATCAGGATTCTTCCCACCATGAACACCGCCCGCTTCAGTCCCTCGGTGGTGACGGTAAGGGCCCACAGCTTCAGGACCACTTTACCGCCGTCGGTGTAAAACAGGTTTAGGATGCCCGTGAAGATCACAATGATCACCAGGGGCTTCATGCCCCGGACGATGGATTTAAGAGGAATTCGGGAGATCCGGATGCAGCCCAGCAGGAAAATGAGCATCAGGCCGTAGGACAGCCATCCTCCCGCCACAAACAGGGCAACGATGTAGAGCACCGTCATGATCAGCTTGGTTCTGGGATCCAGCCGGTGAATGACGGAATTTCCTGGGAAATACTGGCCCAGGGTAATGTCTTTAAGCATGCTGCGTCCCCCCTTTCAGCGCCATCAGTGCTTCCTCCGCCTGGGAAAGGGTATAGACATTGGGCACATCCAGGCCCATATGGCGAAGCCGGAGGAACACCTGGGTAACATAGGGGATGCTGAGGCCCATTTCCACCAGCTCCTCCGCATGGGTAAACACCTCCGCGGGGGGCGCATCCATGACGAGCCTGGAACCGCACAGCACCAGCAGGCGGTCGGTAAGCCGGGCCACATCCTCCATGGAGTGGCTGACCATCACCACGGCGGCGTTCCGGCTGACCCGGTAAGCACCGATCTGGTCCAGAATCTCTTTTCTGCCGACGGGGTCCAGGCCTGCGGTAGGCTCGTCCAGAATCAGCACCTCCGGCTCCATTGCCATAACCCCGGCGATGGCCGCCCGGCGCTTCTGTCCGCCGGAAAGGTCAAAGGGGGACGCTTTCAGCTGGTCGTCGGTGATGCCCACCAGCTCCGCGGCGCTGCGGACCCGGCGGTCCACTTCCTTCTCATCCAGGCCCATGTTCTTCGGCCCGAAGGCAATATCCTGATATACCGTCTCTTCAAAGAGCTGGTATTCCGGATACTGGAACACCAGGCCCACCCGAAACCGGGCCTGCCGGGTAAGCTTTTTGTCCGACCAAATATCCCTGCCGTCCAGCAGGACCTGGCCGGAGGTGGGCTTTAAGAGCCCGTTGAGCTGCTGCATCAGGGTGGACTTGCCGGAGCCGGTATGCCCGATGACCCCCACAAACTCTCCCCGGTGCAGGGAAAAGGATACACTTTCCAGCGCCCGGTGCTCAAAGGGCGTGCCTGCGCTGTATACATAGGAGATATTTCTGACCTCAAGAATCGGTTCCAAATTCATTCCTCCAGCGGATCAGGCCTTTACCCAATCGTAAAGTGCCTGTGCGCATTCTTCAGGGCTGATGGCGTCCAGGGGAAGCCCCGCTCCCCTGCCGTTCAGTTCGTTGCAGAGCTCCACTGTCTCCGGGGCCGCGAGACCAATGCTGTGGAGCAGCTCCACCTGACGGAACACTTCCTTTGGGGTTCCGTCTGCGGCGATCTTTCCCTTGTGCAGCACCACCACCCGCTGGGCTTCGGCAGCTTCCTCCATGTGGTGGGTAATGAGGACGATGGTAATGCCCTTCTCCCGGTTCAGCTTCTTCACGGTATCAATGACATCCTTCCGGCCCCGGGGGTCCAGCATAGCGGTTGGCTCGTCCAGCACAATGCACTTGGGCTCCATAGCCAGGATGCCCGCAATGGCGATGCGCTGCTTCTGTCCGCCGGACAGAAGATGGGGGGCATGCTCCCGGTATTCGTACATTCCCACCTGGCGCAGGGCCTGGTCCACTCTGCGGCGGATCTCCGGGCTGGCAACCCCCAGATTTTCCGGGCCAAAAGCCACATCCTCCTCCACCACATTGGCAACGATCTGGTTGTCCGGGTTCTGGAAGACCATGCCCACCGCCCGGCGGACTGCCATCAGACGGTCCTCATCGGCAGTATCCATTCCGCAGACATACACCTTCCCGCCGGAGGGCAGGAGGATGGAATTAAAATGCTTGGCAAGGGTGGATTTTCCGCAGCCGTTGGTGCCCAGCACCGCCACAAAGCTTCCCGCTTCCACCTGCAGGCTCAGATCTTCAAATACCGTCACACCCGGCGCTCCATCCAGCCCGGGATAGGCAAAGCGGAGATGCTCCGCAGAAATGATATTTTCCAAGCTTATTCCTCCGAATCCGGTGTCCACCGTCCCGCCGCGCCGCAGGGCAGCACCAGGCCGCTGGCTTTCACCGGCAGTCCCAGTTCCCCGGCCTTTGTGCTCCCGCCGTAACGGGCGGCAAAAACCGTGTCCGCGCAGTAGCTGACGGCGGAGGGGGCCAGGCCGGTGGTATAGGAATTGATGATTACAAACAGCGGATTGTCGGAGAGCAGCTTTACGGTCTCCTGGAGGAACGGGTAAAAGCTGGTCTCCATCTTCCAGACCTCGCCGCTGGGGCCCCGGCCATAGCTGGGCGGGTCCATGATGATCCCGTCGTAGCGTCTTCCCCGGCGGATCTCCCGCTGGATGAACTTGGCGCAGTCGTCCACAATCCAGTGAATGGGCTTATCTCCCAGGCCGGACAGGACCGCGTTTTCCTTGGCCCAGGCCACCATGCCCTTGGCGGCGTCCACATGGTAAACCTCCGCTCCCCCGGCAGCGGCAGCCAGGGTGGCGCCGCCGGAATAGGCAAACAGGTTCAGCACCCGCACAGGCCGGTGGGCATCCGCCACTTTTTGGCGGATAAAGTCCCAGTTAGCCGCCTGCTCCGGGAAAACACCGGTGTGCTTAAAATTCATGGGCTTGACTTGAAAGGTCAAGAAGCCACCGTACCCGATTTTCCAGGAAGCGGGCAGATCGTGATCCGACCAGCGGCCGCCGCCGGTGCTGGAGCGGATATACCGGGCATCGTACCGCTTCCACTGGGGCGCGGTGCGGGGGGTGGTCCAGATCACCTGGGGATCCGGGCGGACCAGGATATAGTCTCCCCACCGCTCCAAACGCTCCCCATCGGAGGCATCCAGCACCTCATAGTCCTTCCACTGGTCTGAAATCCATAGCATATGTTTCCTCTTTCCCAAACGAACTGGTTCTGTCTCTTTTTTCCGTCCTGCAAAGAAAGCCCTGTCTTACCACAGGCCGCTGTCTCCGCCGCCGGGCTGTGTGCCACCCTCAGGCTGTGTGTCTCCGCCGGGCTGGTCGTCACCGCCCCAGATGCCGGGATCCGATTCCCCCGGCAGGGTCTCAATGGTCGACTGATACGCGTCCCAGGCTTCCTTGGTATGCAGGGGGCACTCCAGGTAGGGCGCGTTGGAATTGGCATTGGCATTTCCCCGGAATCCGTGCCAGGGCAGAGGGTCGCCGCTGCTGTCCACGAGGAAGACATAGGAATCATCATAAAATTCCGAGCTGAGTCCCACACTCATGGCATTGCGGATTTCCTCTACCTCTTTCTCGGTCAATCTCACAAGAGACCGGGCCTTGATCTCGGTATCCGGGAAGAGTGCGCAGTATTCCGTAGTCACACCGCCGCCGGTGACGCAGTACTCCACCATCACATGCTTGTCGCAGGTAGCGCTGGGAGCATCCGCCGCACTGCAGGGGGCGGTATCCGTCCGGGCAATACCCCGGGCATCGGCACGGCACGCATCCGTAGCAAGCTTTCCGGAATCCAGGCACACGGTCACGGTGCGGAAGCTTCCGCCGTCGTACAGGCCCTGCCGGGACAGTCCAGAGTGAATGGGCTCCATGACCTTTTTCCACAGCCGGGCGGCGGGGTTGCTGGTGACACCGGTGAGAACGATCTTCTCCGGCTGGTTGTAGCCGCACCACACCGCGGCGGTATAGTAGCCCGTATAACCGCAGAACCAACGGTCCTTATTGCTGGAAGTTGTACCGGTCTTTCCGGCGACGTTCTGTCCTTTGATCTGGGCGGGGGTGCCGGTACCGCTCTGCACCGCCTGGTACAGGCAGTAGTTGATATAATTGACGGTCCTGTCACTGAGAATCTTCTCGGATTCCTGGGTATTGTCCAGGACAAGGTTCCCCTGGTTGTTGTACACCTTAGTATAGGTCCGGGCCTCCCGGTACACACCGCCGTTGGGGAAGGTGGCATAGGCTGCCGCCATCTGCCGCACGGTGGCACCCACGGTCAGCGCGCCCAGAGCCAGAGGGGACTGGGCAATATCGGACATGATCTGGCCGTTGGAGGCCTTGTAGCTGTCCGTCAGGTAGCTAAGGCCGAATTTGTTCTTGGCAAAATCATAGCTGTACTGGGCGCCGATCTCATTGAGGGTGCCCACCGCGATGGTGTTCACAGACCGGATGATACCGCTGAGGATCGTCCGGGAATAATTGTATACCCGGTTGTCGTTCCGGGGGAACGCGCCGCCGTTGTAGCTATAGGGCAGGTCCTTGATAACGGTAGCAGGACTGATTTCCCCGGTTTCAAAGGCGGGGGCATATACGGAAATGGGCTTCATGGAGGAACCGGTCTGAAGCTTTGCCTGGGTCGCTTTGTTATAGGCGAAGAAGTCGGTCTTCTCTCCCACGCCGCCGGACAGGGCCACCACATCGCCGGTGGAATTGTCAATGACCACGATGGCGGACTGGAGCTGCTGGGTGCTCCGGGTGGTGGGGATCTCATTGAGATCCGTGTATATCTTGTCCACCTGGTTCTGCACATCCATATCCAGAGTGGTATAAATATGGTAGCCGCCCTTCTGGATCTGCTCCAGGTAGGTGTTGCGAAGCTCCTCGCCCATTTCGTCCCACTTAAGGCCGTCCTGGGCCGCGAGATCGGAGGCAACGTCAATAATCACCGCGTCCACAAACCAGGAATAAACGTGCTGGGAGGCATTGAGGGTGACAGAGGTCTGGCTGCCGCACTCCGGGCAGAAATAGCTGTTTCCTTCATGGGTATAGGTCTTTACCGTGCCCCCGTAGCCGCAGGTATCACACACCGCCCAGCGGTCTTCATCGGAGATGCCGTCCTTGAAGACCATCTCCTGGTTCACTGCCTCCTCGTATTCCTCCTGGGTCAGGTAGCCCTGCTCCTTCATTTCGTTCAGGACGCTGAGCTGGCGGTAGCGGTTCCGCCCCGCGCCGTCCCGTTCCTCCCCCTTGTACATATAAACACTAGTGGAGTAGGGGTTAAACATGGAGGGGTTGTTGGTGATGCTGATAAGGCTGGCACATTCCGCCACGGTCAGGTCCTGCAGTTCCTTGCCGAAGTAGGCCGCCGCCGCGCTCTTGACACCGAAGCAGCCCTTGCCCAGAAAGATCTGGTTCAGATACCGCTCCATGATCAGGTCCTTATCATATTCCCGCTCAAACATCTGGGCACGGAAAATCTCCATGACCTTTCTCTGAACGGTAACGCTCTTTTCCTCGGTCACATTCTTGACCAGCTGCTGGGTAATGGTGGAGCCGCCGAACTGGGAGTCACCGCCGAAGAACATATTTGCGCAGGCCTTAATGGTGGTGATCCAGTCCACCCCCTGATGCTCATAAAACCGCTTGTCCTCGATGGCAACGGTGGCGTCGATCAGAGCCTGGGGAATCTCATCCAGGGAAGCCGGCTGCCGGTCCGTGGTGGTATAAATCTGCTGCAGCAGCTGAATATTTCCGCCGCTGTCCACATAGTAAATAAAGGAGGTCTCGTCCATGTCATAACCGTCAATGGACCAGTCCGCCGCTTCGGTAAGAATGTCTTCCTGCAGATACACGCCCAAGGCTCCCACAAAAACAATGCCGCAGACGATCAAAATCAGCGCGACCGTAACGGCGGCGCCGACAGCGATTTTAAAAGCAGACAGCGCAACCGAAAAGACAGTGTACAGGAGCTTGATAATCCAGTGGGGATTCCACTCCTGCCTGGGCTTTTTGACCCGCTTTCTGTTTTTCTTTTCATTTGCCATTGGGATACCTCCGATAGCCCGGCCGACGCCGGGAAGAATCATTGCTTGGCAACCTCTAAAACTGTTTTTTGAGGTGCTCGCTTTTTGTGAATCGGTCACACGGTACAGAGCCGTTCATACAACTATAGCATATTCTAGCCAAAAACGAAAGACCTAATTTATTAATAAACCATAAAATCCGGGAGATACTATCCGAAAGGAGGCATCCATAAAGAGGTTATGGTAAAAAATGTTAAGAACGCGCTCCTGGCGCTGCTTTTATCCGGGCTTGTCCTGGGCATCCATGGCGGAAATCTGGCGCTTCTGGACGGGGAAACCGGAAAAGCAATTGAAGTATTTCCCCTTCGGGCCTGTCTGCTTCCGCCCGCGGACCAGGAAAGTCTTGCAAAGGGGATCCGCGTAGGCTCCCGGGATGCGCTGGAGCAGCTGCTGGAGGATTATCTTTCTTAGGAAGCTTCTTCGCAACAGTATGAAATATTTTGATATTTCCGCGTTTATCAAAAAAAACGCGGATTCCCGGTCCTCTGCTGCCGGTATTTTCCCGTGCCAAATTTTACCCTGCGGATTCGTATAAAAATGCCTCTTGATTTTATTCCTGTCCCGGGGTAGAATAGAGCTACCAGCAGAGAATCAGGAGGATGGCTATGGCGGACGAATACGGTTCCGATTTTCTCACCATCGTGGATGAGGACGGCAAGGAATACGAGCTGGAGGTGCTGAGCACCCTGGAATATAACGGCGCAACCTATCTGGCGGTGGTTCCCGCCGGGGAGGACGACGGCGACAGCCTGGAGGTCAGCATCCTCAAGTCCACGGAGGAGGATGGAGAGCCAATGCTTCTTGCCATCGAGGACGAGGAGGAGCTGCAGACCGTCTACCGTCTGATTATGGATTCCCTTTACGAGGAAGACGATTCCCAGGCGTAGTTTTCTTCCTGCTTGGTGCGTGGCGTGTCCTTTTGGACCCACATTTTTGAATTGGGAAGTTTGACTTCCCGGCTGGATTGCAGACCTCCCGCCCTCGCTTAGACGTAGGGTGGACGTTGGGAGCAGCGAAAGTCGGGAGCGGCATCCCACCTGCCTTTTCGTGCAGGTCATGATTGGATGCGTTACGGCTAAAGCGGGTACGGCATGGGGGCTTCGGCCCCCATGTTTTTTTGTGAATTTTTTCTTTTTACCCGGGAATTTTCCTTTCCCCCTTGAAAACACCGTAAAAATACGTTATAATACTTCGGTCTGTGCATTGTTTTCGGATCATCGGAAATATATCGAAACAGTCAAGGAACAATTGAGAGGAAATGATACCATGAGTGCATCCAGCAAGAAAAAGCTTCGCGCGGAAGAGAACGCCGCAAAGCTCACCGAAAAGCAGCTTTCCGAAAGGAAAGAAGCAAGAAAACTTCGCATCTACACCATCGCTTTCGGCGTCGTCCTGGCGGTCATGATTGTGGCCTTCATCTGGGTGGGCATCAGCCAGACCATCACTAACGCCGGTGTTCGGGAGAAAAAGACCGTTGCCCTGACCGTTGGCGAGCACAAGATCAACAGTGTGGAAATGAACTATTTCTACATTGACTCCATCAACAATTTCTATTCCCAATACGGCAGCTATGCCGCCATGTTTGGCCTGGATACCACCACACCCCTGGATCAGCAGGTTCTGGACGAGGAAACCGGACGGACCTGGGCCGACGATTTCCTGGAATCCGCCCAGAGCTCTGCACAGAACGCCTATGCTGCCGCCGACGCCGCGGAAGCCGCCGGCTTCACCCTGCCCCAGGAGACCCAGGACCAGCTGGACCAGTACGCTTCCAACCTGGATACCTATGCCAAGGTCTACGGCTTCTCCGATGCCGACGCCTACCTGAAGGCCATGTACGGCAACGGCGCTTCCAAGAAATCCTACATGGACTATTACACCCGCAATGTCCTGGCCAGCGCCTATCAGACCGAGTACCGGGCGGGTCTGAGCTTTACTGACGACGAGATCGCCGCCAAGGACGCGGAGGATTCCACCGCCTACAATTCCTACTCTTACCATCAGTACTATCTGTCCACCAGCAAGTTCCTCAGCGGCGGCACCACCGACGAAAACGGCACCACCACCTACTCCGACGCGGAAAAGGATGCCGCCCGGATCGCTGCCGAGGCTGCTGCCCGGTCCCTGGTAGGCGATGACATTGTCACTGTGGAAGATCTGGATGCCGCCATCGCCGCGCTGAGCATCAATGCCGAGTCCACCTCTGCTGCCAGCACCGCTTATAACGACACCCCCGCCTCCTCTCTGGCCTCCACCGTTGCCGATTGGGTCAAGGACAGTGCCCGGAAAGCCGGTGACAAGACCTATCTTGCCAACACCAGCACCACCACTGCCGACGACGGCAGCGAGAAGACCACGGTGAACGGCTACTACGTTGTCTATTTTGACAGCGTTACCGACAATAAATTCCCCCTTGCCAATGTCCGTCACATTCTGGTCCAGTACCAGGGCGGTACCACGGAGAACGGCACTACCACCTATTCCGACGAGGAGAAGGCCGCTGCCATGACTGCCGCCCAGGCAATCCTGGACGAGTGGAAGTCCGGCGACGCCACAGAGGACAGCTTTGCCGCTCTGGCTTCTGAGAAGACGGAGGACGAAGGTTCCAAGGAAAACGGCGGTCTGTACGAGAATGTTTATCCCGGCGAAATGGTCACCGCTTTCAATGACTGGTGCTTTGACTCTGCCCGCAAGGCCGGAGACACCGGCATCGTGGAAACCGAGTACGGCTGCCATGTTTTGTATTACAGCGGCGACAGCGACATTACCTACCGGACCTATAAGATCACCGAGGATCTGCGCACCGAGGCCTACGCCCAGTGGAGTGACGACCTGCTGGCCAATGCCGCTATGACCGTTGGCAGCAGCAAGTATATCCGCCGGGATCTGGTTCTGAGCAACTGACGGTAAGCGCACAAACTGCATAAAAATCATCTCCTGTGGAACGCTATTCCCAGGAGATGATTTTTTATGGGGCGTAGGATTCGTCTTGCCCTGGCGGGGGCAGGGGCCGGAGCCGTGGCAGGCCTTTTCGGAGCGGGAGGCGGAATGGTTCTGGTACCCCTGCTGGGGCTTCTTGTCCGAATGGATGACCAGGACGTTTTCCCTGCCTCTGTTTCCATTATCCTGCCCATCTGCCTGACCTCTATTTTGGTTACAAGCATGTCCACGGGAATTGCCTGGCGCGATGCCCTTCCCTACCTTCCCGGCAGCGCCCTGGGCGGCTACCTTGCGGGACGCTGGGGCCGGCGGATCCCCACCGTCTGGCTTCACCGGGGACTGGGGGCACTGATCGTCTGGGGAGGGATCCGGTACCTGTGCTAGATTCCATATCTGTTTCCCTGGCTGTCGGGACGGTGCTGGGATTTCTGTCCGGCCTGGGCGTGGGCGGCGGGAGCCTGCTGGTGCTCTGGCTGACGCTGGTGCTGGACATGGATCCGGAAACCGCCCGGGGGATCAACCTCCTGTTTTTCCTCCCCAGTTCCTGTATTGCCTGCCTGCTCCGATGGAAGCAGGGAACGCTTCATTTCCGCCCCCTCCTGCCCGCGGTTCTGGCAGGCTGTGCCGCCGCCGCCTGTTTTTCTTTTCTGAGCGCGGGACTTCCCATAGACATTCTCAAAAAGCTTTTTGGCTGCCTGCTGCTCGTCACCGGCACCCGGGAGCTGCTGTATCGGCCACGAAAAAAAGACTAGCAGAAGCAGGAGGCAGGCAAATTGGAATTAATCGAATTCCCGGTCATTGCGAGCCAGTGACCGACGTCACTGGTGTGGCAATCTCCCGGATAGAAGCACAATTTCTCGTGGATGAATTTCGAAAAACAGCAGGATAGAACAGTCTGTATGACGATAGGCTGCCCGGAATTCGATGGAGATTGCCACACCAGCGTGCGCGCTGGTTCGCAATGACACGTTCTGACGATGCGTCAAATTCCAATTTTCCGCTTTGCAGACTAAGCCCGATTCATTTTCCAGACATAAAACTGCCCGCTGTTTGGGAAACCAAACAGCGGGCAGTGTCTTTTTATTTATCGTTTTTCGTATTTGCCCTGGCGGCTTTTCCCGGAAAGGAGCTTTTTCCAGTCCGGCTGATACACCATCTGAACGAGGACAAACAGAATGATGGTGCAAACGGCAGTGATCTTCCAACCCAGGGAAAACGCCTCGTTCCGGTAGCGGAACGTGACGATATGCATACCCTCTTTCAGCTCTACCCCGATCATGCAGTCTCCGATCAGGAGAATGGGCGTCTCCTCCCCATCCACATAGGCATGCCAGTTGCCGTTCTGGGGAATGGAGGTATAGAGCAGGCCGTCCCGGTTGCAGTCAATGATTCCCTCCACGCAGGTATTGCGGAACTTCGTAAGACCCAGCACGGAGCTGGCAAGCCTCTCATAGCCTTCCTGGAACACCGTCTGATTCAATATGGCGGCAGTCACCGTCATATTGCTTTTCTCTCCCGCGTCACACAGCACCCGCACCTGAATGGCATCCCCCGGGCTCACATCCTGCACTGCCAGCATCTGGGGCAGGCTGATAACTTCCCGGTACAGCTCCACATCATTGACACTCACCACAAAGTCGTTGCGCTTGGGAAGATCCAGATAAATGCAGGCAAAGCCCGTCCGGTTCACCATAAAGGTATAGGTCACATCGGAGCCGGCCTCGCAGTCGGAATAGGTGCAGTAGCCGTCCACGGTGCCGCTGGAAACGGATACACCGTTTCCGGTAATGGAAATATTCTCCCCGCTGATCTGCGTCCACACATCCCCCGACACCCCGGAGGCACTGGAAAACAGCCGGTTCTGGAATAAGAAGGGATCCTTTCCGCTGGAAAAATCCAGATCTCCCAGAGCATCTTCCGTCAGGAAGCCCAGGGGCAGATACGCGGTGTTTTCCAGCAGGGATACGATTCCATAGTGGTGCACCTCCCGGAAGAAGCTGGAGGTCCGGTCCCGTCCGTCCCGTTCCAGCATATATTTAAGATCCAGGAACAGGTTCGCCACCGGGGAGCTTTCCTCAAAGCAGTAGCGGTTATAGGTGTTTTTGGCCCCGTAGCCCAGGACTTTCATAAATTCCGTGGTCCGCACGTTGGCGGAGCTGGTAAAGGTGGAAATGCCGTTGTAATTGTTCAGCGCGCCGTCATTGAGGGTCTGGGAATGGGTGGTTTCCGTCCGATAAAACAGAGTATTCGCTTCCCGCTCGTGAAGATACCGGATCATGGAGGCTGCCTGCTCCGTCCCCCTGGGGTAGTCGGAAACATTGGTCCCGGGGAACCAGACCGCGAAACTAATCAGGATGGCAACGATTTCCACAGCCGCCACAGCCATCATTGACCGCCGGGAGAAAAGCCGGGCCCTTTCCCGGTATTTCCGGGCCTCCACAATTTCCTCCGGCTCCGTGTCCTCACGCACCGCTTTTTTCCGCAGCCCCAGAAGCAGGGCGGCTGTATACAGCACCAGGAAAGAAGCATTATAAATAAGGTATACCGGCAGGTCCAGGCTCAGCCCGAAGGCCTCCACCGTCTGTGTGGCGGTCAGCTCTGCCGAACAGCACAGTACCGCCGCCGTCAGGAACATGGCGGTGAGAATCTGCAGGTCGCTGAATTTGCGCCGCAGGAGCCAGGCCCGGTAGGCCATATACAGCAAAACAAAGCTGTACAGGAAGCTGAAGCGGTAAGGGATCATATTGGTAAAGTGGAAGCCGTGCCAGATATAGTCGAGCTGGCGGATGATAAAGCTGAGATTAAAAAACAGCAGCAAAAATACCGCGCACAGCTTGTCCCGCAGCTTTACCTCCCCTGCCATAAGGTACAAAAAGCCCAGCAGAATGCTGCCCACGCCGCAGTACAGGTTGGGAAGCCCCTCCTTGAAAGAGGGCTCCAGGCTGCCGCCCATGTTGCCCGCCACCTGGCGCATGGCATCCAGAAGCCCCAGAAACGTATTGGAAGAGGCGATATTCAGCCGGAAGCCCTTTGGAAAATTGTTTACGCTGGACTGTGTGGTCTGCAGCGCCGCCAGGGCCGGAAGGGTCAGCACGGCAGTCATGCCGATGGCAATGGCGGAAAACACCGCCATGAGGCCCAGGTCCGCAAAGAACCGGCGAAGCCCCTGGGGGCGGCAGATCTCATAGCAGAAAAACACCAGCGCCACAAAAATACAGGTGAACAGGCCAATATAGTAGTTGGAGAAAATGGACAGGAACAGCGTCAGGGTATACAAAATGAATTTCCGTTCCCGCAGAAGGGAAATTTCCCCCAGAATCACCAGCGGCAGCAGGGCAAAGGTGTCCAGCCACATAATATTCCACTGGTAGCCCAGGGCCCAGGCGCACAGGGCGTAAAAGCTTCCGAAGAGAGCAATGGGAAGATCATTTTTCCCATGGAGCTTTTTCAGCAGCAGCCCAAAGAAAAGGCCGGCAAGGCCCAGCTTGATGGGCATCAGGAGCGAGAAATAGGACAGAAGCCACTTTTCCGGTACCAGAACGCTGAGCAGATACAGTGGAGATGCCAGATAGTAGGCTATAAGGCCCAGGTAGTCCATGCCCATGCCCACATTCCAGCTGTACAGCAGAGAGTCTCCGCTTAAGAGGGCCCTGCGGTAGGCCACAAAAAATGGATAGTACTGGTGGTACATATCGGAATACAGCATGGAATATTTGCCGAAAGGCTTATAGCCGCTGATCAGCATGACCAGCAGCATCCCGATAAACGGAATCAAAAAGGCAAGGGCCAGGTAATTGTACCGCCGCCCCGCCCTCCTGCGTGATAAATTCATGGAAATACCCCCGGGGATATAGTTTTGTTTATTTTACCACAAAAGCATGCCGTGGTAAAGGAAATATCTGCAGTGATTTCTTAATTTTTTCCTCATTCTGATTTTCACATCCCCGGGATTGCCGTTCGTCTTTCGTTACCGGATACCGGACTGCAAATCTGTTTCTTCCGTTCTTTCAAAAGGACAAATATCAGAGATTTTATTCACTATGTACAAAAAAATTACTTAATAATTAGTCAATCAGCGAATAGAAAAAATGAACATTTTGTGATATTATTCTTTCACAACACGTTATTCCTCGGAAGCGGCAGTTGTACTTGTAAATATCGGCGCTTGTTGCAGCTCTTTTTTGCAGGTATGATTGTGGTCGCTGTCCGGGGTTTTTCTTTATCCAGATATGGTAAGGGGATACGTGCTATGCAGATTGTTCGAAAAATCAATAACAGTGCCGCAGTTGCTCTGGATTCCCGGGGGCGGGAAATGATCGTAATTGGAAGAGGTATCGGATTTCCCAAGGTCCCCTATGAGCTGACAGATATCTCCCAAGTGGACCGAACCTTCTATGACATTGAGCCCCGTTACTATGAAATGCTCAGCGCTCTCCCGCAGGAAATTCTTCTGGCAAGCGCAGATATTTCGGAAGATGCACAGGTTACCCTGAACACCGCCCTGAACCCCAACCTTCCGCTTACCCTGGCGGACCATTTGAATTTTGCTGTGGAACGGCTTCGCAGCGGAATGGATCTGAAGATCCCCATTGCTTATGATATCCGCCACCTGTACCCCAAAGAATTCGATTTGGGGGAAAAGGCGCTGGATATTCTCAAGGCATATGTCGGCGTTTCGCTCCCCAAGTCCGAAGCAGTCAGTATCGCCATGCACCTCATCAACGCGGAATTTGAAAACAGCGACATTCACTCTCTCGTGAAAGTTCTGCAGATTCTTGACAATATTGATTCCATTGTGGAAAAAGAGCTGAACATCACCCTTGACAAAGAAAGTTACAACTACTACCGGTTCAGCATGCACATACGCTATCTTATCCAGCGGCTTATGACTTCTGCACAGAGCGAAAACGGAAGCAGCAGCATGGTGAAGTCGCTGGCAAAGGAATATCCCAAAACCTATATGTGTGCAAAGAAAGTAACTGCTTACCTGCAAAAGGCAGGAGGCTGGTGCTGCAACGATGAAGAGGTTCTCTATCTTATGTTGCACATCAATCGGGTTTGCCAGAAAAACGTATAATCCTTGTCCGTTTAGGAGCGATACCTGTTTCAACGGGACGTTATCCGGGGACAGAACATTTGGTGCCGTGATCGGATCGGTATGCCATGGTCGTTCTGTACCCGGATTCTATTTTTGTTTGAATAGCGGTGCAGGGCCCGCATCGCTTTCATAAGATACACATCAGGAGGATTTCCCATGAAGCAAGATGAATTAATACAATCGATTTTACCCCACATCGGCGGGGCGGAAAACATTGCCCGCAAACGGTTTGAGGGAGATCATCTTTACATCACCATAAAAGACAGCGGCATGGTAAATCCGGAAGCCCTGAATCAGGTGGACTGCATTGTCGGTGCAGAAGTGAACCGCAGTATTCTGTCCATCACCGTTCAGGAGAATAGTTTGGAGGAAAATTATATGGCAAAAGAGTTTCAGGAACTGGCAGAATCTATTATGAGTCTGGCCGGTGGAAAAGAGAACGTTACTTCCGTATTTCACTGCATGACTCGGCTTCGCATGACCGTGAAGGACATTGATAAGGTCGATCAGAAAGCCATCGGCGAGCTGTCCGGTGTGCTGGGCATCACCTATCAGGGCGGTCAGCTGCAGGTCATTATCGGCAAGAACCTGCTGAAGGTTTATGAGGAAGTGCTAAAGCTGGGTTACAGTGACGGCGGTTCCGTGGACGAGAATCTGGACGGTGACGGCAAGGGCAAGAAGCTCTCCGTCGGTCAGACCATTATCGGTTATGTCTCTGCCGCAGTGCAGCCTATGATCCCCGCTCTGATTGCGGGCGGCATGATCAAGGTCTTCCTGCTGCTGATCTCCAAGATCTATGGTCCCTTTGCTGCAACTTCCACCTACAAGCTGCTGAGCATCGTTGGCAATGCTCCGTTCTACTTCATGCCCATCACCGTAGCCTACGGCGCCGCCAAGAAGCTGGGCGCGACTCCCATTTATTCCATGATCGTTGCCGCCGCACTGATTGCTCCCGAATGGGCCAGCATCGTCAGCGCCGCTGAACCTGTCACCCTGTTCGGTATCAATGTTGCTTTGAAGGGCTACGGTAGTTCCCTGCTTCCCGCTTTGCTGCTGGCAATCGTTGCTTATTATGTGGAAAAGGGTTTGAACAAGGTTATCCCCGGCGTGTTTAAGCCCATCTGTGTCGGCACCCTCACTCTGATTGTTACCTACTCCGTCTCCATTCTGGCACTGGCTCCTCTGGGTCAGCTGGCGGGTGTGTATGTCACCGCCGCTATCATGGGTCTGTACAAGATTGCCGGTCCCATTGCTATGGCTGTGTTCACGGGCCTGTTCCCCTACATGGTTATGACCGGAATGCACATGACCCTGGGGGCTCCCATGGTCCAGCTGCTGGCTGACAACGGCTATGACCCCATCTTCCGTCCCGGTATGCTGTTGTCCAACATGGCTGAGGGCGGTGCCGCTCTGGGCATTGCCATCAAGGCTAAAGACAAGGAAATCAAGTCCGAAGCTCTGTCCGTTGCTGTCGGCTGTATTTTCGCCAGCGTTACCGAGCCCGCCATCTACGGCTTCAATCTGCCCCTGAAGAAGCCCATGTGGGCTGTCTCCATCGGCGGTGCCATCGGCGGCATTGTTGCTGCCATTCTGGGAGCCCACAACTACGAATACGGTTCCTCCTCCCTGTTCGCTCTGCCCATCTTTGAGGATACCATCCTTGCCATGGTCATTGCGATCGTAGTTACCATCGTTGCCGCCTGCGCACTTACCATTGTCTTCGGTTTTGACGAAGAGACTCTGAAAAAGAAGAACTGATGTTACTGTCGTCCGCCCTGGGAAGATTCTTCTTCCCAGGGTTCAGGAGGGTTTTTATGAAACTGAAATCCGGCTTTTTATGGGGCGGTGCTCTGGCCGCAAACCAGTGCGAGGGGGCCTATCTGGAAGACGGCAGACTGCCTGCCTCCTCCGATTTCCTTCCCGATGCCGCCCATGGCAGATGGAACGCTATGCTCCATCCAACGAATCTTCTTCAAACCGAATACGATTATTATCCCAGCCGGGAAGCTACTGACTTCTATCACCGCTACAAAGACGATATTCGTCTGCTCTCCGAATGTGGGATCAAAGCCCTGCGGCTTTCTATCTCCTGGACAAGGATTTTTCCGACTGGAGAAGAAGATACACCAAACGAACAGGGCCTATTATTCTATGAAGACCTTTTTACTGAATGCCGCAAATACAGTATTGAACCTGTTGTCACCCTGTGCCACTTTGATGTCCCCATCCCTCTGATTCAGAAATACGGCTCCTGGAGAAGCCGTAAGCTCATTTCCCTCTACGAAAAATATGCATCCACCGTTTTTTTCAGGTACCGGGATCTGGTGAAATACTGGCTGACCTTTAACGAAGTCAATATGATCACCCATATTCCTTACCTGGGCGGCGGTCTGCTGGTTGATAAAGAGGATCCCGATTTTAACCAAATCGTATATAACGCTGCCCACAATCAGCTGCTGGCAAGTGCCTGTGCCGTCCGGGCGGGCAAACAAATCAATCCCGATTTCAAAATCGGATGCATGATGGCAGCCGGAAGCTTCTACCCCTATTCCTGCAATCCCAATGACGTGATGGAAGCCTGCATCTGCAACAACAAAAACTATATCTTCATCGATGTGCAGATGAACGGCAGTTACTCCGGCTTTGCCCGCAACTATTTTCAGAAGCTGGGCGTCACGTTGGAAGAAAAACCGGAGGATGCGGCGCTTTTAGCGCAAAACACCTGCGACTATCTGGGATTCAGCTACTACTCCTCCCGCCTGATTTCCACCAATCCTGAGCACCTGAAGAAGGTCGCAGACGGAAACGCCGTCACCACTTTACGCAATCCCTACCTCAGCATCACCAAATGGGGACGGCAGATCGACCCGGTTGGTCTGCGGGTTACCATGAACGACCTGTATTCCCGCTATCATAAGCCCCTCTTTATTGTAGAAAACGGTCTCGGTGTGGAGGACAAGCTGGAATCGGACAACTCCATTCATGATTCTTACCGCATCGATTATATCGATTCCCACATTGCTCAAATGAAAAAAGCCATTCTGGAAGATGGTGTGGAATGCATGGGTTACCTTGTCTGGGGCATTATTGACCTGATCAGTGCCGGCGGCGGTGAAATGGACAAGCGGTACGGACTGGTATACGTGAACAAGCACAATGACGGTTCCGGTGATCTATCTAGATTCAAAAAAGATTCCTTCTACTGGTACGGTCAGAAAATACAGAATGAATGCCATGAAGAAAGCTTATAGACAGTATCTGGATCTTATCTTCGGCTCTTCCCTGCTGGCGTTGGGCATCTACCTGTTTGTAACCCCCAATGGGATCAACTTTGGCGGTGTAATCGGTCTGGCGCAGATTGTTGAATACTTTCTCCGGAAGCTGATTACGCTGCCGGAAGAGCTGAACATTGTAGGCATAATCAACTTTCTGATCAATATTCCGCTGTTTTTCCTTGGATACCAGATCATGAGTCGACAATTCTGCATAAAAACCGGCATTTCTCTGATCGTGCAGACAGCGATTCTCTCCCTGCTTCCCCCTCTGAAGGCGCCACTGGTAGACGATGCCCTGCTCAACTGCATTTTCGGTGCCATTCTCTGCGGTGTGGGTGTTGGCTTTGCTCTGCGAAGTAGCGGCTGCTGCGGTGGTATAGACATTGCCTGTATGTGCCTTGTGAAGAAGCATCCTGATTTCAAGACTGGCCGTCTTTCAATCTATTTCAACGCCGTGCTGTTTTCTATTTGCTTGTTCCTGTTCAATCTCAAAACCACCATGTACTCCATCGTCTTCGTGGCAATCCTGTACACCGTAGCAGACAAGTTTCATGACCAGAACATCAACGTTGCAGCGCTGATCTTTACGGAAACAAAAACCGTACAGGAAGAGATCATGAAAAAAATGGGGCGGGGCATCACTTTCTGGAAAGGCTTCGGTGCCTATACCAATCATCCCAAGAACATTCTTTTTTGTGCCGTGAATAAGTACGAAATCGGGCAATTGCAGGAGATCATTCATTCTCAGGATCCCCAGGCATTTGTTACATTCTTCGAAGGCCCCATGATCCACGGCGGATTTGAAAAGAGACTGTAACCGCCTTTTCCCTATCGGCGGCCCACGCCGAGTTTTACGTGCTTCCAAGCCATTTTCTTTCCTATGGCTTGGAAGCTTTTTATAACCGAAAGTATCCCCAGAAAGGCTGCCGCCAGCGTATCCCTCCCCCGCTTCAGCCAATCGAATGCAAAAATTCCCCGCCGGGAACCGGCGGGGAAAAAATCAGGTATCATCGTCCAGATCGTCATCATCCAGCTCGTCATCATCGTCGTCATGATCGTGATTACAGCCATTGGACATAATCTCACCCACACGGACCCGGCGGCGGATTTTAATTTCCTCAACGCTCTTATGGAGCAGCTCCTTGACCATAGTGGGATCCTTGACATTCTGCAAAACCAGGGTGGGCATCGTCTTGTCGGAAGATGCCACAGTGATCGTACCCACACCGAAAAGCCGCTGCCACAGGGTCCGTCTCGTGGTAATATCCCGCACCCGGTACAGCAGAACCTCTTCATCCCGGATGTTGAAAAGGCCGACGGAAAGGAACAGCCGGTCCTCCGAAAGCGCATAGCGGGTAAAGCTCAGGGGAAGTCCCAGATGACGCTTCCGGTCTTTCCACAGATATACGATGGTGGTCTTATCCATAATGGGTCCTCCTTTGTTTTTTCTTTATTTTATTCCCCAACATTCTTCCTGTCAAGAAATTTCCTACAAAATCAGGCAGATGAGGCCGGTGGCTCCCTCGTTGACGATTCTCGTCAGTGTCCCCCGGAATTTATCCCGCACATCCTCCGGCAGCCCAACCAGCTTTGCGGTCAGCCCGCCCTGAATCAGGTCATACACGGACTTGCCAAAAATGTTGCTCTGCCACAGCTTTTCCGGGTCCTCGCCCTTGAGATAGTCGATAAGCTCCTGGGACTGCTTTTCATCCCCAACCATGGGGCTGATCTGGGTATCAATGTCCACCCGCATCATATGGATGGAGGGAGCGCCGGCTTTCAGCTTGATACCGTAGGAGCTGCCCTTGCGGACGATCTCCGGGGATTCCAGCTTCATCTCCTCCGCTGTGGGCATCACCACGCCGTAGCCCGTGGCTTTTACCGAGGAAAGGGCATCGGATATTTTGTCGTATTCCTTCCGGATCCGGCTCAGCTCCGTCAGGAGCTTCAGCAGCTCTCCGTCATTGCGGATGGGCATTCCCGCCCGGCTGCTGAGGATCTCATAGAACAGTGCTTCCGGGAACACCATGGCAATGACCACCGTGCCGCTGCCAAGATCCACAGTACGCAGAGCATAGTCCTGAACCTGGGGAAGCTCCCGCAGGCTCCGCAGGGTCTGCTCCGCCTGGCCAAGGCTCGTGATTTTCCCGGCCCGTTCCAGAAGTGCCTGGTACAGCGCCGCCTTAACAGGATGCTCCGGTTCCAGGGCATCCATCCATCTGGGCAGGTGAACCTGCAGCTCCGACATGGGAAACGCATACAGAATCTGCCGCATCAGGTCCCGGATTCCCGCCTCGTCCAGAGCCTGGCAGTCGGCAACCATGGAGGTAATCCCAAACCGGTCTTCGATTCTTTCCTTTGCTTCCTCCGCGGCAGCGCCCTCCGGCTCCCGGCTGTTGACAATCACAAGGAAGGGCTTCCCGGTGGCGCGCATATCGGAAATGGCCTTTCTTTCCGCTTCCAGATAGTCCTCCCGGGGGATGTCCGTAATTGTTCCGTCGGTGGTCACCACAAGGCCCACGGAGCAGTGGCCCTCCATCACCTTTTTGGTGCCCAGCTCCGCCGCCTCGGTCATGGGGATCTCATGGTCATACCAAGGTGTGGTGACCATCCGGGGTTTTCCGTCCTCCTCGGCGCCCACCGCCCCGGGGACCATATAGCCCACAGAATCGATCATCCGCACCCGAAACCGGGAGGTGCCGTCGGGGGAAACCTCCACCGCTTCCTCGGGGACGAATTTCGGTTCCGCCGTCATGATGGTCCTGCCGGAGCCGCTCTGGGGCAGTTCATCCCTGGCCCGTTCGGCACGGTAAGGGTCCCGAATACCGGGGATCACCAGCACCTCCATGATCCGCTTCACCAGGGTGGATTTTCCGGTACGCACAGGGCCCACCACGCCAATATAGATATTCCCACCGGTTCTGGCGGCAATATCCTCATAAATATTCTCCATAGCCAGCCTCCTCTTCCGGCAGGAGAGGGCTCCTGCCATGGGTTTGTTCCATGGTATGTCCCGGAAAGGGAAAATAGAACCGAACAGGCAGGCCATCTTGCAGTATCCATTTTATCACCGGCACCGAAGGAAAACAAGCGGAGGGATAATTTTTAACAAAATCCGGTTATTTGACTGTTTTGCCAGGTTTAACGCCATATTATAGATCAATCCCGCCTTATAAGGCGGTCGTCTGACCCTGCACCGCCAGCACCGGAAAAAGGGAGGGAAGCTCTGGTTGCGCCGGCAAACGCCGTAGACAAAAATTCCCCCAACAGCAAAGATAATTTCATGATAGATTCCATAAAAAACGCAAAATAATGTTTGACAAACTAAGGTTTGTACTATATAATATCCGGGTACGACTACGGGGAGGGAACAAAATGCTGCTGGATCTGAAGCCCATAATGGCCGTGCCCGGCGACAGTGTTTCTTTCCTGGAATCTTTCGATCTGAGCGATCTTTGCTACGGTGTCAGCTTTCCGGTGACGGAACCTGTAAAAGCCCAGGGTACGGTGCGCAACACCGCCGGGGTCCTGGTAATGAAGGGCACCGTCAGCACCCGTATCCATGGAACCTGTGACCGATGCGCGGCGGACTTCCAAAGGGATGTGTCCTTTCCCATCGACGCGGTTCTGGTAACGGAGCTGAGCAGCGAAGAGGACGAGGATGAGAATCTTTTCCCTCTGGTTGGTGACTGCGCCGACCTGGAGGAGATCGTCCGGACGGTGTTCGTGCTGAATCTGGATTCCAAGCTTCTGTGTCGGGAGGACTGCAAGGGTCTGTGTTCCCGGTGCGGCAAAAACCTGAATCTGGGCCCGTGCGATTGCCGGAAGGAGCCGGATCCCCGGCTGGCTGCCCTGGCGCAGCTGCTCGAACGGTAAACAACATATAGAATCTGCCAAAAGCGCAGTTAACCCAAGGAGGTGTCACTATGGCTGTCCCCAAGTGTAAAGTGTCCAAGGCCCGCCGCGATCAGCGCCGGGGTTCCAACTGGAAGCTCTCCGCTCCCAGCGTCACGGTTTGCCCCAAGTGCGGTGAGCCCGTTCTGCCCCACAGAGCCTGCAAATCCTGCGGCACCTACAACGGCCGTCAGGTTCTGACTGTCGAGGCTGAGTAAGGAAAAGCGCAACGGTAAGAGGAAGGCGGATGTCTTCCTCTTTTTCCGTATCTGCCGATTTTTGGCAGAATCAGCCAAATGACTGTACCCCCTCCCCTTTTGAAAGGAAGTGTTATTCATGGGAAAACCTCTGGTCGCGATCATCGGGCGGCCCAATGTGGGAAAGTCCATGCTCTTTAATAAGCTCACCGGCCAGCGCACCTCCATTGTGGAGGACACCCCCGGCGTTACCCGGGACCGGATCTACGGCGACTGCGAATGGTGCGGCCGCACCTTCCGGCTGGTGGACACCGGTGGTATCGAGCCGGGCACCGGAAACGATATGCTGAAATTCATGCGCAGGCAGGCGGAGATCGGCATCGAGCTGGCGGACGCCATTATCATGGTGGCCGATGTCCGTACCGGTGTCACCGCCGCCGATCAGGATGTGGCCACCATGCTCCGCAAGTCCGGCAAACCCGTTGCCCTGGCTGTGAACAAGTGCGACTCCATCGGCCCCACCAACCCCGATGTATACGATTTCTACTGTCTGGGCATCGGAGATCTGTTTGAGACCTCCGCCGTCCACGGCCACGGCACCGGGGACCTGCTGGACTGGGTTCTTGCCAATATCCCCGAGGACAGCGAAGAGGATGAGGACGACGGCAGGATCAAGGTCGCCATCGTCGGTAAGCCCAATGTGGGCAAGTCCAGCCTGCTGAACCGGATCCTGGGTGAGGAACGGGTCATTGTCTCCGACGTGGCGGGCACTACCCGGGACGCCATTGACTCCTACTTTGAAAATGAGACCGGGAAATATTGCTTCATCGACACCGCGGGTATGCGCCGGCGCAGCAAGGTGGACGACGCGATTGAGAAGTACTCCAACATGCGTTCCGTCAACGCCATTGACCGGGCAGATGTGTGTCTCATCCTCATTGACGCCCAGGAGGGTGTCACGGAACAGGACACCAAAATCGCCGGTCTCGTTCACGAGGCGGGAAAGGCTGCCATTATTGTCGTCAACAAGTGGGACGCGGTGGCAGACAAGGAAACCAACACCATGCGGGATCAGGAGCAGCAGATCCGCGCCGGTCTGAGCTACATGCTCTACGCACCCGTGGTTTTCCTCTCCGCCCTCACCGGCTCCCGGGTGGACAAGCTCTTCCCCATGATTCAGGAGGTCTACGCCCAGAATACCAGCCGGATCACCACCGGTGCCCTTAACTCCCTGCTGGCGGATGCTACCGCCCGGGTGCAGCCTCCCACGGACAAGGGCCGCCGCCTGAAGATCTACTATATGACCCAGGCGGGAACCAAGCCCCCTCACTTTGTCATTTTCTGCAACGACGCCAGGCTTTTCCACTTCTCCTACCAGCGGTACCTGGAAAACCAGATCCGGGAGGTCTTCGGTCTTCAGGGCACCCCCGTCCGGATTACCATCCGGCAGAAAGGAGACAAGGAAGAATGAGCTTGTGGCTTACCCTTATCATTGCCGCCGCGGTCAGTTATCTTCTGGGAAATGTGAACGGTTCCGTGCTGATCTCCCGGCTTCACGAGCATGACGACGTTCGCCTCCACGGCAGCGGAAACGCTGGATTTACCAACTTTTTCCGGAACTACGGCGGGCTTTTCTCCCTGGCCGTCATTCTGGTGGACGGTCTGAAGGCCGCTGCCGCGTGTCTGATTGCCGGGGCGCTTCTGCGTCCTTTCGGACTGCAAACCGAGGGCGCCATACTGGGAGCCATCTGCGTCACCCTGGGGCACAACTTCCCGGCTCTGCTGGGCTTCCGGGGCGGCAAGGGCATCGTCTGCGGCTTTGTCTCCGCCATTGTTATCGACTGGCGGATAGCGCTCATCATCTTCGTGGTATTTGCCACCGTCTATTTTATCACCCACTATGTTTCCCTGGCCTCCATTCTGGCCGCTTTCAGCTTTGGTGCCGCGTTTTTGGTGCTCCACTGGGGTGAATCCTGGATCTGCGCAGGCGGCGTGGCGCTGGCAATGCTCGCCATCTTCATGCACCGCCAGAACCTCGCCCGGCTGCTTCGGGGAGAGGAAACCAAAACCGACTTCTTCCACAGGAGGGACAGCAAATGAAAGCTGCAGTTGTCGGTGCGGGCGCCTGGGGCACAGCTCTGGCAACCCTGCTGTGCAAAAACGGCATCCAGACAGCGCTGTGGTTCCGAAGTCTGGACCGGGCGGAAGAAGCCCGTGCTACCCGGATCAATCCCCGGCTGCCCGGTATCATTCTCCCGGAGGGTATTACCCCCACGGCAGACCCCGCCTGCGTAAGGGATTGCCCGCTTGTGGTCATGGCCGCCCCCTCCTTCCCTTTGCGGCAGGTCGCCCGGCAGGTCGCCCCCTACCTGGAGCCGGATGCGGCCCTGGTTTCCGTAACCAAGGGGATTGAACAGGGGACGCTTCTTCGGATGAGCCAGATTGTCGCCCAGGAAACCGGTCACAGCGTTGCCGCTCTTTCCGGTCCCTGCCATGCCGAGGAAGTAGCAGCGGGGATCCCCACGGGATGTCTTGCCGCGTCGCCGGATAAGGCGCTGGCGGAATTCGTTCAGTCCGCTTTCATGTCGGACACCTTCCGGGTTTACACCAGCCCGGACATCATCGGTGCCGAGCTGGGAGGGGCGCTGAAAAACGTCATTGCCCTGTGCGCCGGTGTCGTTGCTGGCCTGGGCTTTGGGGACAATACCACTGCCATGCTGATGACCCGGGGCCTGACGGAGATCGGCCGGCTGGGCGTCTCCCTGGGCGCCAGGCGGGAAACCCTGGCCGGACTGTCCGGCGTGGGAGACCTGATCGTCACCTGCACCTCCATGCACTCTCGAAACCGCCGGGCGGGAATCCTCATTGGGCAGGGAAAATCTCCAAAGGATGCCATGGAGCAGGTTGGCGCCGTGGTGGAAGGCTACTACGCCGCCCTGTCCGCCTGGGATCTGAGCCGGAAGCAGGGCATTGAAATGCCCATCACCGAGGCTGCCTACCGTGTGCTCTACGAGGGCGCGGACGCCAGGGATGTGGTCTCCCACCTCCTGATGCGCAGCCCCAAGCCGGAGTCCGAAGACGCCGGGTGGCTGTAAGGATTCTTCCGGAACCGAAAGAAATCTGAAAAAGTGCAAAATATCAGGCCCCCTCCGGCTGGAGGGGGCCTCAGTGTGTCAAAAAGGCCTCGCAGAGTTTGCCGCCCGGAGGCGGCAAATAAAATCGAATCATTTTCTGCCGGGGCGTGTACCTGGCAGAAAATACTTTTCAGGCTGCAAGTGTGCGAGGTGTACGCAAACAGCGTACACCGAGTGTGCGCAGCAGACTGCAAGCCTTTTGTCGGAAAAGCCCGAAAGGGTTTTTCCGACAGGCTAAGGCCCCCTCCGACTGGAGGGGGCCTGAATGTGTAAAAAAGAGGCTGCTTGTGATATGGACCGGATCAATAGCTGGTCATCGCCTCGACCCGCAGGCCGCTTTCCGTCTGTACGGCGATGATCTTGATATGATTTGTCGTCTGCACCAGTCCTTTTAATCCGTAGGTATCAACCACATAGGTGGCGTCACACAGATACCTCTGCGCATCCAGCCGAACGTAGTGATGGATCTGTACCGAATGGATTCTGTCGGAGTAGCTCTGCGCCCACTGAAGGCCGTCAATCGCGCTCAGCAGCCGCTGCGCCAGCACGCCGTCAGGGACCAGATAGGCTTTCAGCTGGTAATAGTTCCTGGTGATGGCGCCGTTTGCAGAGCTGCAGTACTGCACATATTTTTCCAAAAAGCCCTCTGTCAGCTTTTTCAGTTCTTCCTGTTCCGCCTCCGTGCAGTTATTCAGCAGGGCGTTCCTATCCGTATCTTCCCCGATGGATACGGGGTTTCCATCCGGGTCCGATACCTCCAATGACAGCGCCCCCAAGAAACGGTCCGCCTGATAGGTAACCATGGTGGGTAAGGTATACTGATCGTAGAATTCCTCCAGGAGGGCATAATGGATACCGCTTTCCGTGATATAGCTTTCATCCAGCACACGCCCGTTGATACTGACCGTATACGCCTGGGGAACGGTGACGGAAACCGGCTTCCCTTCCAGATAGGAGAAATCAAATTCCGCATCCGTCACTTCCCATCGGGAAAAGCCGTATTTATCCGTTTCCACCGCGTCCATGGTCATCTGCCCGATCACCTGCTTTCCGCAGCGCAGGACAAGAATCTGTCGTGTGTCCGTGCATTCTCCGGCCTTTTTCGCGTAGGTAATGTCCTCCCCCATAGAGTCCCGGATGATCCCGATACACGCTTCTTCGCTCTGAATGGAATGGTCAAGCTGAGAAAACCAGGGTTCAGCTCCGGCACACATCTTTTCCACCGTCAGCGCTTCCAGATAGGCGTTTGCCGTATTTTTCGGCCGGGACTGCTCATAGGCTTCTATAAAATCCCAAAAGAATTTCAGTCCAACCGCGGTCAGTGCCAGAAAGATCACCGCGTAAATGACCATCCCCACAAAAAATATGTGGGAACCTCTTTTCTTAGCCATCGGAATCCCTCCCTTCTTTCAGGACAAGGAACGTAGTCGGCACCGGGCGGATACCGATTACCGAGGCGCAATTATTGATATAGTCTCCCTGGTACCACATAAGGGTAGATGATCCGCCGTCTAAGTTGCAGGCATTTACCGCTCCGTATTTCTGGAAGATGTCCACCAAATCCCAGAGGGAGGCGCCGATGCTGATGACCTGCCGCCCGTCAATGACCAGCAGGAGGATCGCGCCGTCGGAGCGCTGGCCGATGGCTGTCCGGGGATTGAGGCCGCTTGTGATGGATTCCGGCAGTGCTACTTCACCGTTGGAAATCAGCACAGGGCCAAAGCTGACGCCGTATTCAATATTCCGCTGCCGGATTTCCTCCGCCGTTAAATTGCCTACATGCAGGATATGGTCCGTGTCAAGGCCGACAAAGCCCTGCCGGGTTCCGGAGCCGGCATAGTAAATCTGCCCCTCATACACCACCAGAGAATCGGGAACGCTGCCGTCTCCCGCTCCGTCAGGATCCACAAAGCCGCCGGCATTCATTCCGGCCACTGCGTCAAACTGCTCCACCATTTCGGCAACGGTATAGCCGCGCGAACCATAGGATTTCGGTACGCTGCCCATAATGACCCGGGAAGGGTCCAGCACTACCATCATATAGCCGGAATAGCCCTCGCCCTTCACCGCTTCCACAATGATCCCGTCGCCGTCCTCATCAATGAGGCCCCATTCATCCGCCACGGGTCCGGTTTTGGGGGAGTCCCCCTCCGGCTTCGCAATGGTGATCAGGGAAGTATCCGTCTGGGCATACTCCTCCACTTCTCTGCCGGCCTCGATCTCGGCAATCTCCTCCTCTGTCAGGAAAATATCCGCCAAAAATCCGATTGCACTGGTCTCCCGCACAGACATGACAAACAGATTCCGGGCCGTCGGCGACGGCCCTTTTGCCAGCACATACATAACGCCGTACAGTGCGATTGCCAGAAGCAGAACCGTCTCCACAAGGAAAAAGGCGACTTTGCCCACCCCACTGAGAATCCGGCGCCACAGAGGCTTTTTCCGCTGCCGCGGAGGGGAGATTTTTTGGGGGGTCGATGTGGGCGGAGAGAGAAAATCCTCAGAATTTACCTCGCGGATAATGTCCTCCAAATTATATTTATCTGACATTACAGCACCTCCGCGTTTTTTCGATTTTTTCGTAGAAAGCCGGATACGGCCCAGCGTCGCTGTTACGCCGCCAGGTCAACAAAGGCAAGCAGGATTTTGTCGTAGCTTACCACCAGGGGGTAGCGTGCCGCCGTTTCTTCCACAAAGTCGTTGGACATCTGGGCCAGCAGATCTTCCCGGGCGTAGTCTTTCCACTGAGGACGGCTCTGGCAGAAATACATGATATGATAGCCGAAGTCGGTCTTCACAATGTCGAAGTCTCCGGGCTGACGGCCGGCGTCAAAGCACCAGTCGTTAAATTCCGTCACCATCTGGCCCTGGGATACATCCTCGTACAGGCCGCCGTTATCCTTGGAGCCGCCGTCCTCGGAATGTTCCTTGGCAAGAGCCGCGAAGCTTTCCTCAGTCATTTCGCCTTTTTTCCACATTTCCAGAATGTCCTTTGCCCGCTGCTCACCGGCGGCCCAGGCATCGTCGGAGAATTCTTCCGTGCGGATGGTGTCGCTGGTCGCTCCCTCGGGCATGATCAGGATGTGGCGCACGTTTACAAGGACATCGTCCTTGGTGATGCCGTTCTCCTCATAGATCGCCGCATTCTCATCAAAAAAGGCCTCAATCTCCTCATCTGTCACGGAATAGCTCTCCGTCACCTGGGAGAAGTAGCTGAGCCCCTCATAGTACAGGTTCAGGAACCCCACATAATCGTCGTAGGTGGCAGCCCCGCCCAGCATCGCCGTCACCAAAGCGTCAACGCTGTCAAACCCGGAGCTTTCCGCGGACTGCGCTAGGTCTTCCGCCAGGGCATCCATCTCTTCCCGGTATTCCGCAGGCATCTGCACACCATTCTTTTCCGCCTCAGCAGCCATGGACTGGTAGCTCTGCCAGCACAGCAGCGCCTGGTCCAGGAAATACTGCTGCCAGGTCTGGCCCTCCACAGCAGGACACAGCTGGGTATCCAGACCCTGTGTGTGGTCCAGACCGAAGTAGGCAAGATAATAGCCGTACTGGGAAAGGAACTCCCGCACCTGCATCCAGTAGTAGACCTGAAGCTCGGCAACCGTAAGTTCATATTCTCCGGCAGTCGCCACCACGGTATCCCGGGCAGCAATCACATCCGCGTCGGAGGCGGTATAGCTTCCCTTGCAGGTAACATCGTCGGGATTGCCGTCGGCAGGGATGGTATATTCCACAGCTTCCGCGGTTTCCTCTGTCGGCTCGGCCTGTTGCGTCTGCGAAGACGGAGCTGTTTCCGTTTCATCGGCCGTCCCGGCATTTTTGCTGCCAAGGCTGCTGACTACCACGGCGATAAGGGCAGCCACAAGCACCACCACAAACGCCACCGCCAGGGCAATCTTTCCGGGGGTCGCTTTCATGCCCGGTTTGATTTCCGCCGCAGCCGCGTCAGAAGTTTGTTCCTCTTTTTCCTCCGCGTCCTTCCCGGGCGCTTCGCCGGCTGCTTCGGTGCTTTCTCCGGAAGCTTCGGTTCCCCCGGAGGTTTCACTTTCTCCGGATGTTTCACTTTCCCCGGCAGGCGCTTCCTCCGGCTTTTCCGGAGCACTGCATACCTCCGGCTGGATATCCTGTGCCTGGGGCACAGTTTCCTCCCCGGGAACCTCCGGAGTCATTTCACCGGAATTTTTTTCCTGTTCGTCCATAAAAACCTCTTTCTCCATAGAAATGGAATCGACATATTGCATACAATTGCATGTGTTTTAGTTTACCACGGACACAGGAAGAATGCAAGCAGTTCATCAATATTTCCTTTTTTTGAAAATCCTCCGCAGCGCAATCCCCTGGCCCATCTTTTCTCCCGGGAGCACTTGCAAAACCGCGGGAAAAATGGTATGATTTATTGTCGAAGCATTATAAGGAGAGAACGCCATGAACACAAAAACCACCGTGATCACCCCGGAGCAGCTTCAGGAGCAGTTTGCTTTCTGCGACCGGATCGCCGCCTACTGGGTAAGGCAGGGCAGGACCCCCACAGCCTATGTGGAGACCTACGGCTGCCAGCAGAACGAGGCGGATTCAGAAAAAATACGGGGGTATCTGGCGCAGTGCGGCTATGCCATCGTGTCAAGCGCCGAGGGCGCGGATATTGTAGTGATGAACACCTGCGCCATCCGGGAGCACGCCGAGCAGCGGGTTTTCGGCAATCTAGGAGCTCTGACCCACACCAAGCGCCGTCATCCGGAGCAGAAGATCTTCCTGTGCGGCTGTATGGCGGGGGAGCCCCATGTCTCGGAGCGGATCCGGAAAAGCTTTCCCTATGTGGACGGTGTTTTCTCCACCCACCATCTGTGGCAGTTTCCGGAGATCCTCTGCAGGGTCCTGACGGAAAAGAAACGGCAGTTCTATATTACCGATGAGCCCGGCTCCATTGCCGAGGGGATCCCCCAGGTGCGGGATAATGCCCTGAAAGCCTGGGTTTCCATTATGTACGGCTGCAATAATTTCTGTACCTACTGCATCGTCCCCTATGTCCGGGGCCGGGAGCGCAGCCGCAGGCCCGAGGACATTCTTGCCGAGTGCCGGTGCCTGGTGGAAAACGGGTGCAAGGAGATCACCCTGCTGGGGCAGAATGTCAACTCCTACGGCAAGGACTTAGACTGCGGCATGGACTTTGCCGATCTGCTGACTGCCATTGCCGCAATCGACGGAGACTTTCTTATCCGGTTTATGACCAGCCATCCCAGGGACGCATCCCGGAAGCTGTTTGAAGCTATGGCTGCCAGTCCCAAAATCGCAAAGCAGCTCCACCTTCCCTTCCAGTCCGGGTCCAGCCGGGTGCTCAAAGCCATGAACCGGCACTATGACCGGGAGCAGTACCTGAATAAGGCCCTTACCGCCAAGGCTATCATGCCGGACCTGGTCCTCACCAGCGACGTGATCGTAGGCTTCCCCGGAGAAACCGAGGAAGAATTCGAGGAAACCCTTTCCCTTATCCGCCAGGTGCGCTACGACAGCCTGTTTACCTTCATTTTCTCCCCCCGGGAGGGTTCTCCCGCGGCAAAAATGGAAGACCCCACGCCGAAAGAGGAAAAGAACCGGCGCTTTGACCGGCTCTGCGCGGTGCAGAACGAGATTTCCCAGGAAATCCATAGTTCTTATATCGGAAAGACTTTCCGCTGTCTTGTGGACGGGCAGGAGGGTGACCTGCTCACCGCCCGTACCGAAGGCGGACGGCTGGTCCGCTTCCCGGGAGATGCCTCCCTCATCGGTGATTTTCATAACATTACCATTACCGGCGCCACCACCTGGAGCCTGACGGGGAAGCTTCTTTCCGCCGAATAAAAGGCTTTATTTCAAATCCACTTCTCCCGCCGCCTTCGCGGCAGAAACGGAGCGATCATGGCTACACCCACCACAGACCTCACCCCCATGCAGCGGCAGTACCGGGCAATGAAAGAGAAGCACCAGGACTGTATTCTTTTCTTCCGCCTGGGGGATTTCTATGAAATGTTCAATGAGGACGCCTTCCTGGCGGCCCGGGAGCTGGACCTGACCCTCACCACCCGGGACCGTAATAAGCCCAAGGAGGAACAGACCCCCATGTGCGGCGTCCCCTTCCACAGTGTGGACTCCTATATCGCCCGGCTGGTGCAGAAGGGCTACAAGGTTGCCATCTGCGAGCAGATGGAAGACCCCGCTACCGCCAAGGGCCTGGTGGAGCGGGATATTACCCGCATCGTCACCCCCGGCACCGTGACGGAAAGCTGCATGCTGGAAGAGAGCAAAAACAACTATATGGGCTGCATCTACGGGGAGGGCGGCAAATTCGGTCTTGCCTTCTGTGATGTGTCCACCGGCGCGTTTTTTGTCACCGTCTGTACCGATCCCCAGAACGTTGCCTCGGAGCTGGGCCGGTTCTCCCCCGCCGAGGTTCTGCGCTTCGGTTCGGGGACGGACTGTGAAACCATTCAGGACGCCCTGTTCCGCCGGATCGGCTGCTGTGTGGACGAGGGCACCCCGGATGTCTTTCAGGCGGAAAGCTGCGAAGGCTGCCTTTCCCATCACTTTGGCAAGGATATGGTGCAGCTGGGTCTTGCGGCCCTGCCCGCCGCGGTCATTGCCGCGGGAGCCCTCCTTTCCACCCTGCTGACTCTGCAGAAAAATGACCTGGCTCATATCCGCGAGATTCAATACTACACCACCGGACGGTTTATGGAGCTGGATCTGGACGCCCGCCGGAACCTGGAGCTGACGGAGACCATGCGCTCCAAGGAGAAAAAGGGTTCCCTTCTGTGGGTGCTGGACAAGACCCACACCGCCATGGGCGGGCGGATGCTCCGGAGCTGGCTGGAAAAGCCCCTCCTGGACCCCGGTGAGATCACCCGCCGCCACGGTGCCGTGGAAGCCATGGTGGAAAATTCCATCGTCCGGGGCGAGCTGGAAGAAGCCCTGAAGGATGTTACCGACCTGGAACGGGTCATGACCCGGATCGTCACGGGAACCGTCAACTGCCGGGACCTGCTGGGCCTTGCCCGGGGGCTTCGCGCTCTGCCCACCGTAAGACAGCAGCTCCAAAAACTGGACGCGCCTCTCATCAAAAAGCTGGTTTCCGCCATCGACCCACTGGACGACTGCGCTGCCATGATCGAAAACACCATCGTGGACGACCCACCCCTGACCATTCGGGAGGGCGGCATCATCCGCAAGGGGGCAAACGCTGAAGCGGATCGGCTCCGGGATATTATGGAGGGCGGCTCCGGCACCATTGCCGCAATCGAAGCCAGCGAACGGGAGAAGACCGGCATCCGCACCTTGCGGGTGGGCTTCAACCGGGTGTTCGGCTACTACATTGAGGTATCCAAGTCCTTCATGGATCAGGTACCCCCAAACTATGTCCGCAAGCAGACCCTTGCCAACTGTGAACGCTACATCACCCAGGAGCTGAAAGAACTGGAAAACCAGGTACTTACCGCCAAGGACCGGCTCACCGCCCTGGAATACCAGATTTTTACCCAGCTGCGGGAGACCCTGGCCGCCGCAGCAAGCCGGGTGCAGGCCACCGCGGCTGCCGTTGCGGCGGCGGACGCCCTGTGCTCCCTGGCATCGGTGGCGGTGCAGCGGGGCTACTGCCGCCCGGAGATCACCCTGGGCCGGGAAATTTCCATTACCGACGGCCGCCACCCCGTAGTGGAGGCCATGCTCCGGGATTCCCTTTTCGTCCCCAACGACACCTCCCTGGGAGGTAACGACAACCAGGTCTCCATCATCACCGGCCCCAATATGGCCGGTAAATCCACATACATGCGCCAGGTGGCCCTCATTGTCCTCATGGCCCAAATGGGCTCCTTTGTCCCCGCCCGCAGCGCCCGGATCGGCCTGGTGGACCGGGTATTTACCCGGATTGGCGCCAGTGACGACCTGGCATCCGGCCAGTCCACCTTTATGGTGGAGATGGCGGAGGTAGCCTCCATTCTGAAATACGCCACCGCAAGGAGCCTGCTCATTCTGGACGAAATCGGGCGGGGCACCTCCACCTACGACGGCATGGCCATTGCCCGGGCGGTGCTGGAATACGCCGCAAATCCCAAGCGGCTGGGAGCGAAAACCCTCTTTGCCACCCACTACCACGAGCTTTCCGCCCTGGAAAACCAGCTGGCCAATGTGAAAAACTACAATATTGCCGTGAAAAAGCGGGGCGACCAGATGATCTTCCTGCGCAAGATCGTCCCCGGCGCCACCGACGACAGCTACGGCATCGAGGTCGCCAAGCTGGCGGGCCTGCCCGGGGCTGTCATCACCCGGGCCCGGGAGATCTTAGGTGAGCTGGAGGCGGAGGGAACTGCCGCCCCCAAAAGCACGAAAAAGGAGCCGGAGGATCAGGTCAGCATGCTGGACATTACGGACCGCCAGGTCTGCGACGCCCTGCGCGGCATCCAGGTGGAGACCCTGACCCCCATCGAAGCCATGAACGAACTGTACAAACTGCGTAAAATGCTGAACTGATATGGGAAAAAAGACACTTTCATCCCCCCGCATCACCGGCACGGAAGCCGTATGGGGCTGGGGCTGGTGGGCATTCCAGTTTTTTCTGCTGCCCAGCTTACTCCCCGCTGTGAATACGCTTTTGTCCCGACCCCTGAGCCAGGCGGAGCTGAACTTCACTTTCTTTCTGATGAATTTTCTGGCTGTGCTGCTGATCTTTCATTCCTTTCTGGCCCGGTCTGCCCGGGCAGCTATCGCCCACCCCGCCTATTTCTGTCAGGCGGTGATATTGGGCCTTGTTGCCTACTTTGCCCTGAGCAAATGCATCGGCTGGTGCATCCACCAGCTTGACCCGGGCTTCCGGAATACCAATGACGCCTTTATTTCCGGCCTGCACCTAAGCAGCCGGTACTTGACTGCCCTGGGCACCATTGTGCTGGTCCCGCCGGCGGAGGAATGCTTCTACCGGGGCCTGTTCTTCCAGACCTTTGCCAAGAAAGCCCTTTGGCTGGGCTATGCCGTGTCCACAACGGTCTTTGCCCTGATTCACATTCTGGGCTTTATCGGCAGCGCCTCTCCCCTGACCCTGGTGCTGTGCTTCCTGCAATATCTGCCCGCCGGGCTGTGCCTTGCCTGGAGCTATGCCAAATCCGACACCATCTTCGCCCCCATCCTGATCCACGCCCTGGTCAATGCCTGGGGCATCTACGAAATGAGGTGAGTTCATGCAGATTATCCAGCAGCTTTCCCCCCATGTAGCCAACCTGATCGCCGCCGGCGAGGTGGTGGAACGTCCCGCCAGCGTGGTCAAGGAGCTTCTGGAAAACGCCGTGGACGCGGGAGCGGACAAGATCACCGTGGAGATCCGGGACGGCGGCATGACCTTCCTCCGGGTCACGGACAACGGCTGCGGCATGGGCCCCGAGGATGCAAAAACCGCCTTCCTCCGCCACGCCACCTCCAAGCTCCGTACCGCGGAGGATCTTGCTTCCATTGGCACCATGGGCTTCCGGGGAGAAGCCCTTGCCGCCATTGCCTCCGTCAGCCGCATCGATCTGCTCACCAAGCCCAAGGGGGCCATTTCCGGTACCAGTCTCCGGCTGGAAGCAGGAAAAATTATTGCGGAATCCGAAGCCGGATGCCCGGAGGGTACCACCATCATCATCCGGGACCTTTTCTACAACACCCCTGCCCGGATGAAATTCATGAAATCCGATACGGTGGAGGGAAGCCGTGTGGCCTCCGCCGTGCAGCTGCAGGCCCTGGCCCATCCGGAAGCCGCCATCCAGTTCCTCCGGGACGGAAAGCAGGTCCTCTCCACCCCGGGAAACGGCGGCCTGGAAGCGGCAGTGTACTGCGTCTACGGCAGGGACTGCGCCAGAATGATCCCGGTGGACAGCAGCTGGGAGAATTACCGTCTGACGGGCTTTATTTCGAGACCCACCGACGCCCGGCCCAGCCGAAGCCTGCAGACCTTTTTTGTCAATGACCGTCCGGTCCGGTCCAAGCTTCTCATTGCCGCTTTGGAGGAAGCCTACCGGAACCAGATCATGGTGGGCAAGTTCCCCGCCTGCGTGCTCCATCTTCACCTTCCGAGCTCTGCCGTGGATGTGAACGTTCACCCGGCAAAGACGGAGGTGAAATTCCTCAACGAGAAAAATGTATTCGACTGCCTGCACTACGGCTGCCTTGCCGCCCTGAACGGCACCCCGGACCGTCCTCAGGTACGCTTCCCGGAAAAGGCTCCGGCTCCCAAGCCCCAGCAGGCTCCCTCCGCCGCCGGAAAGCCCAGGCAGGATTTCTTCCGAACCATGACCCCGGAGGAATACAAGGCCTTTTCCGGCGCTTTGAAGGACGCCCCCCGTCCGGATCCTTCCGCGGCCTCCGCTGCCGCCGCAAAGCTTACGGGAAACGACTGCGCTGTTATCCGGGAAAAGGTGATCCTGCCCAAAGCATCGGCACCGCTTCCGAAAGCGGAAAAAGAAAGCACCCCCCTGCCCACACCGCTGCCGGAAATGGTCCCGCCGGAAAGTATCCCCACGCCCGCTCCCCTGCCGGAAAAAGATCCGGAGCTGCCCTTCCAGGAGCCGTCCTTCCTACCGGAAACCGCTCCCGAGACACCAGCGGAACCGGAACAGGCGGCGCTCCCCCTGCCGGAGGACACCCCCTGGCGGATGGTGGGTGAGCTGTACCGCACCTACATTCTCGTGGAGCAGGGTGAGGAAGCCTACCTCATCGACAAACACGCCGCCCACGAGCGGATCCTCTTTGAAAAGCTGAAAGCCAATCAGGAAAAGATCTCCGGTCAGCTGCTTCTGGCTCCCGTCAGCGTCCGTCTCGGCCCCACCGCCGCCGGGGAGCTGCTGGCCAATCGGGATATGCTGGCAGAGCTGGGGTTTGAAATCGAAGAATTCGGAGACAATACGGTTTTGCTCCGGCAGATTCCCATGGATTTAAGCCCGGAGGACGCAGCCGAAACATTGGAAGCCCTGGCCGATTCCCTCCTTTCCGGCCGGCGGGAAAAACCGGACACCGTCCGGGACGAACTACTCCACACGGTAGCCTGCAAAGCCGCCATCAAGGCCGGCTGGAAAAACGACGAACAGGAGCTTCTTGCCGTTGCCGCCCAGGTTATGTCCCGGGAGGACCTGAAATACTGCCCCCACGGCAGACCCATCTGCATCTCCCTGAGCAAAAAGAACCTGGAAAAGCAGTTTAAGCGGACCTAATCCAGAAAGGTCCGGAAGAAAGCAAATTGGGATTTGCAGAAGGAAGCCAGGGGATCGAATAACACTGTCATTCCGAACCAGTTCTCAAACTGGTGTGGGGATCTCCATCGAATTCCGGGCAGCTTATCGTCATACAGACTGTTCTAACCTGCCCTTTTCCGGAATTCTTCCACGAGAAATTATACTCCTATCCAGGAGATTGCCACGCCAGTGTGATCACTGGCTCGCAATGACCGGGAATTCGATAAATTCCAATTTTCCGTTACATTTTCTCGCAGGCTGACCATCTTCGGACCCTCAGAACAGGAGGCCCTATGAACAACATCATTTGTATTGCCGGGCCGACGGCCTCCGGAAAAACCGCTCTTGCCGTGGAGCTGGCAAAGGAACTGAACGGCGAGGTGGTGTCCTGCGACTCCATGCAGGTGTATAAACGCATGGACATCGGCACCGCAAAGCCTACTGCCGAAGAAATGCAGGGCATTCCCCACCACATGCTGGATGTGGCGGAGGCCTGGGAAGACTTCTCCGTCAGCCGCTACTGCGCCCAGGCAGCCCCCATCGTGGACGACATTATCGCCCGGGGCAGGACCGCCATCATTGCCGGCGGCACCGGCCTTTACATGGATTCCCTGATCCGGGGAAACGCTTTTGCCCCCTTTCCCTCCACCGGTGTCCGGGAGGCCCTGGAAAAGCGGGCGGAGGCGGAGGGCACCCAAAGCCTTCTGTCGGAACTGGCCCAGATCGACCCGGAAAGTGCCGGACGGCTCCATCCCAGTGACCGCAAGCGGATCATCCGGGCCCTGGAGGTCTACCGGGAGACCGGCATTACGATTACCGAGCACAACCGGCGGACCCGGGAGATACCCCCTAAATACCGCCCCATCTGGCTGGGGCTGGACTTTTCCGACCGGGCAGCCCTCTACCGCCGGATCGACAGGCGCGTGGAAATCATGCTGGAAGCGGGGCTGCTGGAGGAGATCCGCTCCCTTCTGGAAAGCGGTATTCCGGAGAGCTGCACGGCCATGCAGGCCATCGGCTACAAGGAGTTTCTACCCGTACTCCGGGGGGAACGCGCGCTTTGTGACGCCGCCGCGGAGGTCCGCCAATCCTCCCGGCGCTATGCCAAACGGCAGCTGACCTGGTTCCGTCGGAACCAGGCTATACACTGGATCGTCCGGGAGGAAGACGGTATACCGGATGAAATAATCCGTCAGGCCCGACAGATTCTTCAGGAATTCGACAACTGAAACATGCTAGGATGTGTATACCCTATTTGAAGCAAGAAAGAAGGTATACATATGACAGAACAAGTGAATTTACAGGATGCCATTTTGAAGGAAGTGCGCCGGGACAAGGTCCCGGTGACACTGTTCCTGATGAACGGATTCCAGCTCAGGGGCACAATCACAGGCTACGACAGCTTTGTGGTGGTGCTGGTGACGGACGGGCGGCAGCAAATGATCTACAAGCACGCCATCTCCACCCTTGCCCCCATCCGGCCGCTAAAGGCCGCTGCTGCTACCGTGTAATCTCCACCTGAAAAGCGGCGGTTCTATCCCGCCGCTTTTTTCGTTTCCAAAGAAGAAAGAGAGGTAACTTTCATGTCCATAGCCCAAAACGTTGCCCGCATCCGCTCAGAAATGGAGCGCGCCGCCCGGGAAGCCGGCCGGGATCCCGGCACCATACAGCTCTGTGCCGCCACAAAAATGAATGACGCTGCCGCCGTCCGGGAGGCCATCCGCGCGGGGGTGGACTGCTGCGGGGAAAACCGGGTCCAGGAGCTGACAAAAAAGCAGAGTGAAGATGCCTACCGTGGGGTCCCTGTCCACTTCATCGGCCACTTGCAGACGAACAAGGTACGCCAGGTGGTGGGCAAGGTGGACCTTATCCAGAGCGTGGACAGCCTCCGGCTTCTGGAGGCTATTGACCGGGAAGCCGCCCGCCAGGGCATCCGGCAGGACATTCTTCTGGAAATCAATATCGGCCAGGAAGCGTCAAAGACCGGTTTTCGGGAGGAAGAAATTTTTCCCCTGGTGGAAAAAATGGGCAGTTTTCCGAACGTTTGTATGAGAGGACTCATGGCGATTCCCCCAATTTGCCAGGAATCGGGAGGAAACCTGAAATTTTTTCAAAAAATGTTCCATTTTTATGTTGACATACGGGCCAAAAAATACGATAATGTCAAGGTGGACTGTTTGTCCATGGGCATGTCCGAAGACTACCCTGACGCGATCCGGTGCGGCAGCACCATGATCCGGGTCGGCACCGCGATTTTTGGCGCCAGAGACTATGCCAAGCTTCATCAAGTATGATGTGAACATATGGGAGGATAAATAGAAATGAGTTTTTGGGATAACGTAAAGAAATTTGCCCAGCCCTACGCCGATGATGAATATGATGATTACGACGAAGACGAAGACTACGAAGAGGAGTACGATGAACCCGAGCAGCCTGCACGGCGTCCCAGCTCCCGCGTAAGTTCCCGCCGCAGCGCCCCCGCTCCCGAGCCCGAAGAGGAAGAAGATGACGATTATGGCTTCGGCAGCGTAGCCCCCGCTTCCGCCAGCTCCATGGCCTCCTCCGGCTTCAACGGAACCGTGCTGAATATGAATTCCTCCGTCACCAATAAGCAGGAGGTCGTTCTTTTCCGGCCCAACAGCTTCAATGATACCTCCAAGGCTGCCGACGATCTGCGCAACCGCCGGGCGGTCATTGTCAATATGGAAAATGTGGACAAGGCTATGGCCAGACGGGTGGTGGACTTCCTGTCCGGCTGTGTCTATGCTCTGGACGGCGATGTGAAGAAAATCGCCCAGTCCGCTTACCTCTTCTGCCCCCACAATATGGACATTGTGGGCGACCTGGAAGCGCTGCAGGCTGAGGTTGAGAGCTACGTCTGAGAATATTCGAAAAATATTTATTAATTCAGGACCGAAAGGGGAATACTCATGTTTACTCCGCAGCAAATTGATCAGATTTCTTTCGGGAAGGCTACCTTCGGCGGCTACAATATGCAGCAGGTCGATGAATTTCTGGAGCCCCTCACCGAGGACTATGTAACCCTTTACAAGGAAAACGCCCTGCTTAAGAGCAAAATGCGCGTTCTGGTGGGCAAGCTGGAAGAGTACCGCAAGAACGAAAAGGCCATGAAGGAATCTGCCGCCAACGCCCAGAAGACCGCTGAGAAGATGATTAAAGAAGCTGAGGCCAAGTGCGCCCAGATGATGAGCCAGGCACAGGCTGCCGCCCAGGCGATGCCCAAGGCTGCGCCCGTCCAGGTTTCCGCCCAGAACGATGCCCTGGTGGCCGCCGAAAACGTCCGTCTGGAGGAAGCCCGCCGCACCGCCAACACCAAGATTGGGGAGATCCAGGAACAGATGCGTTCCTGCATCCAGGCTCTGGAGCGGATCAAGAGCGCCAACCCTGCCCCTGAGGCCCCCAAGGCTGCCCCTGCTAAAAGCACCGAGATGGAATACGACAGCGACGCTGTGGCCGATGAGATCTCCCAGAACTTAGAAGCCCTGGTGGGCACTACCGTTGACACCGCGCCCAAGGCTGCGCCCAAGCATCCTGCCAGCGAGGCAACCACCAGCCGTTTTTCCGCTCTGAACCTGCAGTTTGGCCGGAACTACGACCCCACCCAGCGGTAAAAATATAAAAATGCATTGACGAGGACACGAGCCTCGGGATCCTGCTCTCCAGAGAGCTGCCGGACGGTGCAAGGCAGTGGGCATCCCCCAGGTTTATCCCCTCTGAGCAGCGCACCCAACGCCCCTCGGGGCAAGTAGGCTGCGCCGGACGCGCCCGATACAGCGCTAAGGAAGCTCTGATTAAATCGGCGAGAGCTGACAGCGAGAGATTTTACTTCCTCAGAAAGTTTGGGAAAGCGAGGAATACTGTATGTATTTCCGATTTTCCAAACTGCGCTGAGGAAGAAAAAGATCCGCTGCTTAAGCCGAAGACGATTTATTCAGAGGTTCCCTAATAAAGTGCCGGAGAAATCCGGAACAAGAGTGGTACCGCAGAGGTTTTCGCGCCTTTGTCTCTTACAGGAGGCAAAGGCGCGTTTTTTCTGAGGAAGCTCTGAACAATTCGGCTGCGGCTGAGCAGCGAATCTTTTGCTCCATCCGTACAGCTTGAAAAGCAGGAAATACACAAAGTATTCCGCTGTTTTCCAAGCTTTCGTCTGGACCAAAAGCTTCTGCTGTCAGCTCTTGCTTCAATATTCAGAGCTTCCCTAATATCATGAACGGAGGCAAATTCCAATGGACTATAAAAATACCATCATCACCCCCAAGACCGACTTTCCCATGAAAGCTGGTCTCCCCGCCCGGGAGCCGGGAATGCTGAGCCGCTGGGAAGAACAGGACCTTTACAACACCATGCTGGAGAAGAACAAGGATCTTCCTCCTTTTGTGCTCCATGACGGCCCTCCTTTCAGTAACGGCTATATCCATATGGGCCATGCTCTGAATAAGACCCTGAAGGATTTCATTGTCCGCAGCCATGCCATGATGGGTTATTACACCCCCTATGTTCCCGGCTGGGATAACCACGGCCTGCCCATCGAGCGGGCCATCGAAACTTCCAAGAAGAAGCTGAACAAGGACATGTCCGTGCCGGAGTTTCGGAAAGCCTGCGCAGAGTTTGCCGAGGACTTCATCCAGAAGCAGATGTCCGGCTTCAAACGTCTGGGTGTAGTTGGCGACTGGGAACACCCCTACCGCACCATGGACCGCCACTTTGAGGCCCAGGAGGTCAAGGTCTTTGGCCGGATGTTCGATAAGGGCTATATCTACAAGGGCCTGAAGCCCGTGACCTGGTGTCCCTACTGTGTCACCGCAGTGGCGGAAGCGGATATCGAATATCAGGATGATCCCTGCACCACGGTCTATGTGAAGTTCCCCATGGCGGACGATCTGGGTAAGCTTTCCGGCTTTGACCTGAGCAAAACCTTCTTCGTGATCTGGACCACCACCATCTGGACCCTGCCCGGCAATATGGCCATCTGC
>CAMCCS010000002.1 GCA_945873295.1 uncultured Clostridia bacterium
CCGGCAGATTGTAGAACTTAGCAAACCGTGTCTTGCTGCGGTAGCCGCTGCCCTCCGGGGACAGCTCAATGGCGGTAACGGTTTCCCCGTAGTTTGCTGCCCAGTCATCGAAGTTCAGAAGCCCCATTTCTTCCAGGGTGCTGTACTGCAAATACCGCTGGATGGTGTAAAGCTCGACCATACTGTTCGAGATGGGGGTGCCGGTGGCGAAAATCACGCCGTGCCCTCCGGTGATCTCGTCCAGATACTGGCACTTCATAAACAAATCCGAGGACTTTTGCGCTTCTGTCTGGGCAATACCGCCCACATTCCGCATCTTTGTCGCCAAAAACAAGTTCTTAAAATAATGGCTCTCATCTACAAAGATGCGGTCAACGCCCAACTGCTCAAAGGTTACCACATCATCCTTGCGGCTCTGGTCGTTCAGCTTGGCCAGCCGATTTTCCAGGGATTTCCGGGTGCGCTCCATCTGTTTAATGGAGTAATTTTCCGCATGGTTCCGCTTGGCTTCTCGGATGCCGTCTAAGATGCTGTCGATCTGACGCCGGAGAATAATCTCCTGCCGCTCTTTGGACATGGGGATCTTCTCAAACTGGCTGTGACCGATGATAATGGCATCATAGTCGCCGGTGGCAATTCTGGCGCAGAACTTCTTACGGTTCTTGGTCTCAAAGTCCTTTTTGGTGGCAACCAGAATATTCGCAGAGGGATAAAGCTGGAGCCATTCTGCCGCCCACTGCTCTGTGATGTGGTTGGGAACTACAATCAAAGACTTGGTACACAGACCCAGCCGCTTGCTCTCCATCGCCGCCGCAACAATTTCGAAGGTCTTGCCTGCCCCCACTTCGTGGGCAAGCAATGTATTTCCGCCGTACATGATGTGGGCAATGGCGTTGATCTGATGCTTTCGGAGCGTGATTTCCGGGTTCATGCCGGAGAAGCGGATGTGCTGACCATCGTATTCGCGGGGGCGGATGGCATTGAAGGTTTCATTGTAGATGCCGCACAGCCGCTCCCGGCGGTCAATGTCCTTCCAAACCCATTCCGCAAACTTGGCCTTGATCAGCTCCTGCCGATCCTGGGCAATGGCGGTTTCCTTTTTGTTCAGTACCCGGACTTCATTTCCGTTCGCATCTATCTTGGTGTCATAAATGCGGACATCCTTCTGGTTCAGGGTCTGCTCAAAAATGTGGTAGGCATTGATGCGCTTGGTGCCGTAGGTGGTGACCGCCTTGATATTGCTGCCGTCAAAGGATTTGTTGGTCACATTCCACTCGCCGGAATGAGGCGAATACAGCACATGGATTTTGTCCCGTGCGTAGGCGCTGGTGCCGATTACCTCATACAGGAATTGCTCGTAGATTTCTTTCGGCACCCAGTTGACGCCAATGCGGACACCGATTTCACCGGCAGTCAGATCTACCGGCTGGACAGCAGTCAGAGCATCAATGTTCCGGGTAAGCAGTTCTTTCTTTTCGGGTGGTAAAACCTCCTGCAAGGCTTTCACCATACGCAGCTTCCGCCGCACATTGCCGGAGAGGTATTCGTCCGCTGTGACAAAGGCATACCGCTCCAAATCCACGAAAGCAACCGGGATTTCCTCTTTTCGCTCGGCGCAGTTCACATCCCGGAAGATAACACCTGCCAGCTCTGTTTCCAGTTCCTGCTCGGTTTTCCCGGACAGTTCTGCCATGAAGGGCATATCCACCCGCGCTTTTTCCGCAATGGACACAGCAAGGGCTTCGCTGGCGGTATCCACGGAAGTAACGGCAACATGAGGGCGGATAGTGCGTTTGGTGAACATATCCGCCTTGCGCTTGAAGTTGCCCTCCTCGTCCAGCACCTCCAGCGAACAAAGCAGGAAGTAGCTGGAATCCTCACCGAAGGCAAGGCTGTTGCCCCGGCTGGACAGCAGACCATACTTTTTCGTATAGTCATCGTACAGTGTGTTGAGCCGTTCTTGTTCCTTCTGAATGTCCTCGTCGGGATAGCCCTCAGTTTGGAAGTCAATGAGCCTGCGCACACAATCCCGGAGGGCAATCATGCCCCGGATGCGGTTCTCCGCCGTAACGGAAACCTCCACGGGATTCATACGACTGTTCTCCCGGAAGTACACCTTGCCGTCAACAATGGTGTAACTGAAATTGCGCACATTGGGATCGGCGGGGATAGAGTTATCTTCCTCCTCCAGTTCCTCCTGCTGGTACTCGGTGATCTGGGCATGGATGTTGCTGATGGCTCCCTGCAGAAGCTCGGACAGGTCAGCATTTTCATCCCCGCGGCACACGCTGTCCATGCCGAACCTGGTGGACTCCATGACCATTTCACCAAGGATCATTTCCGGGTGCTGCACAAAATAGCTATTCATGCGGATGCCATTGGCATCGTTATCCAGATGCACCCAGTCCGGTTCGATGTCCGTCATCCGGTCACGTTTTTGCAGGAACAGAATATCGCTGGTGACTTCCGTTCCGGCATTGCGCTTGAAAGCGGTGTTTGGCAGACGGATGGCACCGATCAGGTCAGCCCGCTGTGCAAGGTGTTTCCTCACGGCGGAGTTTTCCTTATCCATCGTGCCCTTGCTGGTGATGAACGCCACAATACCACCGGGTCTGACCTTATCCAGTGTCTTGCCGAAAAAGTAATCGTGGATCAGCCAATGATGCTTATCGTACCGCTTGTCCAGCACCTTGAAATCCCCAAAGGGCACATTGCCGATGGCCACATCAAAGAAGCTGTCGGGCATCTGCACCTTTTCAAAGCCGGTGACGGCAATGGAGCTGTTTTGATAGAGCTGCTGGGCGATGCGCCCGGAGATGGAATCCAGTTCCACACCGTAGGCATGACTGCCTGCCATGCTGTCGGGGAGCATGCCGATGAAGTTGCCAACACCGCAGGAGGGTTCCAGGATATTGCCTTCTCGGAATCCCATCTGCTTCAATGCCTGATACATGGCCTGGATGATGACCGGAGAAGTGTAGAAAGCGGTCAGGGAGCTGGCTCTGGCGGCTGCGTATTCTTCTTCGGAAAGCAAGGCTTTCAGCTCCTGATATTTACTGTGCTTTTCATCAAAGCAGTCAGCCAAACCGCCCCAGCCCACATACCGGGAGAGGATTTCCTGCTCCACTGGGGTTGCCAGCCTGCCTTCGGATTCAATCTGCTTTAAGCATTTAATAGCTGCAACATTAGTAGCATACTTCTGACTGGGGGTGCCATAGCCCAGTTCCGGGTCGGTGATGCAGAAATTGGTGCGCTCTTCCCTGGGAATCTCCGGGAGCAGCGGCTCAAAGGTGATACGCTCCCGCTTGGGTTTTGGCTGGGGCGGAATTGGGGCGGCAAGTTCCTGTGCTGCTGCGGCATCTGCCACCACCTGCTGAATAAAGGGATCGTTATCCAGTGCCTCCGGGTCAACTACTTCACCGTTGACGATACCCCGCTGTTCCAGATTCTCCCGAATCTGTTCCGGGTCGATATCATTAAAAGTATCTTCCAGTGGGGGCTGTTCCGTTGGCTCGTTTTCAGGGAGGGTAGCCGATACAGAAAGCTGTGGCAACGGTCGGAGGGTATGATCTCTGCCGAAAACGGAGAAGGTGCCAGCCTGATACGCCTGCATTGCCTCCATGCCACGCTCCCGCTCCTGATAGAAGCGGTCACCCGGCAGGGTTGCGTTCCACAGGGGCAGCATCATGGTTTCGTAGATTTCCCTGATACGCTCTGGGTCAGAAAACTGCCCTTGAATATCTGCCACCCCATCCCAGTAGTCAAAGATACTCTTTTCGGTGGGTCTGGTATATTCATCAGGGGCATCCCGGAAGAAGTTCATAACCAGCTTCGCAAGCTGCTTGACTTCGTAGTCTGCCATCTTCTCGGCATCGCTGGGATACAGGAATTTACCAAGGGAAATCATATCGGAAACCCGTTTTGTAATGGCAGGCCATTTCAGCTCCATATGCGCGTAGGGTTCTGCCAAACTGCCGTGGCTGAAGGACAGTCCGGCAGAGGTATAGGTCTGATTGTCATTTCCGCCGTGATAGCCGCTGTACTCGCCATGCTGCTGTTTCAGAAACCGCTCCCGCTCTTTGGCATCGGTGTTCCGGCTGAAAAAGGAGAAAGTATCCAGACGGGACTCATAGCTTCTCTCGGAGCCACGCAGAATACGGTCTATTTCATCGTCGGAAATGAAGAACCGCCGCTGTGGGTCATACCCATCGGCGGCGGTGAAAATATGCGGTTCCCGTTGCAAATCTTCCAGCCTGCGCAAAAGTGCTACGGGGTCGTACCATCGACTTCTGAGTAAACTGCGGTCTTTTTCATAGACAGCGGCGAACAATGCCCACTCGTCCACAAGCTGGCTGAGGGTGTCACGATCTCCCAGAAGGCGCTGCATCTGGGCTTCGATTTCCGGGAAACCACCCCTGGCGGAATAGGTCAGAGTTGTCAGGGGAAGATACCCGGCATCCCTGGCTTCGTCGCTGAATTCCCGTCTGGCATAGATTAGCGACTTTGCCAGTTCCATGCGCTCGAAGTCCTGCACCCGGCCAATCTCGCTCTGGGGCATATACCGCCCCAAATCCAGCAGCTCCCGGATGCGCTTTGCCGCCTGCTCCCATGTGACAAGGGTAGTATACCGCTTTTGGACGGTGCGCCCGGTGGCAATGCGAATACCATCAGCATCATACCAGATGGCGTATTCCCGGTCATGGATGAAAAGTCCCGCGCCGTTGGTGCCGTAACTCTTTTGAAGAAAAGCGGCATTGTCTTCCAGCGGCTTGTCTTTCATGAAATATGCGCAGATAATGAGACGGCTGTTTCTGTCATTGAAACCGATGCACAGGGCCTCGTCAATGACCTGCTGGGAAAGCTGGGGCTGGGAGAAGAAGGTCTGCTGTTCATCCTCCTGCTCTGGCGCAAGATAACCGCCGCCCAAAAAGGAGATTTGCTCCTCAAAACTGGGCGGCGGTAAGATGCCTTCTATGAGTAAATCAATTCCTGTAGAATCCGTTCCTCCGCTGCTGAGCGGAAGTTGTTCATCAGGCCCACCCATTTCATCTGGTCGGCGGCTTTCAGTTCCTCTGTCACCCCTGCTGCCTTCGCCATCTGGCTGACGATCTGCTCCACTCGGCTCCGGACCGTCTCCTCGATCTCCATCAGGTGACTGTGGAGCTGTCCCGTGGTCAGAAGATTCGTGTAGGTCACTTTCCGGCTCTGCTGCAGGAATCTGCGGCGCATCAATCCGTACTTCCCAAGGGGAATCTGGGGTTCCTGGGGCGGGAGAAGGTTGGGAAGCAGATAATCCCCCTGTTTCGTGTAGGTGATCTGTGTCATGGTTCATGCTCCTTTCCGGTTGGTTTTCAACTACAGCATACTCTCTTTCGGCTGGTTCTTCAAATGTGCGATTTAGCTGCCGCTGCAAGGACAGCACTGTGCGGGCGATTTCGGACAGACACATCTGGGAAATGTCGCTGGTGGCAGTGCCCAGGGCGTTGATGGTCTGCAAGGTATTGAAGCCACTGATGTAGCTGAAATCCTCCGGGGTGAAATGTGCAGAAGGGTCAATGCCGCAGCGCACCAGCAGCATATAGCCGATGCTGTTTTGGAGCATTGGCTTAAAAATGGCTTCCAGCGATTCCTCGTCCAGCGGCTCTAAAAAGCTTCCTTCCTTATAATAAATGAGCTGCGCCAGATAGTCCTGAAAGTTGTCCTCCATGACATTGGAAGCTGCCGAAAGCAGGGCATCGCCCAGCGTGTTCGTACTGCTGAGAACGCCAAAGCTGTTTTCCAGCGTCTCGATGATTGCCTGTTCCTGCTCTTGGCGGACTGCCCAGATAGGAACCGGGCGGGAATGCCGCCCCTCGTGGGTATCTGCAATATCGAAGTAGTATTTGATTCTCGCTTGCCCATTGCTGTCGCTGTCCAGAATGGCAATACCCTTGGAACCACGATTGACCCACCGCCCGAACCGCTGATTCCAGCCCTGCCGCCCTTCAATGGGCAGGACGGCGGTGGCATCCGGGCGCTGGGCGTACAGAAGAACCTGCTTGTCGAAGGAAAGGCGGAAATTATAGCAGGCGGTAGTCAGAAACCGGGGCCACACCTCCGGCGTTGCCACTTCGCCTGCGGTCTGCAAGTACAAATCCGTGATCCGTTCATATTTTGATGCCATCGGCTCACCTCCTATCGTTCTTTACTAACGGGTTGCCTGATACGGGGGATCGTGAAACCATATACTTTTGCAATTTCGTCTCCAAGTCTGCGTGTTACTCTGGTTATATCTGAACGGGTTGCAGTGCCTTCCAAAATCTTTTCTTTCAGCAAGTCTATTTGCGTTTCTCTGATACCGGGCTTATAGCATCGGTAAAGGTAATGATTTGTGCCATCGTGATGGATCGCGTCACAGCGCAAATCACCAAGATGGTCTACATACCATGTCAGATCATCCATTTCGGATTCCAAACAGTCTTTGATATTACCGCTTTTGATTTCGCCATATCCCGGGAAACGACCATTCCATCGACCCAAATCCGCAATCAGCAAAATGGAAGTATCAAGTTGAATGTCCAGATTCATGCGCTCATCATCCAAATAGCCGTTGTTGATGTCATACATTCGAGAATAACGCTCGTCATCAGATAAGTCCGGGTATTCTGCTTCCAAATCGTCTTTCCAGTCCTCATAATTCAAATCATGGTTAGACCAGATTATGTGACGCTGGTTATTCACCGGGAATCATCTCGCTCTCTGGATTTTGGACGGATGGGGACACCCTGCTCATCGTAATTCTTGGGATCGGCGGCAGGGGTATCCCAACCGAACATGGAACCGGCTACCATAGCGGCTTCCTGTGCTTTGGTCACGCCATTGGCAGCATTGGCGGCGGTCACGCCCTCTCTGGGGGAAGTATCCTGCGGAAATATTCCCATGGGGGTATATCCCTTTTCGCCCTTGGTAATGACAATCATTTCTCCTGTGGATTCCAGAACACTGAAGCACTTCTCCGGGAGGGACGAACGCAGAGGAATCGTTTTCACACCATTGTGCTGCATCCGCTCTGCAAACTCACAAATGTGATAGAGATTGTTTCCAACCTCCAGATGGGTTTCATCGATATAGCGGCAGGTCTGCTCCAGGGTTTCACCGGAGGGAAGCGTCATGCGGATTCTGTCGCCGTCCGGAATCCGAAATACCTCCTTATAGTCCGGCGTGATGAAACGGATGCCCTTTTCCGCTTGCCGCATGTGTCGGTCCAGCCATTGCCGGATGTAGCAATAGCAGTAAATGTTGTATTCGCCTCTGTTGGGATTCAGCCGCAGCAGATAGGAATAGTGCGGGGTATCTGCCCGGAAGCCATATTCGTTCCGATCATTGCCGAAGCTGCTGTCCCGGTGCATCCAGCAGTAGGCAGACAGGCTGCTCCGATTTTTCAGAATGCCCCCATACTGTTCATCCTCCCGCAATGCGTTGATAACTTCGTCGAACTCATGCTTGAAATCCTCGGACTTCAAATCTCCCCGGTGGTCATCCCAGCTTGAAAAAAACTGTTCGCCGCTGCTGCCGAAATCTCCACGAAGGTGCCCGATACAGCCGGTCTGGGACATAAGCTGCTGGGACTGGGAATAACTGTACATCTGCTCCGCTGCCGTCATGGGGCGCAAAGTCATTTCTGCTTCCATTTATCGCTCACGCTCCTGTTCTTTTTTGGATGTTATCGGCGGGATTTCTCCGATAGCGGCAAGGTAATCAATCTCCCGCTCTGCTCTCTGGCAGAGGTCTTTCAGGGCTTCATACCGATTGCTGGTATAATGACCCCAGAAGTAGTTGTCCCCGTCCTTGCAGCGCCAGGTGACATACATATCCTTCTTGGGATGTTCCCCAAGCACGAACTCCGAATCTTTGACCTTGATGCTCTGGGTGATGATGTAGCCTGCACATTCTCGCTGCTCCATAATTCATCGCTCCTCCCTGGCCTTGTGGGATTTCTGTCGGTGTTCACTCTGGTATCGGTCAAGACCGAGTGCTGCCCATTGGGGAAGCTGTGACCGTTCCAGGGTGCCAAGAATGTCCTGCCGTTCAAACCGGGATTCTTTGCCGGAGTACAGGTCAACACAAAAGCAAGCAGAGCCACGGCTGTGGGGATACGCCCCAAAGCCACCGGTGCAGAGCTTAATCTGTTCGGTTGCCATCTGATACTCCCGGCGCAGCACCTCTGGCTTGATGACAACCACCTTTCCGTTCAGATCGTCCTCATGGGAAAGGGGTGTGCAGTTGGCTTTGGTCAGCGGGGTCGTGTCGATACCCTGAAATTTGGGTTTGAACATTTCTACGCGGGTTTTCTCCGCTTGCTCAGACAGCCGCTCCCCATACAGCTTTGCGATTTCGCAGAAGTCATCGCTGACCAGAACATCGTTATACAGCGCCACGATTTCATTCTGATGGCAGTAGGCGCACATATAGCGCTCCTCTGGGAGAGCGTTCGGGTTTTCTCCGATCACCACCTCCTGATCGCCAATATGAAAAGACTGGATGATCTCGTAATCACCCGCCATGCGTTTGTCCATTATTCTCCTCCTGATATACTCGTTCGCAGATCACCAGATACCGCTGCTTCCCGCCGCTGGCATAGGGGTGACAGGTCAGCAAGGTCAGCAACTCCCGCCCTTCCTGAATTTGAATGGCATCCACATCATTTGGGGCAATGATCTTCGTCTCCACCACCTGATAAGTCAGCGTCTCCCAAATATTTCGTATGGTGACAGTATCGCCTTTCACCAAATCCGGAACATAACGGAAATATAGCGCCCCATTCCATCCCCTATGACCGGCAATGACGCAGTTGGTATTCTCTCCGCCAATAGGCAGGCTGGTTTGGGAAAGATGTGCTGCTCCGCTTGCTAAGTTCAGATCCGTAGCACCAAGGTAAACCGGCATATCCAAATTGATTTTCGGAATGGTAAGCACGGCAAACACTTCATCCTTTCGCCCATAGTCGCGAAGCTGAAAGCTGGATTCCTTGAAGTCATCCGTGCTGTTCAAATTGACCTGTTTCTGCGCATAAAGATTATCGTTATAGGCGCACATTTCTTCCCACAGTTCTGCATAGGGCCTCTGCGGTTCCGTTGGATCGGTACTTTCTGTTTCTGGTTTTGGGACGGGAGCAGCCACTTCGGAAAGGAACTGCTCCGCTGAATGCGTCACTTCTTTTTCTGTAAAAAGCCGATTCCACACAGGAAACAATAGTAAACTCAGCCCAATCTGGAACACACAAAGCATTACCACAAGGATGACCTTCTTGACCATCCTACCGCCTCCTGATATACCATACAGTAACGGCGATAATGCTGATGACCCCCACGATGCACAGCCCTGTCAGAATACCATTTATATACTTCTCCTCCCAAGTAGAAGCTGCTCCCTCCTCAGAAGCAACCGAAGAAGCAATCTCTTCCGCTTCCTCATATGGGATGCGGCTCCCACGGACAAGCAGCCGATGGGTATTTACGCCAAAGGGGGTGCAGGTGACCAGGGTACAGTAATCCTCTCCCGTGGTGATGCCCAGATAGGTGGTATCATGGGGCAGCGCGGTATGAATCGCATCCACCTGATAGGCAAGGACTTCGTCCAGCACCTCCAGATAGAAAACATCCCCCTCCCCCAGTTGATCCAAATCAGAAAACATCTTCTGACTTGCCATGCCGGAATGGGCAGTGAGAATCGTGTGTGTGCTTTCCCCACCAATCGGGAGGGAACTGCCCAGCAGGTGTCCGATCCCGGCTGAAAGGGTATTGGAATCCGTACCATGATAAATAGGCAGCGTTACGGATATTTTGGGAATGTTCACATAGCCCATGATGCCGCTTCCGGTAATATCAAGCTGACTGTCGTAGTCCTGCGCTGCTACCAGAAGTGCATCCCTACTATACGCATCTCTATCCTGTACTCCCGGCTTTAGGACTTCGTTGTAGGCAACTGCCATCGTTCTGGCGATGAGAATATCTTCATCTTCCATTTGCTCTACCTGTTCCTGATAAGCGGTGTGAATCTGGGATTGATGCTGTTGGTTGTATTGATTGGAAATCAGAGGATACAATGTCAGGCCCAAGGCCAGCAGGAAAACCAATACAGCCGCAGAAATGGTCATTGCTTTTGTACTCATAATGCCCTCCTTGCTAAAGCAGCCCCAGAGGTTTTCTTTCCTCCGGGGCTGCATTTTGTTACCGATTAGACTCCTTTCGGCAGGCAATGAAGATCATCACCATGGCACTGGCCATCAGGACAATACCACCCACGGTGAACATCCAGGTGCCATGATCGCCTGTCTGGGGAAGATCAAAACCACTGGTGTTCACAACAGTTAGAGGTGCCTCTGCGTTGGCACTGCCATTATCCTCCAGCATGGTGACCTTCTTACCGTCCACGGTAGCGGAAGCGGTCAGCAGCTTGTGTTCCAGATGCTTCTGCGGCATATTGTGCAGGTCGCCGTTGTCCTTGATGATATCCGCATACCGGGGATCGTTCTGAATCAGGCCCAGAACATCCGCACCATAGATGCCGCAGGAAGCTTCGGTATTCTTCTGGGAGATCACCACATCGATTCCCTGCTTGAGCATCACATAGCCGCTGTCGGTGCGAACCTCGGTCAGGGTGTAGGTGTCATCCTCCATACCCTTTACAATGATTCTGCCCTGGGCATCGGCGGTCTTGACGGGGACAAAGTGAGTGGCCTCTGCCTTATCGGTCACATGGTCCACCACATAATAAATGCCCTCGATCTCGTTCAGTTCAGCCTTCACAAAGTAGTTGTCGGTCTTATTCTGGATCAGAAACTCCACCTTGGAGAAATCGCCCTTGCCGTCAGAGAACAGCTTGGTCAGGTCAATACCGTAGGTGAAAACATGGCAGTCATCCACCAGGGTGTCGTAGTAGTTCTGGCAGCTGCGCTTCCAGGTCAGGACAACCTTGTTGTCGTTGCCCTTGTCACCAAACACAAGGTCACTGCTGCTATCCATCTTGGCAGCGTAGGTGATTCTCACGGTGCAGTCGGAGTAGCCGGAGTTGACCATGGATGCGCCGGAGTACACAGCCTTGGAGGTGTTGATCTCGGTCAGACCGGCAGCGGTCATTTCGATGGTCATAACGGATTCCCCGGCATCGGTGGTGTTGTAGGCAACGGTAAATTTGCCATCTGCTTCCGTCCACTTGGCAACGGAATCGGTGCAGGCGGCGTCGGTGAAGAACTCCAGTACCACATCGCCCTTGTTGTAGGTCAGGCCCTTGGACAGGGTATCCACGAAGGTGTAGCAGGACAAGTAGGTGGATTCGGAGGTGATGGAGGGCAGGGTGGAAATGATCTGGTAGTCAACGATATCGCCAGCGGAAGCGGTGCCGGTGTGGGCAAAGCCGTCAGTAATACCCGCAGAGCCGTTGTGCTTGCCGGTGTCGTTCTTGTTTTCCCGCAGGGTCTTTTCCAGAGAGGGGATGCCGGTCAGGTTCTTGGGATACAGAGTGATGTCGTAAATCCAGCGGGTGCCGCCGTCAGTGGCGTTGGTGCCGTTTACAGAGGTCATGGGGACGGACACCAGGAAGGGATCGGTGGTGGTCACGACCATTTCGGGAACCTTGGTTTCTACAACCAGATACAGACCCAGCGCCACATCGGTAGCCTGAGTCTTACCATAGGAATCGGTCAGAGGCATGGCAGCACCTCCGCCCGCAGCAATGTAGGCTTCCAGAGCGTTCTTGACTACGGTGGAGTTGGATTCCAGAGCCGCAGCCAGAGCGTCGATCAGCACATCGGACTGGTAGAAATACTTGGTTTCATCCAGAGCGTCCGCATTGGCGTAGCGCTGTGCGCCGTCCGCCAGATTCAGGGCTTTCAGGAAGTCTGCGCCCTTGGTCTTGTCAATAGCGTACAGCACTTCCACATGGCTGTCGGTGCGGCTGTCATTTTCGGACTCGGAGAACTGGACAATATCCGCAACCTGGACATAGCTGAACTCCACGCCTTTGATGGCGTAGCCGTAGCCGGTTTCGCCGTTGCCCAGAGCGGATTCGCCGCCGCCCAGAACATCGTTGACGCCGGTCTGGTCGAACACGCCGGTGGAGACATAGGAGGAATCCCACACGCCGTCCTTTTCGGCGTTGGTGAGATCGTACTTGTAGATGGTCAGGGAGCCGGTTCTGGATTCGTCAATGGGAGCGTCCTCCAGCTCGGCGGCGGAAACGGCAACGGGAAAACTCAGCAGCAAGGTCAGGGCCAGCATCAGGGAGAGAATCTTCGTCAGTTTTTTCATATTGATTTTTCCTTTCATAGATAAATGATAATATTTGTTTACATAACTTTGCGAAAGCACCGAAAAGCAGAAAAGCCAGGGCTGATCCCTGGCACAGTAGTAGGCAGTCATTTTATTGTCTCCGTTCTTTACGATAGGAGTAGACGAGAAGTGCAGTACAGAGGAATATACACACGAATTGAGATACCCGAAGCCATGCCCCGGAGGTCATACCAGTATCAGGCAGCTTAAATATTTCGCAATTCACTACACGAAAAGAAACCGTCAGATTATCCGCCGGAAGCGTTCCCTCAAAGGCAGGCTCCGTCAAAAGCGAATATCCTTTTGGTGCTTCCAGTTCTGTTACACGATACATCAGACCCGGATGCAATCCAGTCCATTCCAAAAGCCCATCCTTTCCGGAAGTCAAAGTACCATTTACGCATTTGGCATTGAAACAGAATCCCTCTCTGACCGTTCCTGTATCGGTGTATTCCATCGGCCACCAAAGAGAACCATCCTTGCTCCATTCCAGCAGGAACTTCGCATCTGCCAAGGGTTCTCCACGGATGTCCACTTTCTCAATGGTAATCCTGCCAGGGCGCAGAGCGTTGGTGAAAGAAACCCCCGCAGTTTCTCCGGCTTCCACGGTCACATTCTGTGGATTCTCACTGGTGCAGGAATACAGGCTGTTTTCCGGGATCAGCTCCTCAACCTTGTATTCTCCGGGCTGTAACTTTTCCGTGAGAATCGAACCTGTTTCATCCGTGGTGAAGGGAGAACCGGGGATTTCCGTGCCAGAAGAATCTGTGATGCGGAACTGCCAGCCTGTCAGACTTCCCTCCGTTTCCATGGCTTTCTGAATTTGGATTTTGCCATACTGCGTATTGGTATAGGCTACCTCCGCCTGAGAACCAGCTGTGACCGTAACCTGCTTCTCTATAGTGGCATCATACTCCCAATAAGTGTCGTCACGGTCATGCACTTCAAGAATGAAATACTGTCCGGGGAGGAGACGCCCGGAGTGAGCATAGCCGTCTTCCCCTGTCTTGATAGTCGCAACCAGATTTCTCTCAGAATCCAAAATCTGGAAACTCCATCCTTCAGCAGAACCGTTTACCGCATTTTTTCGGATACGCAGATCTCCGAAATGGGTATTGCGAAAGGTCACAGTTGCAGTCTGTCCCGCCATGATATTGACCGTTTTCACAGAGGTGTCACAGCCCCAGTATGGGTCATCCACTTCGATTTCCTTTGCATACAGCGTCCCAACAGACAAATCGGAAACCGTTACGCTTCCGTCGGCCTCGGTGGTAAAGGGAGAACCGGAAACAGGCTTTGTGCAGGCGGCATCGGTGTAAAGACCGATCTGCCAACCATCCAAATTCTTGCCTGTGTTTGTTTCCTTGACCAACTTAACGCCGCCGGTGTTAAGCCTGTTGTGGAAATTAACCGTTGCAGTAGCCCCTGCGGTGATGGTTACTTTCTGAGGATTGGCGCTGTCGCAGGTATACAGAGTAGCAACACTCGCGTCCGTGTGGCCTAATTCTTTTACATACACGGTTCCTGCGGTCAAATTGGAGACGGAGAGCGCACCTGTGGAATCTGTGGTGTGCGGACCGGAAATCAGGTTTGAGCAGCCAGAATCCGAATAAATTCCAAACTTCCAGCCGGACAGGTTTTTACCGTCCTCGGTGGTCTTGACCAATTTCATGGAGCCTGTGGGATTAACGGCCCTTACCCGAAAGTATACCGGCAAATCCTTATAAGATGGGTCTGCCTGACTGCCCAGCATCACCTGATAACTGCCGTTATACCACACAAAGAAGGGGTGCCCCTGGGTGTTCACCCGGTTTCGTGTGGGTGCTACCAGCACATTGTCCAGTGGGCGGTCAGAGGTAATCGTCAGCACATTTCCGTTTGTGGAAAAGGCCAGGCCATCCACCCTCGGAAAGGAATACCCAGATATTACCCGATTACTGTCCGTTACGGCTGCACTATACTGACCGTTGCCATTCGGTTTCAAATCTATGGTCGGTGCAGCATTCTTAGCCGCGCTGGTAAAGCTGGGGATGGCATCGCTGTGCGCTGCCATGTTTGCAGAAATCTGGTTATATGCCGAAATGACATTCTTCAGCCGACCTCCGATGGAAATATACATGGAAGTGGCTTCGGGTCCTTTTCCGTAGGCATTCTCGAAACGGCGAATGAACGCATCATTGGTCTGTGCATATGGCGGTGTGGCATTTCGCCAGCCAATCGCAATTTCCCAGACTATAATCTGTGTTGCCACCATATTGGACAGCAGCTCATAGCTGGCGGATTGCGGAAGCGTCCTCTGTCCGTACATAACCGCAACGCACATGGCTTTCATTTGCTGTACAGTCAGCGTGGACGGGGCTGCTGAACTGCTGACAAATTCATCCATGGTCAGATCTTCTTCTGTATAGGTGGAGCCTTCCGCAATGCCAGGTTCCAGGCAGTAAGCCGCCTGCCATGTGCCATTGACTTTAATAGCTTTCAGGCCGACATTATTTCGGTTTCTTGACTTGCCCGCAAATTCGTAGTAGATAAATCGGTTGGTCTTTCCGGCAATGGGACTGTATTCATCTGTGTTGACCCAGATGGTAGCCCATGTGGTTGCCTGACAGTTGGAAATGGATGCAAGAGCAACTTCTCCGTCAATCAGAAGCATGACAGGCGGCTCAGAATCATCAATGATATCAGCTTCCGATAGATTTTTTCCGGGTTCCCCGGCAATGGCTGCTTCCGTTTCGTTGGGCGGTGGAATCATATTTTCTTCCAGTTCTGTGTTCGTGGTTTCTTCCGTTGTCTCCGTGGAAGCAGTAGGATCAGCTTCATCTACTGTTTCCGCAGCATACACGCTGGGAATCAAACTAACCACCATCATCAGAATCAAAAGAAGTGAAATACATCGTTTGATTACAGTTGGCATATTTTTTCCTTTCAAAAAAATAGCCCTTGCCGAAGTACAGCAAGGACTGCGATTGTTGGTTTATTGTTAAAACCGGTACAAACCTGATCCTCCTTTTCGGAATGTACAGGTAGTCTGGAGGGGGTGAGGTGTGGAGAGGGGGAACCGTGCAAGTCCCCTGCCCTCAGTCCTGTGAAATGGGCAGACTGCTCCCTTGTAAGTGGTTACCGTTCCTGTTCCCGCTGGCGCTTCCGGTAAAACTCCAAAGCCTTTACGATGGTATCCTCAATCTTCTGCGCAGGCGTCCCCGGCGCGAAGTATTTGCTGATACGCTCCTTCGGAATTTTGAACTGCTCCTTTTGGTTGGGCTTTTCCTCCTGCATGATGGAGAAAATCACATCCATGTTCAGCCTGCCTTCTTCTGAAAATTTCCGCATTTTCATCGCCTGAACATGAGATGGGGTGCAGTCCTCCGTTGTCATGGTTTCGTACAGATCATGCTGCTCCTGCTGGGTCAGGTAGGATAGCTCCACCGCAGGGCGCAGAGCAATTTGCAGCTTGTCCTTTTCTTTCAGAACGGAGTTGTCCACCAAGTCCAGAACTTCGGGAATCAACTCCGTCAGACGGATTAACTTTCGCACTTGCTCATGACTTTCTCCCGCCTGTTCTGCCAGAATCTCTCTGCTTTTCTTACCAGAGAAATGGGGCAACACTGTTGCACCATTTTCTTTGCTCGGTCTGCCAGCCTGCCTACGCATAGCATCCAGCTTCATCTTATAGGCAAAGGCTTTTTCAGACGGCAAAAGCTGCTCCCGCTGCAAATTGGAATCCACCATGATCACGGTCGCTTCCTCGTCTGTCAGTTCCCGGACAATACAGGGCAGTTGCAGTTTCGCAATCAGGGTACACGCCAGCTTGCGGCGATGACCGGCAACCATTTCGTAATGCCCGTTCTCTTTGGGGCGCACAATGGCAGGAACCAGAATGCCGTGCTGTTTCACACTCTCCGCCATCTCGATCATGTTGTCATCCATGCGGACTTTGAAAGGGTGATTGGGGAAATCGTCAATCTGGTCAATAGGGATTTCCTGTACCCTCGGCTGACTGGCAATGTCTCGCTCCTCCTGGGTGGTGAACAGACTATCGACTGATGTTAGCAGATTTGCTGCGCTGTTTTTCGCCAATGTCCATTACCTCCTTCACCAGAGTGCGGTAGGCTTCCGCCGCGCGGCCTTTCGGCTCATGCTTGAAAATGCTGTGGTCTGCGGTGCTGATTTCCGCCAGCCGAACTGTGGATGGGATTACCGTCTGCATAATGGGCAGATGCTTACCGTAGGCGGCTTTGACGGATGCCACAATATCCTTGCGAAAATTCGTTTCATTTGCCATGGTCATGAACACACCGCCGATTTTCAGCTTAGGGTTAATCTGCCTCTTAATGTTCTGCACGGTATTGACCAACTCCGTCATGTTTTCGGCAGCAAAATACTCTGCCTGAACCGGGATCAGAACATAATCCGATGCAGACAGAGCATTGATGACCAGCATACCGAGAGACGGGCGGCAATCCAGCAGAACATAATCGTAGTCCTTTTTGATCTGATCCACATACTGCCGCAGCACCGTCTCCCGGCTCATGACATTCACCAGCCCCACCTCAACGGCGGATAGGGTGCGGTTGCCGGGGACGAAATCAAAGCCCTCGTGATGGTGGCAGATTTCGGGATGCTCATTGCCGCTGACACCTGCCACGATATCGTTCATGGCATTTCCCAGTGTCAGCGGCAAATCATTCGGTTTTCGCAGTCCCAGCATTTTGGTTAAGTCCCCCTGCGGGTCAACATCCAGCAGAAGAACCTTTTTGCCCTGCATCGCCAGTCCTGCGCCCAGGTTATACACCGTAGTGCTTTTCCCCACGCCGCCCTTCTGGTTGGCAACAGCAATGACCTTTGTTTTTGCCATTTGGGTTTCCTCCTTAAATAGATTTAGCCGCTTGCGGCAAGGCAGGCGGCTATGTAACAGAAACAGAAACATCGCCTACTTGAGCAAGCGGGTGAGGTATGTATATATCTCGTAGAAACAGCATCCATTTCTTTGTTTGGGCATGGTTTGCTTGTTCCGTGGGATACTAACCCAGAGGTGATAAAAATGGCAAAAAAGGATATGACCCATCCCGACGTGACTCGTGGACCGAGAAATGAGACTTCCCCTGTCCCCCAGATTCAAGGCAAGGCCAAAAGTGGTAAGGAAAAAGCAAATCCCATCATTGTCGGAGCCACCGGTGCAAATCAGAAGGTATGGCACGAAAAGCCGATTTCCAAAGCTCACGGAATCATTGACACAGACCTGGCAAGGGATAATTTGGAGAATGACATTCCGTTCGCGGATTTGCAGGACTCATAATGCCCAAAGCAGGGCGTACAATCAACCCGCTTACCTAAAAAACTGGTAAGCGGGTTGTTATGTATCAGACTCTTTTCACGGGTGCGGAAATAACTTTCTGAATCAGCTCGTCCACACAATCCGCAAAGCGTCCCTCTCTAATCAGTCGGTTTTTCATTTGGACAAGGCTTTGTAGAAGAACCCTGAAATCTGATTGCGACAAATAGAGATAGTATTTCTTCTGAAACATCGCGCATTCCCCTTATTCTCATAATTTCATTACAATACTTGGGCTTTAACGCTATGATACCGTAACCCAGTAATATGTGTTGGCGGCTCTTTTACGGTACTTCATGTCGCGTGTATTGGTGAGGCGGTACAACTCCTCCGTGAAAAGTTAAACCAGAAAAATGTATATTTCATGAACCCCGCCATCGATATGTAGGAAAGGGCCGAAGAAGGACGCTAAGGCTTGAATCCAAAGTTTCCCTGGTTCCTGAGCTTCTCGGAACCAGGGAACTTTTTATCATATTTGAATTCTCTGGGAACCTTGCCCGCCGTATCGCTGTCTTCACGAGAAAACCTCCGGCCCTGGATGGGTCGGAGGTTCCTTAGGCACATTTTTTTATTTCAGACCAGCCTGGGAAAGCAGCGCGGGAATCTTGGACTCCCAGCCCAGAGACATGATGTGCACGCCCTGGCAATAAGGCTTGCACTCCCGAATGATCCGGGCGGCGATTTCCACGCCGGTGATACCGGCCTTGGTCTTCTCCTTATCCGCCTGAAGCTCAGCGATCAGCTCGTCAGGAATGTGGACGCCAGCCACATTGTTGTTCATGAACTTGCACATGCCCGCAGACTTGGGAATGATGATGCCAACCTGAACAGGCTTGCCGAACTGCTTGGCCTGCTCCATAAACTTGATGAACTTCTCCGGCTCAAAAACGGCCTGCGTCTGGAAGAATTCGGCACCGGCCTTGACCTTGCGCTCCATCTTCACCAGCTGTGCGTCAACAGAGTCGGAACAGGGGGACACTACCGCGCCCTTTGCAAACTTCGGGGGTTCACCTACCAGAGCGTTTCCGCCCAGGTCCATGCCGGTTTCCAAGGTGCAGGCGGTATGGAGCAGAGAGACGGAATCCAGGTCAAACACAGGCTTGGCCTGGGGATGGTCACCAAGCTTGGTGTGGTCACCGGTGAGGCAAAGGATGTTATCAATACCCAGCATAGCGGCACTGAGCAGGTCGGATTGGAGGGCAATACGGTTCCGGTCACGGCAGGTCAGCTGGAAGATGGGATTCAGGCCGGCATCCTTCAGCACCTTACAGGTTGCCAGAGAGCCCAGCCGCATGACGGAAGACTGGTTATCGGTAACGTTGACGAAGTGGACACCGGAGAGGTATTTTTTTGCCTCTTCCACCATGCCGTCAATATGAATTCCTTTGGGAGGGCCGACCTCGGCAGTAACTACAAACTCACCGTTGTCAAACAGTTCAGTAATTCTCATAATTCTATTCGCTCCTAATTTATTCAGATTCTTTGGCGGCCTTGGTAGCCTCATCGGTGTTGAAATCATGCATTTGTGTGGGGCAGCGCAATACATCCAGACGGCCCTGAGCTTTCAAGCGCTGGATAATACGTTCCCAGCCGCATTCCATATCGGGACAAACTTCGCATTTGCCGTTCTTGGTACCGCCACAGGGACCATTGACCAGGCTCTTGGAGCAGGCGGTTATGGGACAGATGCCGCCGGTCAGATTCAGGAAACACTCGCCGCATTGACCGCAGTCGTATTCCAGAGGGGTCACGCCCTGGAAACCGGGCAGCTCAATGGTATCGCAGGCGGCAAACACCTTGCAGTCCTCCAGATACTCCGCCACCGTCTGCACGCCGACACCGCAGGAAAGCACGAGAACCGCATCTGCCTCCGCAATGATGGGCAGGCAGCTTCTCAGCCGGAGCGTCAGCTCGGCGGGGTTACACACATAATCGGTGGTAATGACGCCGGCAAGTCTCCCGGCAGCCATCAGTTCCTTCTCGAGAGCCTTGGCTTCCTCCTCGGGGAAGCCCACTTCCTTACAGCCGTGGCAGTTGATGACAAAGAAGCTGCCGGAGGTCAGAGAAAGGATCTCCTTTTTGGATTTCAGTTTGGTCATTAACATATGTTCTTTCTCCTCCCTCTTATTTCTTCTTCAGAAGGGGTGCCACCAGGCTCTTGCCGTAGCCGATGGTAGAGACCAGCGGGATCTTGGAAGAGCAGATGTATTCACAGCACTTGCAGGAGAAGCAATCCATAATATTCTCTGCCAGCAGCTTCTCTGCGTCGCCCAGAGCGGCATACTTATAGAATTTCAGAGGCTTCAGCTCCATGGGGCATACATCGACGCAACGGCCGCACTTGATACACTCCTGCGGCTCGGTATGGTCGGCAGCAATGGCAATGATGCCGTTGGAGCCCTTGATAATGGGCACATTGGTGTCCGCAATAGGCGTGCCCATCATGGGACCGCCCATTTTCAGCACCACATCTTCACCGGTTACGCCGCCGCAGTGATCGATGATCTCCTGCACATTGGTGCCCAGCTTCACCATGTAGTTGCCTGGATTACGGATAAACTCGCCGGTAACGGAGACCACACGCTCCACCAAAGGCATACCCTTCTGGATAGCGTCAGAGATGGCCTTGGCGGTAGAGGTATTGCTCACCACGCAGCCCACATCAGCAGGCAGCTTGCCGCTGGGCACCTGACGGCCCATGACCTTCTTAATGAGCATCTTCTCAGCGCCCTCGGGGTACTGGGTTTTGGCGGCGCAGACGCGGATATTCTCGTAAGGAGCGACCTTTTCTTCCATCAGCGCGATGGCATCGGGCTTGTTGTCCTCAATAAGGATCACGCCCTCCGGGGCGCTGACGGCCTTCATCATGGCCCGCAGACCAAATACGATGTCGTCCGCGTATTCCAGCATCACCCGATGGTCGGCAGTCAGGTAGGGCTCGCACTCGGAACCGTTGATCAGAACGGCGTCGATGGGCTTGCCGGGCTTCAGCTTGACGTAGGTGGGGAAGGTAGCGCCGCCCATACCCACGATGCCCTTTTCCTTGACGATCTCAATGATCTCGTCAGGGGTCAGCTCTTCCAGAGGCTTATTCGGCACCACGGATTCGTGGAGGGTGTTCTTACCATCATTTTTGATGACCACACTCATTACGCCGGGACCCTTGTTGGGATGGGTATGGGGCTCCACAGCAACGACCGTGCCGCTGACACTGGAATGAACAGGAGCGCCGATAAATCCCACCTGCTCGCCGATCAGCTGGCCAACTTTCACGGTGTCGCCGGGCCGGACCACGGGGTTCGCCGGAGCGCCAATGTGCATGGCCAGCGGGATGATTACGGTGTCGGGCTCGGGGAATTTCTGCAGCGCCAGATGCTCGGTGTACTCCTTGTTTTCCGTAGGATGGACACCGCCGTAGAAGCCCTCATACCGCTTAGCACGGGCCTGGGTCACATAGGCCTTGATCTCATCCACATTGGTCACGGAGTAGTCCCGCAACTGGACGGGCTGATCCAAAAATTCCTTGGTTCTTCCCTGCTTTTCCAGACGCTGGTAAATCTTTTCCCAAGCGCAGTCCTTTTTGGGATCGATTTCGCATTTGCCGTTTTTAGCACCGCCGCACTGACCGTTGACCAGGCTCTTGGTGCAGTCCACAATGGGACAGATGCCGCCGGTGACGTTCAGATAACACTGGGCACAGGCACCGCAGGTTTTCTTAGTCAGGGCCATGCCGTGATGACCGATGTAGTTCAGGGAATTGGTTGCCGTAAAGACAGGAACGGATGCCAAATCCGCTACGGTCTGCACGCCCAGACCGCAAGAAATGACCACCACATTCTCGGTTCCATCCGGCACGATACCCGCCAGCTTCTTTTCGGTCTGGACCTTGTTGCACAGGAAGTCTACCTTTACGGTTCCGGTGATGTGCTTTCCCTGAGCCTCCGCAATGGCAGCAAAACTACCGCACTCAGGCTCTTCAGTTGTGTCGAACTCCTTAAAACACTTGTTGCAGGCGACCACAAAGAAGTTGTCTTTACCTGCTAACACTCCTTCCAGCTCTTCCGTGCTCTTTAACACATACTTGGTATAATCCACCAAATATCACCTTCTTATTTTTTCTTCTTCGTTTGCACGCAAACGATTACAGCATGAATTATATCATATACACAACACAAATGTCCAGTATTCTCCATGCATTTTTTCGGCATTTCTTCCCATAAATGAAAAAGGTTTTTGTTCCACGTTTATGTAGACCAGCGGAGAAATGCATAAAGTTTTATATTTCCCCTTGTAAACCAGGGATTATGATGCCATAACACCATAAAATCGCCCGGAGGTTCCTCCGGGCGAAAATAAATAAACGATCAGACGGGCTTTGGGGGCATAATGACCGCGGCAATCAGATAGGCCAGAATACCGCTGCCGCCCATGCAGGCAAACAGAGCAAAGGCCACACGGATCACAGTAGGATCAATATTAAAATACTCTCCAATGCCGGCGCAAACGCCGCAGATCAGTTTCCCATCCCTGGAACGGTACAGCTTTTTTTCCATAAGACAGCCTCCTTTATGTTTTACGGCATTGCCGCATAAATTACCGAGCTCGGTATTCAATCACCGCATTCTTTCTGTCAGGCTCCGGGCAAGGTCTTCAAGTGCTTCATGGTCGTCAAAAACATAAAGCTTCTGGATAGCATTGTCCGTATATTTTGTAACCAGTTCCTCGCATTTTTCCAGGCCATAGAGCCGGACAAAGGTATTCTTCCCCTGGTCAACGCCCACTGCTTTTCCCAGTTCCTGGGCTGAACCGATCACATCCAGCATATCATCCCTAATCTGGAACGCCAGACCCAGCAGACCAGCAAAGGCGGCAGCAGCTTCCACCTGTTTTTCATTTCCACCGCCGGCAAGAACACCCAGTACGCAAGCGGCATTAATAAGGGCTCCGGTCTTGCGGCTCTGGATGTCCAGAACCTCCTGCTCTGTGCAGAGCCGCTCCTCACTCATGATGTCCAGGACCTGACCGCCAACCATGCCCAGAGAACCGGCGCACTGGCCGAGGACACCGATTGCGGTTGCCAGATCCGCCGGATTGGGAAGCTCTATGGAAGCTGCCACCGCGAAAGCGTCAGACAGCAGAGCATCCCCTGCCAGGACCGCCATTGCTTCGCCGAAAACCTTATGGTTGGTTGGCTTTCCACGGCGGAAGTCATCGTTATCCATACAGGGCAGATCGTCGTGGATCAGACTGTATGTATGGATCATTTCAATGGCAGCGGCAAAGGGGGCTGCCTGCTGCCAGTTTCTGCTGCACATGCGGCAGAACTCAAAAACAAAACAGGGGCGAAGCCGCTTCCCGCCGGCCATGAGACTGTATTCCATGGCTTCAAACAAGGGCTTCTGGGGCTCGGAATGACACTCCCCATAGAACTGGCGAAGGTAATCCTCAATATAGTCTTTGTATTCCGCCCAGCGATTGTCACTGCTCATCCCGGAATACCTCCTCCACAGGGCTGCCGTCGGCAGATGCCATGATCTTGCTGACCTGGAGCTGGGCATCCTCTAAAAGCTTACCGCAGTTTCTGGCCAGCTCCGTGCCCTCCTGGAAGAGGCGAATGGATTCTTCCAGGGGAACCTCTCCCCGCTCCATAGTCCTGACAATCTGCTCCAGCCGCTGCATGGATTCCTCAAAGGTCTTATTCTTCTGATTCATATTCTTCCTCCTTCCGGGTAACCTCGGCATACAGTTTCCCGCTTGCCAGGATGATGGTGACCTGCTCCCCAACCGCGGTCTGGGCTGCCGAACGCAAAATATTGCCATCGGAATCCCGGACCACAGAGTAGCCTCTGGACAATACTTTCAGAGGGCTCATGGCGTCCAGCTTGGCAACTGTGCCCACATACTGCTGTCGCCTTTTGGCAAGGGATTGATTCTGGGCCGCAGCCAGGCGGTTCATTAAAAGCGTCAGATTCTTTTCTTTCTGCTCCAGATACCCGGTTGGACTGACAAGCACAGCGGATGCAGACAGCGCATTCAGCTGCTGTTTTGCCGCCTTCAGCATGCGTCCCAGGGAAGATGCCATGGAGGAAACCATGCTATCCAGGCTTTGCAGAAGGGCTTCCCTGTCCGGAACCGCCAATTCCGCAGCATTGGACGGTGTAGCGGCCCGCAGATCGGCAACAAAGTCTGATATGGTAACATCCGGCTCATGGCCAACAGCGGAAATAACCGGAATTTTGGAGTCGTAGATGGCATGGGCGACCAGTTCATCGTTGAATGCCCAAAGATCCTCCATGGAGCCGCCTCCCCTGCCCACAATCAGCAGGTCCGCCAGCTGGTACCGGTTGGCATACCGGATGGCAGCCGCAATTTCCCCTGGCGCTTCCGCGCCCTGGACACGCACCGGCAGAAGCCGAACCTGAGTCAGCGGGTAGCGCTTTCGGAGGATCCTCAGCATATCGTGAATGGCAGCACCGGCAGAGCTGGTGACAATTCCGATTACGCCGGGATATTTGGGAAGCGGCTGCTTATGCCCGGGATCAAAAAACCCCTGGGCTGCCAGCTTCGTTTTGAGCTGCTCAAAAGCGGCATACAGGTCCCCTACCCCATCCACTACCATGGAAGCGCAGTAGAGCTGAAACGCGCCATCCCGGGGATACACCGTGATCCGCCCCATGGCAATCACCTGCATTCCGTTTTCCGGCCGAAAGCGCAGACGCTGGGCGTTTCCCTTGAACATGACACATTTCAGGGCAGCTCCCTCGTCCTTCAGTGTAAAATAGTGGTGCCCGGAGGGGTACATCTTATAATTGCTGATCTCGCCCCGGACCGCGATCTGGGCAAGCATAGGATCCGTGTCCATCCTGGTACGAAGATACTCGTTGACCTGGCTGATGGAAAATACCTGCTGCTGCATATCAGAACCCTCCCATACGCTGGGCCAAAACCGCAACGCCCATAGCGTTGTCTGTTGAATACTGCGGCTGGGCAAATACCGGATGCAGAGGCTCCAGCTTTTTCCGCAGCATAGCGTTGGAAGCAACTCCACCGGAAAAAACTACGGACAAACCGGGATAAGCCTTCATAGCCTGCTCCGTTGCCTGAAACACAGCGCCCGAAACACAGCGCAGGGCATAGGCAGCCGTTTCCGCAGGGTCTCCGGTCTTCTCATAATACTGGGAAACCTTATTTTGTAAGCCAGAGAAAGAAAATTGAGACTTCTCGCACTTTACCCGAAAGGTTTCCACGCACTGCGCTTCCCTGCTCAAAATGTCCAGCGCTTTTCCGGAAGGAAAGGAAAGCCCCAGAAGCTGCCCTGTACGGTCGATAAGCTGCCCGGCAGAAATGTCCGTAGTACCACCGATCCTGCGGCAGCACACGTTTTTCCCCTCCGGCTCCACCAGCAGAAGCTCCGTGGTGCCTCCGGACAGGTGCCACGCAAGGTGAGGCGTGTCCAATAAATCCAGCCGATCCGCGCTCCAAAGAGATGCGGCAACATGTCCCTGCTGGTGGGAGACCTCCACCAGGGGCACGTCAAGGGCATCGGACAGGAGCTTGGCGTGGGAATAGCCCACCAGGAAGCAGGGCATATAACTGCCTTCCACCGCTCTTGGGCGCGTGCTGACACCGATTGCCTGAATCTGTTCACGGGGAAAATGGGAAAACAGCCTGCCGGAAAGCTCCGGCAGGCTTTTGATATGCGCAAAAACAGCATCCGACTGGCGAAGACCCAGTTCACCCTGCTTCACGGGCAGAAGCCGGGAACAGTTCTCGCCATCTCCGCCGTCAAACCAAGCGATGGAGGTCGTATAATTGCTGGTGTCGATTCCGATTACTGACATTGGCTGTCTCCGGCGGACGCAAGATCCCGGGCAAAGGAGCCAAGGATGCCGTTGGTAAAAGCGCCGGCCTCCGTCCCGTCGTATTTCTTTGCCAGGCGGACTGCCTCCGAGATGGCAACGCCCGTAGGAACATCATCCATGTACAGCGTTTCAAAAATGGCAAGCTGCATAATGCAGCGGGTCAGACGGGAGATCCGGCGGACATCCCAGCCGATGGAATAGCGCGCGATGGTGGCGTTCAGCTCTTCCGTCCGGTTGGCAACGCCAATAACTACTGTATCCAGGTATCGCCGTTGGGCAGGGCTGGGAGAATCGGAATAGATCTCGTTTTCCTTGGAAAGATTCTGGTAATACTCCCGCTCCAATCGGGAGGAAATAATTGCCTCCGGCTCATCGCCGGAAAATTCCCGGGCATAAATCAGATGTACTGCCAGTTCTCTGGCGTTGGCTCTCGTCATGGACATAGGTTTTTACCGGCGGAGAATGCCGCAGACATTCACGTTGACAGACTCGACCTTTTCCCCGGTCATGGATTCCACAGCGCTGCGGACAGCATTCTGAACAGCACCGGCAACATCTACAACGCTGTGCCCATAGGCGATGGTTACGTTGCAGTCGATAGTCATGGAGTTATCTTCCGCAATGACGATCTTCATTCCCTTGCCCCAGTTCTTTTTGCCGATCAGATCCGCAATATCCGCACCGGGCTTGGGAGCAAGGCCGGCAACGCCCTCGACCTCTGTCACAGCATGCTCCACAATAACGGCAATCACTTCCTCGGAAATCAGAACACTGCCGTTTTCCTGCTTCTGGGTAATGTACTGCTTGGATTCAGACATAATAGTACCTCCTGAAACCTGGTCCCACCGGATGCGGCAGGACATATTTTGTATTATTGTACCACAAATTTCGGAAAATACAACTGTTTTCTGCGCCGGTTTTCCGGATTCATAAGATCCTTCTGCCAATACAAAACTGTGTTATATTTTTTCAAGAAAACCGCTTTACTTTTGCCCCATAATTCGATAAAATATAAGTGGAAAAATTGGCGACAGGAGGTATACTTCATGAGCATAAAACGAATTGGTGTCCTGACCAGCGGCGGTGACGCGCCCGGTATGAACCCCTGCGTCCGTGCGGTTGTCCGAACCGCGATTTATCACGGCCTGGAATGCTACGGTATTCGCCGGGGCTGGAACGGTCTCATTAACGGTGATATTGTCCGCCTGGACGAGAAGAGTGTCGCCCACACGATCAACCGCGGCGGTACAATTCTTTATACCGCCCGGAGCAAGGAGTTTATGACCGAAGAAGGCCAGCGCAAGGCTGTTTCCACCTGTAAATTCCTGGGTCTGGACAGCATCGTTGCCATTGGCGGTGACGGAACGTTCCGTGGTGCCAGAGCCCTCAGCAAGTACGGCATTAATGTCATCGGCATCCCCGGTACTATCGACAATGACATCAGCTGCACCAACTACTGTATTGGCTTCGACACCGCTGCCAATACAGCCATCGAGTGTATCGACAAGCTGCGCGACACCATGCAGTCCCACGAGCGGTGCTCCGTTGTGGAGGTCATGGGACGCAATGCCGGATACCTTGCCATGTATGTGGGCCTTGCCTGCGGCGCCACTGCGGTGCTGGTTCCGGAGGAGCCCATTGATTTTGAAAGAGACGTGATTGAAAAGATCCGTCAGGCCCGGTTTAACGGCTTTACTCATTACATGATCGTTGTCGCGGAGGGCGCAGGCTCTGCCTCTGATATTGCGGCAAAGATCAAAGACGCCATCGACCTGGATCCCCGGGTGACGGTGCTTGGACATATTCAGCGCGGCGGCACTCCCTCTGGACGGGACCGTGTCAATGCTACCAAGATGGGCTACATGGCCGTTGAACTGCTTCTGGAAGGAAAAACCAACCGGATTGTATGCACCCATGACGGCAGGTTCACCGATGTGGACATCGACGAGGGACTTACCATGCGCAAGGGCATTCAGCAGATGGAAGTGGATGTGCTTGCTGCCATGACCGGAATCTGACAAAAAATGACGGCAGGGACGGATTTTCCGTCCCTGCTTTTTTGTAATATGGGAATTATGACCCTGTGGAGCGGTAGTGGGCAACGCCGAACTTCCAGAAAGCACAGACCGGGATCAGGAACAGCAGTGAAAGCATCGGTAAAAGCCCGTATTGCCACGGGCCGCGATCCAGAAGGTACTGCAGGGGCCAGTATTGAACGAGGGCAAGAGGAACAATCAGGGTGGTGATCCACAGAACCCCCTTTCCGTAGATTCCAAATGGATACTTTCCATACTCCCTTGCGCCGTCTGTAAAGATGTTCATTACTTCCAATCCCTCCATCGTGAAAAAGCACAACGCCGCATAGAGAAGAAACAGTCCGAAAAACAGCACGGAACCGCATAAGACCATAGCGGCCAGCGTCAAGGCCTTCCCGATCGTCCAGTGAACAGCCCCGGCAGTAATACCGTAAACCAGCATCACAACCCCCTGGGCTGCGCGGGAGATGACGGAGGGCTTCATATCCTGGCAAAGGATCTGAAAAATGATTCCTCTGGGCCGGACCAGGATCCTATCAAACTGCGCGCCGGAAAGGATCCTCGGAAACGCATCAAAGCCCCGTCCGAAGCACTCCGCGAGAGAACAGCTCAGCAATATAACACTGTAGCAAAGGGTCAGTTCCGGAAGACGGTAGCCGCCCACGCTTCCAAACCGGTCTAAAAGAAATTTGACGCCAAGAAAGACGTTTGTTGTGATGAGAAGCTGGCCGATACAGCTGAGAATAAAAGAGCCTTTATATGCCATCGCTGTTTTGAGATGCACGGCAAGAAACCGAAAATATAATTTGATTGTTTTCATCGGTCAGCCTCCCGCGATTTCCGCTTTCCGGATTCCGGAACGGGTGAGCAGGATTCCAAGTCCGATCAATGTTACTGCCCAAACTGCCTGAAGCTCTACTGCCCGGATGGCATCGATTCCGGCAAGATCCCCACCGAATATCCGCAGCGGAACATTCTGCATGGAACCAAACGGACTGACAGAAGCGATGGTACGAAGGGGTTCCGGCAGAAACGGCAGCGGTACAACCCCACCGCCCAGAAGATCCGCTGCGGCAACGGACAGAACCCGGAAACCATTGGTGTCCACCAGATGAAAGGACAGCGCGTAGACTGCCAAAACAAAGCCGCATACGACGGCAAGCATCAGGCCAAGAGAAATCAGGAACAACAGGAACGCCGGAAGTCCGATCCGGATACGAAGACCGTAGGGACTGGGGATCAGAACGCTGATGAGAAGAATGGGCCAACACCGCAAAGCTGCCCGGCTGAGCCGCATTGCCATCGTTCGTGCCATCCACATGCCATAAAGGTTCACGGGACGGGTCAGCTCGTAAGCAATCGTTCCGTCCCGAACAGACGTAATCAGATCCTGCTCCCAATACCAAAGGGCAAAGACGGTGAGCAGTGCCTGCTGAAGCCAGATGTAGGAAGAAAGCGCCTCCTGCCCCATGGGAAACCGCTCGGGGCATTCCCGCCAGAAAGCCCGGTACAGCAGGATCTCCATACAGCCCCATACCAGTTGGGTGCTGAGACCTGCAAGGGCTGCCGTCCGGTACTGTAGGCCGGCGATCAGCCGCATACGGAAGAAAGAAAAATATTTTTTCATCTTCCCGCCACCTCAGATCCCGAACCGCTGGTAAAGCGCCGCGACAGACTCCTCAGTGGAAAGGTTCTCCCCTGCCATACTGCGAACCATGGCAGTGTCTCCATCCAGCAGGAGCTTTCCCTTGCCGATAAGAAGAACCCGGTAGCACAGTGCCTCCACATCCAGCATATCGTGAGTGGTGAGCAGCACCGTCAAGCCCCGGTTCCGGTTTTCTTCCAGAATGAATTCCCGAACCTTCAGTTTGCTTACCGCATCTAAACCAATGGTCGGTTCGTCAAGGAACAGGACATCCGGACTGTGAAGCAGCGCTGCGGCAATCTCACAGCGCATCTTCTGTCCCAGGGAAAGCATTCTGGGCGGCGTTTTCATCAGATCTCCCAGGTCCAGAAGCTCTGTAAGCCTGACAAGGTTTTTCTGGTAAAGATCGTTCTCAACCCGGTAAATATCCTTCAGCAGGCTGAAAGAATCCACAACGGGCACGTCCCACCAGAGCTGGCTGCGCTGGCCGAACACCACCCCCAACCGGGCTACATGACGCTTCCGGTCCTCCCACGGTGTCAGGCCGCCTACGGTACAAGTCCCGCAGTCTGGCCGTAGAATACCGCAGAGGATTTTGATTGTGGTGCTTTTTCCGGCGCCGTTTGGGCCGATGTACCCGACAATCTGCCCGTCGGGTATGGAAAAACTCATGTCCTGCAAAGCTTCCACCCGGGTATATTCCGGCGAAAAAAAGCTTCGTACAGCGTTTCCCAGGCCGGCATCTCTGCGCCGCACCCGGTAGGTTTTGGATACCCCTTTCATTTCGATCATTTTTTGTCTCCTTATTCGATGAAATGCTCCGGAGCGGTCAGCCTAGCGGGCGGCCATTGGGAAACCGTCATAGCCTCTAAGGCTTCCGGAAAAATATTCCGTCATCAAAAGGAGCAGCGTGCGGTTACGATCCGTCGCTGCCGGGACAAAATATCTCTTTCCTGCCGATTCGGCGAAAAGGATTTCTATTTTATCACAACTGGAAAAAAGTGTCAATGAAGAATGGGATTTATATCTGAAATACGAAAATGATCGGCCTGTCGGAAAAGGAACTTCCGGCAGGCCGATCATGCTTTTGGATGGCATTTCTGATATACGGATTTCAGTTTCTGATTGACAAGGTGGGTATACAGCTGTGTGGATGAGATATCGCTGTGTCCCATCAGCTCCTGCAGGGATCCAAGATCCGCACCGTTTTCCAGCAAGTGCACGGCAAAACTGTGACGCAGTGTATGGGGGGTAATCTCCTTTTCGATACCGGCTTTGGCCTGATAGTACTTGAGGATTTTCCAGAAGCCTTGACGGCTCATCCGGGACCCGCCCACATTGACAAACAATGCAGTTTCAGATGGATCCGAAACGAGCGTGGGCCGAACATCCTGTATGTAAACTGTTAAGGACTTAAGCGCCGCAGGATACAGCGGAATCACCCTGGATTTCTTCGCGTTGCGGCACCGAACGCTGCCAAGCTCCGGATTCACATCGTCAATGTTCAGATCAATAAGCTCTGTAACACGCATACCGGTGGCATACATAACTTCCAGCATAGCCTTATCCCGGTAGCCCTTTGCGTCCACGCAGGCAGGCTGGGACAGCAAAAGTTCTACTTCCTTGCCGGTGAGGACCTGGGGCAGTTTCTTTTCTCCTCGGTCTACATGAATATCCTCAGGCACAGGAGAAGCCTCCATAAAGCCTGTGGATACCGCATAGGCGAAGAAATTTTTCAGACTTGCAAGGCTCCGGGAAACAGTTGCGCCGGACTTCCCTTCCTCGCGCAGATACGCAAGGTAGTCAGAAATATTCACTTGGGTGGTAGTCAGGATGTCCGGTTTTCCAATCTTTGCAAGCCACTGAGAAAACTGGCGAATGTCTCGCAAATAGGAAGAAATCGTATTACCGGAGGCCTGCTTTACCTTCGCGAGATAATTCTCGTAGGCATGAATCAAGTCAAGCATGAGCCAGATTTCCCTAAACCCTTTCTTAAAAATATAGATCCGCCCAAAAGGGCATAATCAAACGATAGTCAATACTTCCGATCAGCAGGTAAACAGAAATGAAGCAGAAAACCTCCAGAGCGGAAAGACCGCTTCCGGAGCACAAACAGCGGAGCCAGAACCGGTAAAGAACCGGCGCAGAAAGAATTCCGCTGAAACCCAGAAGCAGGCGAACCAGCCAACCTGCGGAGCCAAAGGAAAGGAGCAAGGCCATAGAAGCAAACGCATACAGAAAAGCTTTTCCAAAGGCTATAGCATACAGCAGGCTGTGCATACCCGTCGAAGCGGCAAGAATTGACAGAAAAGGCGGCAGAAAAATCAGGCAGAAAAAACAAACGATCGACACATTTCCAGTCAGGGAAACGCGCATCTGAGGAATCAGGCGGTCTGCACCAAAAAGAAAACAGCACCCGCCGGCCAAAAGTCCAATAATCCAAAAAAGCCCTAATACACGGCGTTTATCAAACTGTATATAATCGGATGCGGCGGATAAGGGAAAGTGATTCATATGAAACTCACAGTCCCGCCGGATGGTTTATTCCCATCATACGGAAAAAGAGGAACAGTTTGAACGGGCATAATATACCTACACTGTTTTCAGATACAACCATACTATACTCCTTTTTTTACAAAAATTCAAGTATTTTTAGCAAAAACGGTTATTTTTGTAGATTATGACAATATTTATGTTAACAATGTTATGTTAACGCCGTATTACTTCAAACATTCGTTTTTACCATTTTCAACTCGAAAGACAATATCTTGCGCTTCCAGCAGTTTTACCGCACTAAATATTGATTCTGAATTTAATCCTGCATTTTAACGCTAACGGGTAAATAATGTTTACCCGTTAGCTGTTTTTGTACAAATTAACCATTTCAGGCCCGCGTTTTTCTACGTTTTCTTCCCTCCCCTTTTCCGGATCTGGCAAAGGCTGCAAGGAGACTACCACACAGAACCAGCATTGCTGTTACACCAACACCGCTGTACTCACCGCCGAAAAATAACGCTGTAATGCAGATCAGGACTACAAAATAAATTCCTGCCGATATCGCTGAGACGATCAGATACTGCCGCTTAATTCTTCCGCAGGCTACATTTGCTCCAAGAAATGCGCACAGAAGCAAAAGCACCATGATTCCATATCCAATTTTGTCCTGTGGGATCACTTCCATATCAACCAGCTTTGCAAGTATTGCGGATAAGAGCAAAGTTCCGGCCAATGCACAGATTCCCCCTGCAAGAAGTCCCGCCGGCATGGAAGCGGCCCGTCCTGTTGGCTTATGGTTTATGACCATTCCCCTCCCCCCTTTCGGTACATGCTATTCACCGAAAGGCAAAAAATTCCCGGGGCAGGAAAAACCTGTCCCGGGTAAACGGCATATGAAAAAAATTATACTTCGAGATTCGGAGCGGCTCTGCGCTGCTCCTGCGCTTCTGTCACGGTGCGGAATTTCATTCTGGTGTCCCGGACTTCGTTCAGCGCCTTAGTGATGGTTTCCTCTGTTTGACGCAGAGCATCGTCCATATATTCGTTGCCTGCCTTGCGAAGCTGGTTGATCCTGTTCTGGGTCTGGCCCACAAGCTCCTCGCTGCGCTTCTTTGCTTCCGCATAGATCGCTTCCTTGGTGACCATCTGCTTTGCCTGCTCCTGTGCCTGGCGAATAATCCCCTCAGCCTCTCTGCGGGCCTGGTTGATCAGTTCATTCCTGGATTCTACAATGGTCCGGGACTGCTTCAGTTCACCGGGCAGCTGGGCAATGATCTCATCCAGCATATCCAGAACCCGGTCCCTTTCCAAAATACATTTGTCCGCAGCCAAGGGCATGGCACGGGCATCCTGCACCATATCGTACAGGGAACCGATAATATCCTCGATGTTGTTGCTCATTTTGACTCCTCCTTAGCCCCTATTTTTTTCTGGAAGTCCGGAATGATCTCCTCCGGAATAAAATCTGAAAGTGCTGCACCGTAGCTGCCAAGCTCCTTGACCATGCTGGAACTCAGATACATATACTGGCTGTCGGCAGTAAGAAACATCGTGTCCAGTTCAGGATTCAATTTCCTGTTGACCAGAGCCATCTGAAACTCATTTTCAAAATCGGACCCTGCACGCAGGCCCTTGACGATCACGCAACTCCCTCTTCGCCTGGCGTAGTCTGCCAGGAGCTCATTGGAAGCATCCACTTCCACATTCGGAATATCCTGCGTGACCCGGCGGATCAGATCTACCCGTTCCTCCAGGGTAAACATAGGATGCTTTCCAGCATTTACCATTACACAGACAATGAGCTTGTCAAAGATATTGGCAGAGCGCCGGATAATGTTCAGATGTCCGCTGGTAATCGGGTCAAAGCTGCCCGGATAAATTGCAGTTTTCATTATTATATCCAAAAGGCACTCACTTTTTTCTATAGAAAGTGAGCAAAATTTTTCCGTACTTATAGTCCCTGGAACGATCATACCCGGGAAAATCCCAAGGCAGCTCTTTTCCCAAAGGACGCTCTGTGGTTATTATACCACCGGATTGCAAAATGTCAATTTCCGTTATTCTATTTAATGCATTTTCAAGAAAAACTTCCGCGTAGGGAGGATCCAAAAAAATAATATCAAATTTTTCCCGGCATTGGTCAAGATAGGTAAGATAATCTCCCCGCACCACTTGTCCGGTGAACCCGGCTCGCTTCAGATTTTCCCGGATCAGGCGGCAGGCTTCCTCCCTGGCATCAACAAACACAGCTTCCTTCGCGCCTCTGCTCAAAGCTTCGATGCCTAGCTGGCCCGTGCCGCCAAACAAATCCAGGACTCGGGTCCCGGGAAGGTCAAACTGCAGGATACTGAACAGCGCCTCCTTGACCCGGTCCGTTGTCGGACGCGTCAGCATTCCGTCCGGTGTTTTTAATTGAATGCCCTTTGCTTTTCCGGCAATTACCCGCATGTGTTTTCCCCTTCCTCTTTTTCCCGGAAATGATGATATACCGCTGCCGCCGCGTCTCTGGGAAGCCACCGCTCCAGCTGGGGCAGGGTTGCTTGTGAGATTGCAGCAAGGGATTTAAACTGGCGCAGAAGCTCCTGTTTTCGTTTTGGCCCAATCCCGGCAATACCGTCCAGTTCCGAGTAGCGCAGCCGTTTGCTTCGAAGCTGGCGGTGATATGTGATCGCGAATCGGTGTGTCTCTTCCTGGATCGTTCCGATGAATGCAAACACAGGCTGATTGGTATCAATGGAGATTTCCATCCCCTCCGGAGTCACCAGTGCCCGCGTACGGTGCCTGTCGTCTTTTACCATGCCGAACACAGGAAATGACAGGTGGAGCTCGCTAATCGCCTCCACAGCTATCCTGGCGTGGTTCACACCGCCGTCGATGAGCAACAGATCAGGCGCTTCATCAAATCCTTTGTCCCCGGCTGCAAAGTGGGTGAACCGGCGGGTTAGAACCTGGTGCATGGAAGCGTAGTCGTCCTGGTTTTCCATTCCCTCCAGCTTAAAGCGTTTGTAGTCGCTTTTTCGTGGTTTCCCGTCCTGAAATACCACCATGCTTGCCACGATGTCCGTTCCGGAAATATTGGAAATATCAAAGGATTCGATCCGTTTGGGAGGTGGAACGGCAAGCATTTTCCCAAGCAGATTCACAACGCCCTTTGCCCGTTCCTCCTTATCTGTAACCCGCCGGGCCTCTTCAAAGGCATTTTTGTTGGCCAGTTCAACGAAGCGCAGATTGTCTCCCCGTTGGGGGACCCGGAGCTTTGAACGCCGGCCAAACTGCTGCTCCATAAGCTGGGAAAAAAGCTCGCTGTCATCCAGGGCAAAGGGAAGCAGCACATTCTTGGGGGCCAGGCCTCGGCTGAGATAATACTGTTTTAAAAGGCTTCCAACCGCTTCAGCCGGATCGTCCGGCAGGGGGATGACCTCATAATCCTTATCCAGCAGATTGCCGCCGCTGAAATGGAGAACGGCAAAGCAGGCTTTGGCTTCCGTCTGTCCATAGCCCACTACATCCGTATCCGCCAGAGTTCCGGCGGTGACAAGCTGCTTCTGGCCCAGGGCCTCCACCGCGCTCAGCCGGTCCCGGAGGCTTGCAGCAAGTTCAAATTCCAGGTTCTCAGCCGCTTCCAGCATTTTGCCGCGAATATCCTCCGCAACGGATTTATAGTTGCCCAGCAGGAGCTGACGGGCCTGCTCCATGGTCTGCCGGTACTCGGCGGCACTTTTCCCCTCCTGGCACCAGCCGGCGCACTGGTTCATGTGATAGTTCAGGCAGGGCCTGTCCTTTCCAATATCCCGTGGAAACTGCCGGGAGCAGTCCGGAAGCTTCAGGGTCAGGCGGATCGCTTCCATAACGGAATGGGTAACGCCCCGGCTGCCATAGGGGCCATAGTAACCTGCACCATCGTCAGATATTTTGCTTACCAAAGTGATCCTGGGGTATTCTTCCTTCATATCCAGTCGGAGGTAAGGATACCCCTTGTCATCCTTGAGAAGGATATTGTACTTTGGCAGGTACCGTTTGATCAGAGAACATTCCAGAACAAGGGCTTCAAATTCACTGGCTGCGACAATAACATCGAAATGATGGATTTTAGACACCATCATCTTCGTCTTCGGCGTGTGGGAGGCTGTATCCTGAAAATACTGACTGACCCGGTTTTTCAATTTTTTTGCCTTGCCCACATAGATGACCTTATCGTTTTTGTCCCGCATGATATAGACGCCCGGCGCATAAGGTAAGGACAGGGCTTTTTCCTTTAATTCGTCAAATGTCATGGGGCACCTCCTGTCCAGATATCTTTATTTCCTGAATTGACTATCATAATACCATACTTTCAATTGTTTTTCCAGAACAATTTCCGGCCCCCTTTACATTCCCTATTTCCGCAGGTATAATTGAAAAACAGAAAGGGGCTTTTCTCATGAAATACGCATATGTTAACGGAATTCTTCTGGATGGCAGCGCGGATATGGCTGCCCAGGAGGGTAAGGTCATCCTCACGGACGGAGAGAAAATTACCGCTGTTTCTGACCGGGATGAGACCGACTTATCCGGATATACACAAATCGATCTGGCAGGAAAATATCTGATGCCAGGCCTTATTAATCTCCATGTGCATCTTCCCGGCAGCGGAAAACCCAGCAGCGGAAAGGGAGATGTAGCAAAGCTTGTAAAGCTTGTGACCAGTAATCCTGTTACCATGCTTGCGGTACGGAAAATCTGTGCCGGATACGCAAAGCAGCAGCTTTTCAGCGGTGTTACCACCATCCGTACTGTCGGCGGTATTACCGATGTGGATTCCACCATCCGGGACCGGATTCGAGAGGGAAAACAGGTTGGCCCACGCATTCTGGCGGGAAATATGGCGGTTTCCGTTCCTGGCGGTCACATGGCTGGTTCCCTTGCCTATGCTGCCACCAGTCCCCAGGAAGCCCGGGACTTTGTCCGGAAGATCGCTGCCGGGAAGCCGGACCTTATCAAGCTGATGATCACCGGCGGTGTCCTGGATGCCAAAGCGAAAGGAGAACCGGGGGCTCTCAAGATGCAGCCCGAACTTGTTCGTGCCGCCTGTGACGAAGCCCACCGTCTCGGCCTGACCGTTGCCGCCCATGTGGAAAGCCCGGAGGGTGTCCGGGTTGCCCTGGAAAATGGAGTGGATACCATCGAGCATGGCGCAAAGCCGGACGATGAAATCATCCGGCTGTTTCGGGAGCGGGGGGCCTGCCACATTGCCACGTTCTCCCCTGCCCTGCCCTATGCCCTATTTGACCGGAGCGTCAGTCATGCCAGCGAGATGGAGCAGTACAATGGAAAGATCGTATTTGAAGGAATCATTGCCTGCGCAGTCAGCTGCCTGGAAAACGGGATCCCTGTGGGACTGGGCACGGACACCGGATGTCCCTATATCACCCACTACGATATGTGGCGGGAGGTTTTTTACTTCCATAAGTTCTGCGGTGTTTCCAATGCTTTCGCGCTGTACACAGCTACAAAACGGAACGCGGAGCTTGCCCATCTTGGGAACATCACAGGAAGCATCGAAGAAGGGAAATCCGCGGATTTCCTGATTACGGAAAAGAACCCTCTGGATGACCTGCAGGCCCTTCGGACCCCTGCCATGGTAGTCGCCCGGGGAAAAATTTACAATGCTCCCCACGTAAAAAAATCCCCTGTTGTGGAACAGGAGCTGGATAAATATTTATAAGAATGAAGTCCCAAAAAACAGGCCGCTTTTGCAGCGGCTTGTTTTTTGCAGGATAGGACTATTCAATAATTCACACTTTCTTGTAGGGAAATGTGCCGATTAAGGCCGCCTTTTCCTCGCCTGTCGTTCAACTTTTCGCCGGGCTTTCCGTTCCAGCTTTTCACAACAGGTAAGCGAATTGCGTTTCTGCCTGTGATGCTCCCTGCAGGCGGCGCAGGCACCATGTCTCGGACAATGGGTTCGCTTACATGGGCAATAATCCTGTTCCATATATCTCCTTTTTCCCAATGCAGTGTTTCTAAAACTGCTGTTCCGGTTTTTGAGGACTGTTGATGGAATACCGCATGGGGGTAAAGCGTATGCCGTTTACCGTCTGCTCAGTATCCACCGGAACAAAGCCCAGGTGGAGATAAAAGCCCTTTCCGTAAGGGGACGAATTCAGCGTGATTTCCCGCAGATCGGGATTCTCATTCAGCCGGTCTGTCAGCAAATACTGAAAAAGCGCGGTGGCAATTCCCTGATGATGATATTCCTTCTTTGTAAAAACCAGATTGATATGGGTTTTGCTGGATCGCATGCCCATGATTCCAACGATCTTATCACCATCAAAGGCTGCATAGATCGGGCACTCCCCTGCCGCGCACTTCTCCCGGAAAACCGGATTATCAATAATATCCATGCGAAAGGTTGCAGCTCCCTCGGGTGGATAATCCGGCACCTCAAATTGTTCAAAAACCTCCCAGGCAAGCGCCAGGGCTTCCTCGACCTCCGAGGGCTTGATTTTTCGGATGGTATACATGCTTGACATCTCCTTACAGGTTAAGAAATGGAGATTTTTCGCGTTCATAGATAACGTCCTTTCCGGCAGCAGACGCTTTTCATGTCCGTATGTTGAATATCCAGCAGGACATCCATTTCTTTTGCCACATTCTGAAACCGGCATTTCATGTGGTGGCAGAGTATGTAATCCGCCTGCCGGATCTTGCCCCTTGCCTGCCTGCAAAATTCCCGCATGGGAGACGCAAGGGAAAACACCCACACCGGTGTGCAAATGGTGACATGATCGTAGCCCTGGAGTGCGACATGGATCGGTTCAATGGGCATGGGCCAGCGGTGCATTCCGTAGCGTCCGCACCACCAGAAGCCCGTCGTCCCGGAAGTATGCTCCGTTGCCCGAATCTCATAGATTGTAGCGCCGGTTTTATTTGCCGCCTCATAGGCTAGCTTTTTCGTGTATCCCATTTTGGAAAAGTACACTACAAGCAATCGGGGATTTGTGCCCACATTCGGGTACTCCGCCGGATCAAAGTGAAAGGTCTCCTGTTTCTCAAAAACCAATGCGGCATACCCCGTAAAGAACTGGATCATTCCAAATATAAAGTAGGCCGTGGACAGGAAATTGAACGGGAACATGTAAAACTGAATGCAGATCCAGAGCATCAGTGTCACACCAAAGCACATTCCAAGGCGAATGCCCAACGGCTTTTTCCGGAACAAAAGAACTGCTGCCGTCAAATTGGTCAGGCCGTTGATGATCAGCAGAGCCACGCCCGGAAAAATATAGTTCTGATACAGAATATCCGCCAGAGGAAGCTTTTTGAAATAGGGCAGCATATTCTGCATTTGCAGGAGGCTTCCGTCCGGTTTGATAAACATGCACAGGGAACCAACCACCGCCCCGATACCGATAAACAGGCACCAGAACAGCAGTGCGGTCCGGGTCGGCTTCAAACGACTTTTATAAGACAATTCATTCATAATATATCCTCATGGTATTCGTTGAAAAAAGCGGCTTACCGCTATATCCAGAGCAAACAGAGAGGCAGGAACAACAGAAACCAGCAGATATGTATTTCGAGAACAATGATCCCGAAGCCATCGAAAACCGGGGCAAACCACATACTGCAAAAATAATGCGGAAGCACCGAAAAACAGCACGGAACGCCCGCAGATAAAGCCGCCAATGTTTCCCCAGTTCCAGATCTCGGTATTGTAATCCCATAGCCGAGTATGCCAGAACTGAAGAAGAACATATCCCGTAGCCAGTTCCAGCAGTCCGCAGATCAGGGCAGATACCGCAAAAACGGCAGCCGGATACCGGAGCAGCCTGTATGTACTCATTACGATGAGCACTGCACCAACGCCATAGATCGGGATCCATGGCCCAAAAGTAGTCCCCCGTTTGACCAGATACCCCAGGTCGATATAGTAGAAGAGCTCCTCATAAAGAAACCCAAAGATACCGCCGAAAGAGAAGACCAGCAGTATAAAAAGGCATTCATCCCGGAAAGAACGCGTGCTCATTTTGTCTTCTCTTCCAGCTGGGCGCCATAGCGGAATATGACAGACATTACCAGAAAAGCAATTCCCATCCCTACGGCACCGCCGTTATCAACGGCAAGCTTCCCTGCTCCATCCATTGCTTCTCTAAGCACCCCATTGGTGATTTCTGAAAGAAGCCGGGCCGCCAGAGGAAGAACAATGGTCAATATTCCAAGACGGAATATCTCGTCCGCACCGGCATTTGTAAAGGGCGTTCCCGCATCCATTTCCCTCTGGAAATAGCGCTTTGCAAAGGCGGCAAGAACGGCACCGGCCGCGCAGCTGTATACACCCGCCGCCATGGAGGCGCACATGCTTCCGACAGAGATATCGGTATTTTTCTCAATAATACCGTAGATATTGACGCCTCCAAAACGAAGGGCACCTTCCGCTCCCACTGCCAGAGAAGTAATGCCAACTACGCAAAACACCGCGCCAACGATAGAGCACACAAAGGCAATTGTACTGATGATTTTCCCAACTTTTGCCAGGACCTGGATGGTCTTCAATGGATTTTTCATATTCTACCTTTCCTTTCAGACATTTTTATGAAAGCTCCGCAAACAGCTTTGTTCCCCTGGTTTTCAACCAAAACAGCAGTGCGGAAGAAACCATGCTGACAAAGACAGTACACAGCAGCAGATACATTTGCGCGGAAAGAAATTTTCGGAGAACAAAGTACAGCAGTGCAAGCCCCATCACAAGGAGCCAGCCGCCAAGCATGCTCAAAAGCACACCCATGCTTTGCTTGACAGGGATCGTTTCATCCGTCCAGTGAAGGTTGGGTGATTTCAGATTGACGGCAAGCCCAAAACATGCGGACATCCATACAAACACCGGGGGCAGTATAAGAAGCAGAACCGCGTCAAAAACTTGAGGCCGAATAACGATTGCCACGCATATCTCACAGAACAGAAGCGGCAGCTCTGTTACCAGAAGGTGCAGCTTCAGTTTCGCGGCAAGCGCCTGCCAGGGAAGAACAGGAAGAGACTGTGCAAGCCACAGGTGCTTTCCCTCCAGGGACACAGAGGGCGCCGTGATCACATTCATGGACGACATGGTACACAGACCCGCACATGCCAGCAGGACCGCAAAAGCAGGACCTTCTTCCGGATAGGATACCAGAAATTCCCTGACCCAGCTTGCCTTAATCAGCAGGAAGATTCCCAGGACCGGCATAAGAATGGTTCCCAAACCGCAGTTGAGCATGTAGGTGGCGCTGGAAACAAAGCGTCTTGCCTCTTTAACCAGCATGGCGCCAGACACAGATCGCACTTTTACCGGGGCCTGCCGGTATGCTTTCTTCGCAGCACCACGGTTTGCCGTTGCCATATTCAAAAAACTGCGGTCCAATACCATCCAGATGACAGCAAATAATGCGCCGATCATCAGTGTGAAAAGCGCGGAAGAGAGAATATCGCCTGTCCCGGTCATACCCATGAGATAGATAGGATAAAACTTGCCTTTTACCGTGTCACCAAGAGCTTGCGCATGGGCAAGTATACTCTGCAATGCAGCGTAAGCCCTGGAATAGCCCCAGTAATACACGGCAATAAAAACCAAAGACACGATTACGGTAACAATGGATTTATTTTTCAGTCTGGCGCTGATTCGCGCAACCACCCAGCCGAGAATACAGGAAAGAGCCAGAACAAAAACGGACAGCACCAGAAAAAGAAGGATATCGCAAAGGATCACGGACACTGTAAGGCTTCCGGCAGGTAAGACGGTGTAGAGCACAATCCAGTAGGCAATTACAGAGGGAATGAATACAATGGCCTCGTAAATCAGGCTCCACATCCAGACGCCGAACAGGCGGACAAACAGAATCGCAGAGGGGTGTACAGGCATGGATAAAAGGAATTCATTGTCTTTTGCCATATACAAGGTTGCGTAGGTATTGAACACACTGCCGAATACGCCCAGCAGAACAGACATAAGGCCCATAATGGCAAAGTACAGCCAGTCAAGACCTGCCAGTACCAGCGGCTCACAAAGCATACTGGCAACAAAGAAAAACGCTGCGCCCATGCCGATAAACAGAACCGTATAAACAAGAATCAAAAGAGCAACGCCCAATTTGCTCCGGTTTTTCCCCTTTTTCTTGTCCTGAATCAGCCAGGTGTTTACCTCCATAAGCTGTTTTTTAAATAATGCTTTCAGCATATCACTTTTCCTCCAGCTCCAGGAACACATCCTCGAGAGAGTCGTCGCCCTTTACTTCCTCCATGGTTCCGGACCTGATGAGTTTTCCCTGTTTAATGATGGCTACCTTGTCACAGAGCTTTTCCGCCACTTCCAGCACATGGGTAGAGAAAAAGATCGCGCTTCCCCTGTCGCAGGCCTGCCGCATCATTTCCTTGAGAAGATGGGATGCCTTGGGGTCCAGGCCGACAAAGGGTTCATCCATCATGATAAGCTTTGGGTTGTGGAGCCATGCGGAAATGATAGCCAGCTTCTGCTTCATGCCGTGGGAGTAGGCGGATATGGGCTGGGCCAGATCCGCAGTCAGTTCAAAGGCATCCGCAAGCGCGGCAATCCGCTCCTGGCGATCCAGCGCGTTTACCCCAAAAATGTCCGCGATAAAATTCAGGAACTGAATGCCGGTCATGAAATCGTACAGATCCGGATTATCCGGTATGTAGGCGATTTTCCCTTTGCAGGTAAGCGGATCCGTTTTTATGGATACACCGTCAATCAAAATATCTCCGGAATCAAACTGCGCAATACCTGCGCAGGATTTCAGCGTGGTCGTTTTTCCCGCGCCGTTGTGACCAATGAAGCCGTAAATTTCTCCCGGGCAGATGTGCAGGGACAGATCGTCCACTGCCTTCTTATCGCCGAACCGCTTTGTTAAATGATTGATTTGAAGCATGATTCTTTCTCCTTTTCACAGGACAATTTCTCAGAATTGATTATTCGTCTCCGTCCTTTTTGATGTATGTTTCGATCATCAGACCAAGCGCCATACCGATACACATACCAAATCCGGAGAAGACGCCCAGATTATCCAGAAGCAGGCCGAAGCACATGCCGTTGCACATGCCTAGCAAGCCATAATTGTCCGCTTCCTTTTGCCGTTCATCCACCTGCCGGGGCTCTTCGGCGGCAGTTTCCTTTTTATGATTCATTTTTTGATTTTGGCAGCCGCAGCGCCAGCAACAAAAAACCCCGCAAGAATCCAGGGCAGCGCCGCTATGATTTAGTCTTTCACTTCTCGATCCTCCCCAAATATAAGCCGGCCCCTGTATTTTATGGAATGCCTCTTCGTCCGGAACGAATTATTTGTTCATTTATATTCTTATGCTGCTCAGCAGGATACGGTTTCGGATGCTGACCAGGTGCTCCTGCCTGCATTTTGGACAATAGAGCAGAAAGTTTTCAAGGACTGTGTCCCCGCGGAGCCGCACTCTGGTTTTCCCGCCGCAGGCGGGACAAAGGAGCCAGCTCGTTTCGTTATTGCACACCCCAAACATCTCCTCATTCAAAATATAGCGCCGCTAAAGGAGCCTGCAGGCCTCCTTCGCTCGGTCCTGGGGGATCCCTTGGTAGACCAGATAGATCATCCCAACCTCCTGAACCCGGGCAATCGCTTCCTCCATTGTGACGGTAATTGTACCATCCACAATCAGCGACACAAGCCCCTGGGTATAGGTAATGGAGATCTGCATGAACTCCGCGGCGGCCGCTTCGCTGATCCCCAGAAAGCCGGACAGAACGGATCGCAGTTCCCGGTTTTTGTTTTCATCAAACACCGTACCGATCCCGCCGTGGGATACAAATTTCCGGCTGTTGTTTCTGACAAAATGAATGAGATTCGGCTCCTCCAGCGCTGCCTTCAGATATCGAACACCAACGGCACCAAAAATCTGGAGTGGGTTCTTCCCTTGGGTGTCCTGTCTGGAATTGATATAATCCAGAACATACTGAGCAAACGCTTCCCGGAATTTTTCCATATTCCCAAATGTCCAGGAAATAGGCTGGGTAGAGCAGCCAAGCTCCCTGGCAAGCCGTCCAATGGTCACAGCGCCCTCCCCCTCCCGAATCAAAAGCTGAAGCGCTGTCTCCAAAATGCGTTCCCGGGGCACTTGTACTTTTGGCAAAATGATCGCTCCCATCAAAGTAATTTTATTTATATAATTAGCTTTATGTAATTACATTCACATTGTACTGCGATTTTTTCTGTTTGTCAATAGGTTTCCAAAAACACACAGAAAAAAGCTGTCTCAAAACTGCTTTCCCGGTAGACTCTTTTCAGAGAAATCAGGAAGTGTTTTGAGACAGCCCTCATATGAAATTACCCATGGGCACCTCTAAAAACTACCCATTTGCGTTCTGGGAGGTTGCCCCTTATTTTTTGGGCGGTTCTCTGTGAATCTTCCGGCGGGTAACCGTTGTCCGAATGAACGTATCTGTCTTCCCCAGCAGCGTCAGACCTGAATCTGTTACATATTTGCCCGCGTTTGCGGTGTGCACAGATTTAAGCTGGGAGCGAAGGATGGAGACAATGACAAACGCTATGAACACAGGAAGCAGAATACAGACAACGATCATTGTGAAGGTATCCATGGAACCATCAAAAACGGAAGGACAGATCAGGAGCATGAGGGCAGCAAGGACTGCGGCAATTCCAATAAACATTCCCCAGTACTTCTTTTTGTCCATAGGCAGATCCCCCACCAGGCGGCCGCTCTGACCATTCATGGCAAAGAGGAAGCTCTGATCGTTCCATCTTGTCGCCAGCATCCACACAGGAAGCATGGCGTAGTGCACATCGCCCTTTTGCACCCGGAAACGCTGGTTGGTCACAGATTTTTGATCGTATCCGGTAACCGTACCAGAAAGCGCATCCGCAAGGGCACCGCTGCACCGCTCCTCCATCCGCTTCCCGCATTCCTCGGACTCCACGTCATATTTATCCGCAAGAAAGCCGGGCATATACGCTGTGGAGAAAGGCTTCAGCTCACTGTAATCAAAGGGTTCGATGGCATCCATGTGGCCGTCAGGCATACGGCTGGAAGCGTCCACGGGAATCTTTTCAAATTCCATGCTGCCGCTTCTGTAAACCTCAAAATGATCCGTAGTCGTGATCTCCTCATCGCCCTGGATATGTACCCGGGAAGAGGTCGCTTGGAAAGACATTTCTCCCTTTGCTTCTGCGTCAAACATCCAGAACGGCACATAGACACCCTGGATCTTTTCCACATGGTTGTTATCAGCAAAAGACTTTGGCAGTAATACTTTCCCTTTGTAGTGGGATTTCAGCGCCTCTATGGCCGCGGCTTTATCCGTTTTAAAGGGGATCACATATTCCGGCTTCAAAGCACCCGCGAACTGCCCGGGAATCACTGTCTGATTCCCGCAGTAGGGGCAGCAGGTCGCTGCCGTATTTTCATCGCATATGAGTTCCGCGCCGCAGGAAGGACAGGAATAGGTCTTCATTCCTTTCCCATCGCTGCCCCAATCCTCGGTCAAAGAAGTTTTATTCCATTCGCCGCTGTTTTGCGCGGCGGCAGCCTTGGCTTCTTTTTCCCTGTACATATCCTCAATCTGCGCAACTGTATAGGAGCTTCCGCAGTAATCACATTCCAGCTTTCCCGATTCACCGGAAAAATGCAGCGGTCCTGTACAGGCGGGGCACTGATAATTGGTTACTTCCGTTGGCACAAAGCTCACCTTTCCTTTCACAGAGCGATGGAACACAAAACAGCAAACTGAACCGCAGCGATGATTACTTCAAGTCACCATCGTCAAAGGGATCTCCGCACTCGGGGCAGAACTTGGGCGGATGGGCGGGATCCGCAGGCTCCCAGCCGCATTTGTCGCACTTGTACTGGGGAACCCCGGCGGGCTTCCTGGCTCCGCACTCAGGGCAGAACTTACCCTTATTCACCGCACCGCAGGCACAGACCCAGCCATCCGGGGCCTGCACCGGTTTTTTGGTGCCGCATTCGGGGCAGAATTTTCCTGTTGCAGTCGTACCGCAGGAAGGACATGCCCAGCTGTCCGCTTTCTTGGGCTCCGGCTTTTTCGCACCGCATTCCGGGCAGAATTTCCCCGTCACTGTCGCGCCGCAGGCACATCTCCAGGTGTCCGCCGCGGGAGCAGCGGGGGCCACAGGGGCAGCATGCTGCTGGCCCATCTGGAACAGAGTCTGGGCATTTGCGCCGCCCGCCTGACCTGCCATATTCATGCCCATGAACGCCATGGCAGCACCGGCACCTTCATTGGCAGCCGCGGACTGCATAGCGGCAGCCTGTGCCCCGACCAGGTGCGCGGCAGCCATATTGGGGTTACGGAATGCCGCGTTGCGCTGCAGCTCCTTGATCATGGCTTCGTCTTCCTCGGATGCCTTCACGGAGGACACGCCGAAAGAAACGATCTCCACACCGCGCAGCTGGCTCCACTTCTTGGACAGAACATCATTCAGCGCATCCGCAAGCTCCATGGTGTGACCGGGCAGAGCGGAATACCGGATACCCATGTCGGAGATTTTGGCAAAGGCAGGCTGCAGAGCAGTCAGCAGCTCCGTCTTCAGCTGGCCATCGATCTCGGAACGGTCATAGGCATAATCCACATTGCCGCAGACATTGGTATAAAACAAAATGGGATTGGTGATCCGGTAGCTGTACTCACCAAAGCACCGGATGGAAATATCCACATCCAGTCCCACGTTCCGGTCAACCACACGGAAAGGCACAGGAGAAGGCGTACCATACTTGTTGCCCACCAGTTCCTTCGTGTTAAAATAGTACACTCTCTGGTCCTTGGGCGCCTCTCCGCCAAAGGTAAACCGTTTGCCGATGTTTTTGAAAACGGCAGGTATAGACTCTGACAGTTCCCCTGCGAAAATGGTAGGCTCAGTGGAAGCGTTGTATGTATACTCGCCGGGTTCCGCGCAGATCTCTACCACCTTCCCCTGCTCCACGATCATCATGCACTGACCGTCGGCCACTGCGATCACGGAACCGGAAGAAATAATGTTGTCACTGCCCTTATAATTGCTGGAGCGCCCGGAGACACGCTTCTTGCCCTTAACCGCCAGAATATTCGCTGGAATGGCTTCACAGTAGAAATACTCCTTCCACTGATCCGCAAGCACCCCTCCAGCAGCGCCCGTTATCGCCTTAATAAGTCCCATAGATATGCTCCTTTCAAAACGTTTTATTGTTTACAGATTTACTCTTATCATATTATCATGGGCCTTGGCAAAATGCAACTTATTTTGTGCACCGCAGAAAGTCCATTTAAAAAGAGTTTAGCCGGGGCTTTCGAACAATAACAGCAGATTTGTTTTCCTTTTATACCTTTACGGAAAAGAGGCCGTGGCGATTGCAGAACGCAAAAATAGTGCCCCTGCCCGCTCTGCGAAAATGGGCCTGTGCCGCCTGTTCCGGGTAAAGCTTTTCCATCTGAAGATGACAGTCCGTAACATAGGCCATAAATGAAATCGAATGGCCTTTTTCCATCGGATGATCAAGATAAACATACAGCTCACCATCCAAGTTTTCCACATAAATTCGGTGCAGTTCATCCGGATCCTCCGCATCCTGTTCGGGCAGCCGAATGCCGCAGCAGGAAAAGGCTCCCTCTCCCATTGCGTGGATTACATTGCCGCAGATGGGACAGACGTAGAATTGGCTCCTTTTCATGTTCGCGGAAATATTTCTGTTTATAGCCACATCCCCCGTCAGCAGCTCCGGCACTGAGACGGAGAGAGCATTTGCCAACTCCGATAAAATACTCAAGTCCGGAAGCCCCTTGCCTGTTTCCCACTTGGACACCGTTTTATCGGACACCATCAGTTTTTCCGCCAGTTCCTTTTGCGTGAGTTTCTTTTTTTCACGCAGTCTTTTGATCGTTTCCCCTGTAATATAGGTCATGGATCCTCATCTCCTTCAATTCGTATTATAGTCCCTTTTACGGGGAAAGCCAACCTGCGTATCGTAGAGTCGACGCTGTAAGCAAGCCAAGTATCTGGTCCATCGGGAATATCAAAACCACCACAGATGTGGTGGCTTTGAACTGAATACTTATACTGAAGGATTTGGGAAGTGCGTTTTACCGCAGGCCTGCCGCTTCCATAATGGCTTCAATGGTTTCCACTTTCTGATCGCTCCAGGGATAACCCGAGTTCTCTACACCGGCGGTGGATAGAATATCTTCCGCGCCGTCCTCCAGGAGCATCAGGTAGGCTTCGTCCACCCGGGCAAGCTTTTCGGCAAACACAGTCTGGGTATCATTTCCCATCCCGGACAGCCAGGAAACCGTTGCTTCCCGGATTTCCTCCGGATCCAAGCCGGTGTTGACACCCCAATCCAGAAGGTCCGCCGCTGCCCGCACTGCCGTCAAAAATGAACCGGCAGTTGCAACCGTAACATTGTTGTTGATTTCATCCAATATCGGAAGTTCCAGTCCGGCGGAACTCCCTGCCGTTTCGCCAGTTTCCGGGACAGCGGTTATCTCAGGGATATTCGCTGCTTCCTGAGCCTGCGTTGTTTCTTCCGCCTGGCTTACAGGTCCAGTCTGCGCAGTGATGTCAGGCTGGGATAAGCCGCTGCTTTGACACGCTGTAAGCAGCAAGGCTATTGCAATGGGAATCATCAAATATTTTTTGTTCATTTTTCTCCTTTCAAATTCATTTCCACTCCAGCATTCCGTCTCCGCCCATGAGCGCAGTCATTTCTTCGATACGCTCCAACGGGAAAGGCGGCGCACACAGAGGCCGCAGAGCAATGCTCATGAGCTTCATCGGGTTATCGTCTGCCGCGATTCGGTTGGTGCAAAGACTGCCGCACCGTTTGCACCTGTGGACAACTGCCCATTCTCCCCCCTGCCGCACCCATACGGCAATGGGTTCCATGATCCCTCCGCAGTCTGCTTCCCGGTCCCCGGGCTCAATATCCACATGCAGGCTGGACAGGCAGTTTGGGCAGTGGTTTCTGTGATTGCTTCCGGCACCATCCGGCACCACCGGCCTGCCGCAGACCTTACAGATAAAGCAGTCACGGCACGGATGGGTCTTATAATACCCTTGTTCGATTTTTTGACGTTTGTTTTCTCGGTTCATTCATGATTCCTCCTGAAGTATGGTTAGCCCTCGGTCGGGAGGAACAGGGAATCCAGCCCGCTATCCCTCCCGGTCAGCGAACAGACTCCAGTGTCACATGATTATAATTCAAACATTGTCTCCTTTTCTTTAAAAATTGTATTCACGCAAGGGCCCTAAAAAGAAAACAGGCGCAGAACATCCGCCGGTATCCGGCTGAAAGCTCTGCGTCTAAGCGTCTGGCTGTTCATTTTCCCGTCATCCGTAAAGTGACGGCAACTTGTTTTCTTTCTTCAAATGAGGAGAAAGCCGAAACTTTACAGGAATCCCGGATCCTTACGCATTGCTATCATAGCACTTCCCGTCAAAAGTATCAATAGATGCTTTCCGATTTTCCATAAAAATAAGAAAAACTTAAGGCAACACCGCACAATGGGGACAGCGGGCTTCGGCGGATCTTTTGCCCCAATCGTGCAGTATGAAAAATGGGAAATACATCCAGTATTCCCGCATTTTCCATACTTTCGCTTGTGTCAAAATCTCTCGCCGAATCTCCTTGCCCCATTATGCGGTGCTGCCTTAACTTTTTCATGGCAGATCCACATAGACCGCTTCATGCTTTAACGCGGGGATGATTTTTTCCAGGAAGTCCTTCATGGAAAAGCGAATACTGGAGGTGTTGATGCAGGGGTGACAGGCAAACCATTCCGCCTTGACTACATCCCGGTCAATGACCAGCTGAACGTTATTCTCTTTGTCATTCATCAGTCCCATAACACTGACAGAACCGGGGGTAATATCCAGATACCGCTGCATATGTTCCCCATCCGCAAAAGACAGCCGGGAAACTCCCAGCTGTCCGGAAAGCTCCCTGGTCAGGAAGTGTTTATCCCCGGGTATAAGAAGCAAATAGAAATGGGTCTTTTGTCGGTTGCACAGAAACAGATTTTTACACATCGTGGCACCGAATATTTTGTCCACTTCCACACAGTCTTCCATTGTCATCGCCGGATCATGGTCGATACGGTCAAAGGGCACGCCCAGCGTATCCAGAAAGTCGTAGGTACGGATCTCTTTTTCCATCCGCCCGGATTCATCCGCGGGCCTTCCTTTTTGCATTTCCATTTGGGTTCTCCCTTTCTTTTTCACTGCTTACGGTTTGAAATCCATATCTTGTACCTGTTTATTTCTTCGCCCTGCAGCAGGCCATGGAAACTTCTTTTGCTTCTTCCATGGCCTGCCGAATAGGATCTGATATGTTATTCCGTAAAGGTCAGGGGGAAATCATACACCGCATGTCCGGATTCCAAAACAGCACCGTTTACGGTAAGCAGGACGCTTTCGGCACCGTAAGCATCTAGGAATGTGTTCACAACGCTTTGAATCAGGAGGCTTTCTCCGGCAGTACCGAGAGAAAGCAGGCGCGTCTGAAATGCGGTGTTAAAATCGATGACAAGCTGCTTTTCATTTTGCGTCAGAGAATTCACTGCAGCGTCCTGGGGAAGAACGTCTTTCTCAATCAGCTGCTCCACAATCACCGTTTCGTTGATTTGCTCGACCTGCACCTCAGCGCGTACAAGTCCATCCGCGTTTTCATTCGAAGAATAGACGGCAAGTGTCACTGCGGCAGGCTGGGCCTGGTTGGAAGCCTCCGTCTGGTTTATGGGCTCCGATGGTGCAGACGCACCCGAAGCAGCGCACCCGGTCAGCAGCATTGCGCACAAAAAAATCAGAATCAGCTTTTTCATAATGCATCCTTTCTGGTCTGTTCCTGTTAATTGGGATCAGTTCGAAAATGATTATATCACAGAGTCTTTTTCTTTCAAACAGGAAAAATCTGCCACAGAAGCAGCCGCATTTATTGGAAGCGGTCTTTTCTCAAAAGCTCTCTTTCAGTGCCGCTTTTCCCTGTTCTGTCACCGGCTTGATCCATTTCTTCGAATAGAAATGACGCTGCATCAGTAAATACCGGATTGGTTCATCCACATAGCAGCAGATGAAAATAGCCCAGTAGGGCAGCTTCCATACAAAGGCGGCAAGCAGGACACAGGGGATCAGCATGAGATACATAAATACGATCTCCAAAACAGTGCCGTATACCGCATCTCCCGACGCGCGGTAGGTATCATTCTGGATCCAGTTACCCATCCGGATCACAGCTACAATCACAAAAAAGCCCAGAAAGAAGGTTCCGGCTTCATAAGAATCGCCCGAGAGAGACATAGCATGCAGAAGCGGCCCACGTACAGCAAACAAGATAAGCCCTACAAGGAAAATGAACCCGCTGCAAAGATAAATCAGTCGCTTGCCCCGTTCATAAGCTGTTTTTAGTTGGCCGCCTCCCACACAGGTACCGACCAGTACCGATGCCGCATTGGAAAAACCGGCAAAAAAACCGATAATCAGGCCTTCGATGGTTCGAAAAACAGCCAGTGCCGCAATCACAGATTCCGGCTGTCTGCCCAACGTAACATTGATAATCATGTTGCCTACGCCGATCAGAATCTCATTGCAGAGAATCGGAAAACATTTCTGAAAAAAGGTCACCACATGGGCTTGGTTCCAGGAGAAGTGGTTTTTGAGGTGAAACAGATAAGGAAAGCCTGTTCGCCATGCCATTATATAAAGCACAGCCAGATTCACAGCTGCCGCAATGGTGGTCGCCAGTGCTGCTCCCCGGATTCCCATAACCGGTAAGCCCAGCTTGCCGTAGATCAGAATCCAGTTCAGCAATAGATTAGTGGCGACGGAAGCCGCGGAAGCGATCAGCGGGATCTGGACCCGCTGGGTCGAACGGAGCAACGCGCTTACGGCCATGGAAAAGACCTGAAGCACATAGGCAAAGCCAACGATCCGAAGATACTGCACACCGATTCTCTGAATGGATGCTTTGTCTGTGTACAGCCGCATGACCGTCTCCGGGAAGAAGATCGCAAGAGAAGCGAACAGAAACGCCACACTCATCATACACAGCCATGTGAGTCCGTAGGACCTTTCGATTCCAGCGTCATCGTCCGCACCGTAATACTGGGAAAAGAAAAGCATCCCACCCCCGACAAAGCCCCAATACCCTGAAAACATCAGGGAGGAAAACTGGGCGCACAAACCCAGGGCGCCAACAGACTTTTCTCCAAGTGGCGCGACCATCATAGTATCCACCATGCTGGCGGTGGTTGTAAGAAGGTTCTGCAGCGCAATGGGGATCGCGATCGCCGCCAGCCGTATCAGGAAGTCGCCCCAGGGGAATTGTTCTTTCCCGATTTTATTTTTGAGAGGCATTTGTTCTCTCCTTAATTACATTGACCTTTTTCAAAAGAATAATAGATACAGTGGTGATTGCGGCCTCGGTAGGCAATATCTTCTTCTACAGTGGTTTTCCGCATCCCGCATTTCTCCATGACCCGGATACTGGCGGTATTTTCTTCAAAAGCGCCTGTTATAATCTCAGAAACTCCATTTTCCAGAAGCATTTCTATCACAGCTTTCAGCATTTCAGTTGCGAATCCCCTGCCCCAAAAGGACGGATGGATAACATAGCCCAGTTCCATGCTGCCGTCCTTTCTTTCCACCTCATTGACAAAGCCGATGAGCCGGTCTTCCAGGAAGATGCCCCTTTCAAATCGCTGATCTGACAGAGAATACTGTGCTATCTTCTGAACCAAGCCGTTCAGCGCTTCCCTGGTTTGAAAATCCGGGATCATGTAGGTGTTCTTGATCTGGGGATTTGTTAAAATTTCCGCTAAATCCGGAAAATCCTTTGTCCGGAAAGGCATAATTTCCAATCGCTCCGTCTTGATATATGCTTTCATAATAACCCCTTATGTGGCCCTACTGGCTTGCCCAATTTCCCCTGAAAGATGCCGGTCTCTACGGCAAGCTGATTCATTATATACAGAGCTGCTTCCTGTGTCAACAGATTCGTTATTTCATTTCTCCGTTTGTATTTTTTCAGATTGATATAAAAACTGCCACTTCTTTCAAAAGTGGCGGTTTTTGGAGCTAGTGACCTGACTCGAACAGGCGACCTTCTCATTACGAGCGCGCACTAAAGTATTTGGCAGCTTCTCGTAACTTGCGGAAAATGCTGGTATTGCAAGCACTTTTCCGATTCCAAGGTTTTGTGTCATCCCGTCTTATGGGGTATCATTAGGCCATTTTTAAGGAACGACAACGCCAAATTAACGCCAAGTTTCCACCAAGTGCTGTTTCCGAAAAAGCTGCCGGTACTGACAGGCTTGACATTCCCAACTTTTAAGGATGGATTCGGGCTTTGTTTTCTCAGGTTCAAAAAACGACAATTCCGAACTTTTACGGATTCTTTTAGGAAAGTCCCAATTTCACTGAATCCACGCGGTTTCCGCTGTTGTGTGTATTGCGCAATTACAGATAATATTACTTAATTTGAAAAGCCGGAAGGATACTATTCCCTCCGGCTTCCTTCAAAATGAACTTCTGGCGTAACGCACCGTCACAATCAAAACCTGCTTGTGTGCTTCATCAATTCGGTAAATGACAATGTAGTTCTTTACCATGAGCTGCCGATACCCGCTGTGTGCAAAGGAACCGGTCCGGCGCTCCGAGCAGCGATAAGGCAGGTACTCTAATGACAAGATTTCGGATTCCAGCGCATCCAGCAATTCCGCAGCAACCCCCGGCTCCTGTAGGTTGCTCGCAATATAGCCGTAGATTTCATCCAAATCCTGCAACGCCTGATTCATCAGGCGAACTTCGTATTTATCCAAAGTGTTTCCTCCGCAGGGAGGCCAGAGCAGCACGAGCATCGTGGGACTCATGGGTTCTCATATACTCCGATTCTGCTTTCCCAATAGCAGCGTCGATGGAAGCTGTTTCAATCAGATCCTCATAAGCCTCAATGCTCATGACAACAAGATCTCCATAGCCGTTTTTCGTGATAAAAATGGGTTCCCGTTTGGCGTGGCAGATGTCAGAAATCTCTGTGGTATTCCGCAAATCTGTGATCGGGCGAATTTGTGGCATAATGCCACCTCCTTTCATGCCATTATTATAGCATTATTATGTGCAAAGTTCAAGCAGAAAATGAGAAAGTCTGATGTATTAAAAAGAAAATAACGCCAAGCCATTTTGAGGGTCTTTCAAACCACCCCGAAAGGTGCGAAAAACCGCCGTTTTCGTGGTGAAAACGGCGGTTTTTGTGGAGCTAGTGACCTGACTCGAACAGGCGACCTTCTCATTACGAGTGAGATGCACTACCGACTGTGCTACACTAGCGTCATTTGCCCAATCATTATAATGGGAATCGGGCAAAATGTCAATCCTTTTTTCTGAAAAAGAGAATCTGCTTTACGACGGCTCCTTTTCTCCCATTTCCCGCAGAACAGCCAGCCGGTCACGGATCTGCAAAAGATCATCAAAGGTCTCGGGACGCTTGGAAAGGTCCCTCAGCAGAGCGGACGGATGGTAGATAGCAGTGAGCCAAACCTGACCACCCTGAAACCAGGCGCCATGTTCCCGGGTAATACGGAAATCCGGGCGGATGAGCCGCTGGGCGGCAATACGGCCCAGACAGACGATGATTTTCGGCCGAACCAACTCAATCTGCTCTTTCAGGTAGCCGAAACAGGCATCCTGCTCGTCCTCCTGGGGATCCCGGTTTCTGGGTGGCCGGCATTTCACAATATTGGCAATATAGCAGCAGGTCCGGTCCAGATCGATAATGGACAGCATATCATCAAGGAGCTTTCCGGCAGGGCCTACAAAGGGAACCCCCTGCAGATCTTCCTGCTCTCCCGGCCCCTCTCCGACAAACATGATGTCCGCCTCCCGGTTGCCGACACCAAACACCACATTGGTGCGGGTTCGGCACAGGCCACAGCAGGTACATGCCATGCACTGTTTTTCCAGGGTCTGCCAATCCATAATCTCACTGGCTCCTTCTGCGTCCGGCTCTGCGGCGGCGGCGCTGGGCTCTGCGGCGCTGCCGCAGGTAGGAATTGATTACAAGGTAACCGACAACCGGAACGATGATTACAAGGCACACAATCCATACAACTTTTCCCCAGCCGGAACTGTCATTGCTGCCTGTGGTCAGGCCCCGAATGGAAAGGCCGGAATTATCCGAGCTTTTCACTGCTTCCATGGCAAACAACTCCGCTTCCATCAGGCAGGATTCCCGGTACCACAGCTGCATGGTACCGATCTTCTGACCCTTTTCTATTGGAGCGGTAGGCCCTCCAATAATATCAAACTCCCGGATCAGATTCTCCATATGGGCATTCACCGGGAGAATCGAGTCAATATTTACCTGTACCTCAGCAACAACATCGCTTTCTCCGCCGATTACCGGAAACTGTTCAAAAGCCTGTCCTTCGTAAAGCACGCGGTTAATCTTGAAGTTATTGAAGATATACTGAAGAAGGTCCTGCATATCGTCATAGTTACCGTACTTTTCCACGGTGCCCCGTTCCGTATAGGTACGGGGGCAGCCAAGAACGACCATGACATAATTCATTTTTTCGTCCCTGCTCTTTGCCGTACAGACAAGTCCGGCACCGGATGCGGCAGATACATAGGTCTGCATACCGCCAGTGACTTTTTCATCCATGTACACCTGCAGGATATGGTTATCGATCAGGTAGTTGGTAGTCAGAAGGTTTCGTTCTTCAGAGCGGTTTGTAGCCGGAACCGTGTAGCTTACAGTTCCAAAGACTTCACGGAAAGTCTCGTTCTGGATGGCTGCTGTCACAATTTTCGCCATATCACGGGCAGTAGTGTGCTGATCCGCGTTGTCAAGGCCATGAACATTGGCAAACTCGGTGTGAGAGCATCCCATTTCCTTAACCCGCTGGTTCATAAGCTCCACAAACGCGGTCATATTACCAGCAATGTGTTCCGCAATGGCGATGGCAGCATCATTTGCCTGCTCCAAAATAAGACAGTACACCAGATCGCCCACCGTCACTTCCTCGGCTTCTTTCAGATTCTTGTTGATGGAACCGGCAGGAAGACGGGAAATGTTCCGGCTGCTGACCACAACTACATCATCCATATTGCACCGCTCAATGGCAATCAGGGCCGTAACAATCTTGGACAAAGCGCCGGGGCGCAGCTCCAGGTCGGGATTATAGGCGTAAACCACCGTTTGGGTATTCACCTCATAGACAAAGGCCGCCTGCGCGCCCTCCAGTCTCCGGTCAGAACCACCCAGGGGCTTTTCTCCGTCAATTGTCCGGCAGCCATAAAGCTGGCTAACACTGCCGAAAGGCGCGTCCGACACAGGGACGGTTGCGTCCGGGTCCGGTACCGTCTCCGTCGGCGGGACATAGCTTTCCGTCGGCGCGGAAGTTGTTTCCGCTGCGGAAACAGGGACCGGAAAAACACCCATGAGGATGGAAAGGGCAAGCAGTGTGCAAAGAATCCACTTTTTTTTCATATTTCCCCCGCAATATCCTGCTGCCGGACTTGTCCGGCAGGAAAAAATCGTGTATAATATTTTATATTATATCAGCTTTTCCCGTCCCCGTCAATGTGCAGTTGCAAAACCGGGGACGAGAAGACCGGGAGATCGCCCGGCTTTTTCTCCCAGCGGAACAAAAGCAGGAGGTGTTTTATGAAAATTTTGGTTGTGGACGATGAAGATCTGTTGGTAAAAGGGATCAAATTTAATCTGCGAAATGACGGGTACGAGGTTATTACCGGCAGCAATGGCCTGGATGCCGTCCGGCTGGCGCAGGAAGAAAAACCGGATCTGATTGTGCTGGATATTATGATGCCGGAGATGGACGGACTGACTGCATGCAGCCGGATTCGGGAATTTTCCAATATTCCAATTATCTTTCTTACCGCGAAATCCGATGATATGGACAAGCTTATCGGCTTTGACCACGGCACCGACGACTATCTGACAAAGCCTTTTAATATTCTGGAGCTGAAGGCACGGATCCGGGCGCTGCTTCGCCGGACCGGTGCCGGGGAGCAGGAAAAAAACGGTAACAAGCTCACCATTGGTTCTATTACCCTGGACTTAGATGCCCGGAATGCCTATAAGGGCGATGAAATGGCTGACCTGACCGCCAAGGAATTTGATGTAATCGAATTTCTCATGCGCAACCCCAACCGGGTCTATTCCCGGGAAGCCCTCCTGGACACGATCTGGGCCTACGAGTACCGCAGCGATATTCGTACAGTGGATGTCCATATTCGCCGGCTGCGGGAAAAGCTGGAAGAAAATCCTGCCGAACCAAAGTATATCCTGACAAAATGGGGAGTTGGTTACTATTTCCGCAAATAAAAAGCCCGCTTCCCGCGGGTATCGGAACGCACAGTTCCGGTATGCATCTACCTATGTGGTGATTACCCTGGTCGTTCTGATTTTTCTGAACCTTTACTGTTCCAGGATGAGCCAGCAGCTTTTCTATCAGAGCAAAGAGTCCTCTATGATCGAAAAATGCCTGCTTGCATCCGATGAGATCTCCGGACTGGAGGTACTGAATAACAACACAATTTCCGGGATCGTCAGTCAGCTTGACAGCTTAACGGTGACAAGGCTGATCGTAACAGACCAATCAGGAACCGCCCTTTATGACAGTGATAACTTCTGTATTGGAAAACTTGTGTTTCTGCCAGAGGTTGTCAGCGCCATAGCCGGAAACAACGTTTTCTCCTGGCAATATCACGCTGGTGTCATGAATTCCCGGGCCGCCACCCCAATCTTCTACTACGGCAGCATCGTCGGCTGTGTGTACATGACGGAGTACGATACCTCCCAGGGCGCTCTGATCCAGCTTTTGCAGCGCAGCCTGCTGGGAATTACCGTGATACTGGAACTGGTGCTGGTGGTTTTTTCTGTTATTTATGCCACCAGCTTCTCTCTGCGGATTCAGAAAATCATGAACTCCATGCGGATCATCCAGAAGGGTGACTACACCCACAAGGTAGCGGTGGGAGGTAACGACGAGCTGACTGTGCTGGGGAACGAATTTAACTACCTGACAGAGCGGCTCCAAACATCGGAAGAAAAACGAAGTCGGTTCGTTTCCGATGCTTCCCATGAGCTGAAGACTCCCCTCGCAACCATAAAGCTGCTGTCCGACTCCATACTGCAGAACGACATGGACCCCAACACAGTGCGGGAATTTGTTGAGGATATTGGAAACGAAGCGGAGCGGCTGAACCGGATGACCGCTAAGCTTCTCTCTCTGACCCGGGTAGACGGAGAACGGATCTCAGAGAGCGAAATAATCTACCTGGCTCCTACCGTCCGGCGGGTTTCCAAAATGCTCTCACCCATGGCGTCGAAGGCGGGTATTCAGTTGGAAATGGATTTGGATGGGGATGCCCCAGTACTGATCCTGGAAGACGACCTATACCAAATCGTTTTTAATCTGATGGAAAACGGAATCAAGTATAACCAACCTGGAGGCAAGCTCACCGTTTCCCTGCACAGAACAGAGGACAATGCCGAACTGACAATACGCGATACCGGGATGGGTATTCCGCCGGAGTCTCTCCCCCATATTTTTGAGAGGTTTTACCGGGTAGATAAGGCCCGTTCCAGAGCGTCCGGCGGCAGCGGACTCGGTCTTGCCATCGTTCGGGCCATTGTCCAGCGGAACAAAGGCCAGATCCGGGTGGACAGCACCCTAGGGAAAGGCTCCTGCTTTACTGTGACATTCCCTGTCTTTGATACGGAGGTGGACAAGGAATGAAAAAAATTATGTGCATGCTGACGCTTCTTTCGTTAATGGCATCTTTTTGCGCCTGTACTTTTTCTCAGGCCGATACCGTCTCTTTTTATTACCCCCGGGCCGACTTTCTATATGATGAACCGGACGGTGTCATTGCATCAGAGGAACGGGATGCAGCAGGCCATACCGCCGATATGCAGTATCTGCTTTCGCTGTACCTGATGGGCCCCCTGAAACAGGAGCTTGTCTGCGCATTTCCAAAAAGTACCCGGCTGCTCTCTGATTCCAGAGACGGCAGCCGGATGCTTATCGAGCTGTCAGATACTTCCGAAAGCCTTACAGATGCAGAATTCTCTCTGGGCTGCGCCTGCCTGGCGCTGACCTGCATCAAAGCATCCGGCGCGGAAGAGATCGTCATTACCAGCGGAAGCCGCACCCTTACAATTCGGGAAGATGCGCTTCTTCTTTATGAACAACCATTTCCCACTGCGTCAGAAACGGAGGAAACCAAATGAAATGCATTTCCTGGAATGTCAATGGCCTGCGTGCCTGTATGGGCAAGGGCTTTGCGGATTTTTTCAATGAAGCGGATGCCGACTTTTTCTGCCTCCAGGAGACAAAGCTCCAGGAGGGGCAGATCTCCTTTACACCGCCCGGTTATGAATCCTTTTGGAACTACGCTATGAAAAAGGGATACTCCGGCACGGCAATTTTCGCAAAAAAACCGCCCCTCTCCGTCCGGATGGGAATGGGAATTGAAGACCTGGATACGGAGGGAAGGCTGATCACCCTGGAATATCCGGACTTTTATTTTCTGACCTGCTATACGCCCAACGCCCAGCGGGAGATTGTCCGCATCGACCATAGGATGCGCTGGGAGGATGCCTTTTTGAACTATCTACGGACTTTGGATCAGCAAAAGCCTGTCATTGTCTGCGGTGATCTGAATGTTGCTCACCGGGAGATCGATTTGAAGAACCCAGCTGCAAACCGCGGAAACGCAGGATTTTCCGATCAGGAACGGAACTGTTTTCAGAGGCTTCTGGATAACGGCTTTACCGATTCTTTCCGGTATCTTTACCCTGACCAGACGGGTGCTTATTCCTGGTGGAGCTATATGTTCCATGCCCGGGAGAAAAACGCCGGATGGCGGATCGACTATTTCCTGGTATCTGACCGGCTGCGGGACAGGATTCGAGATACGCCCATTTACAGCCAAGTTTTCGGCTCTGACCACTGTCCGGTTGGTTTGGAACTGGATTTATAAATCACATTTTTTCTTTGGTTCGGATTATCGCGCCAAGTTGCTCTCCCTGACGGGCAAGGTAGGCATCCTTCAGCCTGGAGATGTAGGAAAAGGGTTCCTCAGGATAGATCGGCACAAACCGCTCCCCGGGACGATCCGCGTGCTTCGGCACAAGCCTGAATTCCATTTCTCCCTCTCCCAGCCGTTTCACCGGGATCCGGGTATCCAGCCCAAAGCCGCCGTCCATGGGTACCACGATCCCCAGGTTTTCCTCCCGGGAGCCGCAGCGGACAAAAAGCCTGCACATAACGTCTCCTGACAGGCGGCAGCGGCAGTGAAACAGATAATAGAGGCCCTGACGGAGCACCTGGACTTTCCCCGCCGGCACCTGTCCAAAAAACACTTCACAGTTCGTTAGCAAAAAAATCCCCCCTGCCGTATCCTATGCGGCAGGGGGGCAATTATTCGCTTTTGGGGCTTCATGAATGCAGACCAAAGCTGACAGCAATGGCATCATCCACCTGTGCCATCTGTTTATCGTCCAGGCGTCCCATATGTTCCCGCAGGCGGCGCTTGTCAATGGTACGGATCTGCTCAAGCAGAATCACGGAATCCTTTGTCAGTCCAACGCTTCCCCCGGGAATATTTATATGTGTGGGAAGCCGGGCCTTGCCCGTCTGACTGGTAATAGCAGCGGCGATCACCGTTGGAGAATGCCGGTTTCCGGTATCGTTCTGAACAATGAGAACAGGCCGGGTCCCCCCCTGCTCGCTGCCCACCACCGGGGACAGGTCGGCGTAAAAGATGTCGCCCCGCTTAACTGTGCTATCCATAGGCTTCACTCTCCGTGCATATCTTTGGCGCGCTACCGGACGGAATCCCTATGTAACGCGGCTGTATCTATTGTCCCACGCACAGAGGATTTTTATACGGTTCTTCGGGAAATACCCGCAGTTTTCCGGCCCAGTACCGCCTCCACATCATCCTATGATCTTTCACGGCAAAAAGCTACGAAATAGTAAAAGAAGCGACTTCCAGTGACAGAATCTTCCGTCCGCTGTAGAGAATCTCCGCTTTGACCGGCATATTCTCCTCGTTTATCCAAATATCCAGGTGGAGTGCATCGTCCCGGTAGCTGTCGTCCATACACAGGCGGAGGTATTCCCCATCCATACCTGCGGAGGACAGATAGCCGGAGCGCAAGGTTTTGAGCAGGAGCCAGGGTGCGCTCACTGGCGTCACCTGCCCGTCCGCCATCAGAGGAAAGGACAGCGCGGTATCTTCAAAGGTCAACGCGCCCCCCGTCCCGGTGATCCGGCCGGTTATCCCGGCAATGCTCTCCGGAGCCTCCACGGCAAAGGAAAGGTTTCCCTGTGTATCCCCCTCACAGTCCAGTGTGAAGGTATGCAGCTTGTCCCCGTAGTCTGCTGTGACCTTCGCCGTAAAAGTGCATGATCCTTTTTGCAGTTTTTCCCGCAGCATAAGACTTCGGTTCATTTCTCCGGAGGTCCCGCTGCAGCCGGACAGGAAAAGCACAAGCAGTATGACCGCACCAAACCGTTTCATGGAAAGCCCGCCTTATTTCAGAAGTCGCGGCAAAACTGCCAGCATGTCCGTAGGCAGCATACCATACTGCCCCAGCTCCCTGGCACACAGATCTCCAGCGGCTCCGTGGAACCAGCAGCCGCATGCCGCCGCCTCCATAGGCCCAAGTCCCTGACCCAGAAACGCTGTAATGATCCCTGCCAGCACATCGCCGCTTCCACCCACAGCCATGCCGGGATTTCCGGTCAGGTTGCGGTAGCTTACAGTGCCGTCGGTGATCAGCGTTCCCCTACCCTTGCGCACCAGAACACACCCAAGCGTCCGGGCAAGGTTTATCGCTGCTTCGGCACGGTCTGACGATGTGTCGCCGCCAAGCCGGGCAAATTCCATTTCATGTGGGGTCAGGATCGTAGGATACTGTCTTCCGCGCAGTAAAGCTTTATGCTTTCCCAGCAGATTTATGCCATCGGCATCCACAACTACCGGACATTTCGCCTCCCGAAGGACTGTTTCCAGTGCGGCAAGGGCGCCTGAGGACTGTCCCAGCCCGGGACCGATAAGCACCGCGTCCATACCGGTAAGCTTATCCTCAATCAGCGCCACGGCATCCGGACTAAGTGCTCCATCCGCATCTGGAAGGGGAAAAACGATGGCCTCATTCAGCTTTACCGCTTCAATTGCATAGATACTCTCCGGTACCCCCAGAAACACCAGTCCTGCCCCGGCACGAAGCGCGCCCATTGCGGCCAGATACGCGCTACCGGTATAGCCCCGGCTGCCACACAGAAGAAGGATCCGTCCAAAATTCCCTTTATGGGCATAAGGATTCCGGTCCGGCAGCAGGGCCAGAGCCTGCTCCCCGGTCAGTTCCACCATAGGCTTTCCTCCCATCAGTCCAGCTGATACAGTGCAGTAAATTTCTTGGTCAGATAATCGGTATAATACTTCGGATCAAATTTGCCGCAGGCTTCCGCAAAAAGCACCCCGGGCTTTTTAAAGCTGGCATATTTGTGAATATGCGCTTTCAGCCATCCGGTAATCCGGGAAAGGTCGCCCTTTGCCACATCGGCGTAAATATCTCCCAGCTCCTGCTGCATGCAGCAGAGCATCTGAGCGCCGTAGGCACTGCCCAGCGCGTAAGAGGGGAAATATCCAATACTTCCGCCGGACCAGTGGGAATCCTGAAGACAGCCTTGCCGGTCATTGGGGACCTCCACCCCCAGGTATTCCCGGTAAAGCTCGTTCCACCGGGCAGGTACATCCGAGACGGAAAGCGCTCCGGAAATGAGCTGCTTTTCGATCTCATAGCGGACCATGATATGGAGGGAATAGGTTAGTTCGTCGGACTCCGTGCGGATGAGACTTGGCTGGGCCTTGTTGACAGCCCGGTAGAACATTTCTTCGTCCACATCCTGAAGCTGCTCCGGGAAAAACGATTTGATTGACGGGAAAATGGCATGGATAAAAGGTCTGCTCCTGCCAATGATGTTTTCGTAGAACCGGCTCTGGCTTTCGTGAATTCCCATGGATACACCGCCGCTGAGGACGGTTGCATTATACTGATCGTCCGCATTCAGTTCATAGAGCGCATGCCCGCCCTCGTGGATTACGGAATACATACTGGAAGCCAGGCTGTTCTCGTAATAATGGGTGGTAATGCGAACATCTTTATTGTTAAAATTCGTGGTAAAGGGATGCTCCGTTTCTGCGATGCCGCAGTAGTTACGGTCCAGGCCCAGAGTTTTCATCAGATAATCGGAAAGCCTGCGCTGCTGCTCCACGGGATAGGTTCTGCGCAGAAAGCTGTCATCAATAGGCGGCTTCCCGGAAATCTTCTCAATCAGCGGCACGATGGCATTGCGCAGCTGGGAGAAAAAGGCATCCAGCGTAACCATGTTCATACCTTCCTCATACTCGTTAAGCAGCGCGTCATATGGGGCCATCTCAGGATTGAAGTACCCTGCAAACTTCCGGTTATAATCTACGATCTTTTCCAGATACGGCGCAAAGGAAGGAAAATCATTTTCATTTTTCGCCTTTTCCCACACGGCACCCGCATCGTTCAGCAACACCTGATAGGCAACGAATTCTTCTGCCGGGATCTTATGGGACCGGTCATAGTCCTTCCGGATCACTTCCAACTGCCGCACCCGGACCGGGTCCAGCTCCTGAGCGTGGGATTCCAGGTAGGAAAGAAGCTCCCCTCTTTCCGGACTGGTGGAAAGGTCATAGATGACCCTGGAAAGGACCTCCATGGTATTCCCGCGGCCAATATAGCTTCCCTTTGGCGCGGCGGTGGCGGCATCCAGATACAAAACCCCCATGGCATGGTTATAGGCGGCCTCCGTTTTCTGGGTTCGGTCCAGAGCTTCCAGAGCCTGGGCAATGGATTCATACTGCATAGTGCTCGCTCCTTTTCTTAAATTGTATTTGAAAACAACATATCACGTTCTTTCCGGTTCGTCAAGGAAAAGAGAAAAAGTGCTTGCAAATTACATTTTATTGTGTTACTATTGGGAAGATATGAAAAAGCAGTGATCGGGCTGCCTTGCGTTGGTTTTGCGCACACAGCGAGAGCGGGATGGTGGAAGCCGCTTGCGTGCAGCGTTGGGCTTTCTCCCGGGAGCCGCCGCCTGAATACAGTATGTGAGTAGGGCCGGACGGGTGATGCCGTTATCCATCTTGGACATGGTTGTGTCCGAAAGCGCGCCGTTTTCAGCGGCGAAAATGCGGGTGGTACCGCGGAAGCATTGCCTTTCGTCCCGGTTCGGGATCGAAAGGTTTTTTCATTTTTAGGAGGAAAGAACATGAAACAACAACTGGAAAGCATTCGCTCCCAGGCAATGGCTGCCCTGGAGGAAGCATCCACGCCTGCCGCTCTGGAAGAGCTGCGGGTCAAGCTGCTGGGCAAGAAAGGTGAGCTCACCGCTGTCCTCAAGCAGATGGGCAAGCTCACGGCTGAGGAGCGGCCTGTCATGGGACAGCTTGCCAACTCCGTCCGCGCCGCCATTGAGGAAAAGCTGGAGGAGCGGAAAGCTGAGATTCACGCCTCCGCCCTGGAAGCAAAATTAGCTTCCGAAGCCGTGGATGTGACCATTCCCGGGACTGCAGTGGCGGTTGGTCATCAGCATCCCATGAATCAGGTCCTGCAGCAGATCAAGGACGTATTCGTTGGCCTTGGCTATCAGGTAGTGGAAGGACCGGAAGTTGAGCTGGCGGACTACAACTTCACCCGGCTGAACATCGAGGAAGGACACCCCTCCCGGGATCGTTCCGATACTTTCTATTTCACGGACGACTACTCCGTGCTCCTGCGGACCCAGACCAGCCCCATGCAAATCCGCTATATGGAAACCCACAAGCCGCCTCTTTGCATGCTGGCTCCCGGCCGGGTGTTCCGGAAGGATGAGGCCGATGCCACCCACTCCCCCATGTTCCACCAGATCGAAGGCCTGGTTGTTGATGAGCACATCACCATGGGCGACCTCAAGGGGGCCCTTATCACCATGATGCGCAAGCTCTACGGCGAAGATGCCCAGATGCGGTTCCGTCCCCATCACTTCCCCTTCACAGAGCCCAGCTGCGAAATGGACATGCAGTGCCACAAGTGCCACGGCACCGGCGAAGTGAACGGCCAGGTCTGCTCCACCTGCCACGGTGAGGGCTGGATCGAACTGCTTGGCGCCGGAATGGTCCATCCCAAGGTGCTGGAATGCTGCGGCATTGATCCTGACAAGTATACCGGCTTTGCCTTTGGCATGGGCCTGGAACGGATGGCCATGGGCCGTCTGAAGATCAACGACCTGCGTCTGATCTTCGACAACGATATTCGGTTCCTGAACCAGTTCTAAAGGAGGTGCGTCTATCATGAGACTGAACAGAAAATGGCTGAATGAAGACTTCGTGGATCTGCGCGAAGTAAGCGATAAAGAATTTGTGGAAACCATGACCGTCTTCGGTCAGAAGGTGGAAACCTGGGAGCGGATGGATGCCGAGATCAAAAACGTGGTCGTCGGCAAGGTTCTCTCCATGGTCCGCCATCCCAACTCCGACCACATGTGGATCTGTCAGGTGGATGCCGGAAGCGAGGAGCCCGTACAGATCGTCACCGGTGCCCAGAATGTCCATGAGGGGGATCTGGTCCCCGTGGCTCTGCACAACTCCTGGCTCCCCGGCGGCGTGCACATCACCAAAGGTAAGCTCCGGGGAGAGCTGTCCAACGGCATGCTCTGCTCCTTCGCGGAGCTGGGTCTGACCCTGAATGACCTGCCCGGCGTATTTGCCGACGGCATCTGGATCCTGAACGACGAGGAATGCAGCATCGGGCAGGACATCAACCAGGTCATCGGGAACGATGATACCGTGGTGGAGTTTGAGATTACCAATAACCGTCCCGACTGCTACTCCATCATCGGTCTTGCCCGGGAAGCGGCGGCTGCCTTTGGAAAGCCCATGCGTCACCACGAGCCGGTGGTCCATGGGAGCAATGCCGGCAGCATCTTCGAGCATCTGGATGTGGAGGTTCCCGCAGCGGATAAGTGCAGCCGGTACTCTTCCCGGATGGTGGCCAATGTGAAAATCGGTCCCTCCCCTAAGTGGCTGCGGCAGCGTCTGCGCGCCAATGGTGTCCGCCCCATCAATAACATTGTTGATATCACCAACTATGTAATGCTGGAATACGGCCAGCCCATGCACGCATTTGACTACCGCTACGTTTCCTCCGGAAAAATCGTGGTTCGGGAAGCCGAGGCCGGTGAGACCCTCACCACACTGGACGGCACCGTTCGTCCTCTGAAGCCGGGAATGCTGGTCATTGCCGATGACACCAAGCCCATCGGCCTTGCCGGTATCATGGGCGGTGAGAACTCCGAAATCGTGGACGACACCTCCATGGTGGTCTTCGAGTCCGCTAACTTTAACGGTACCTCCATCCGTCAGACCGCTCTGGCTCTTGGTATGCGCACCGAGGCCTCCGGAAAGTTTGAGAAGAATCTGGATCCCATGATGACCGTTCCGGCAGTGCAGCGGGCCTGCGAGCTGGTTGAGCTGCTGGGCTGCGGCGATGTGCTGGACGGCACCATCGATGTGATCCATTACGTTCCCGAACCCCGCCGTGTCCGTCTGGAGCCTGACCGGATCAATGACCTGCTGGGTACGGATATTTCCCGGGAGGATATGGTAAAGTATCTTGCCAATCTGGAGATCCCGGTGGAGGGTGATGATATTCTTGTTCCCTCTTTCCGGCCTGACCTGATCCTGACAGCGGATATTGCCGAGGAGATCGGCCGTTCTTATGGCTACAATGCCATTCCCATCACCGAGTTCAAAAACTCCACCCAGGGCGGTTACTCTCAGGAAATGAAGCTGGAAGCCCAGGCGGGAACTTTCTGCCGCGGGCTGGGCTACAGTGAAATCATCACATATTCCTTCGTTTCCCCTGCTGTTTTTGACCAGATCCGGCTTCCTGCCGAATCCCCTCTGCGCAACTGCATGCGGATCCAGAATCCTCTGGGCGAGGATACCTCCGTGATGCGTACCATTGCCCTGCCCTCCATGCTGGAGATTCTTGCCCGGAACAACGCATATCACAACAAGGCTGTCAAGCTCTATGAGGTTGCGAAGGTGTATCTTCCCACCGAGGGTCAAGTGCTTCCCCAGGAGCCCAAGATGCTGGTTCTGGGCACCTATGGTTCTGACGAGACCTTCTTCACACTGAAAGGTGAGATCGAAGCCATCTTCGCCGGACTGCGGATTCAGAAAGCGGAATACACTGCCGAAAAGAGTAACCCCAGCTACCATCCCGGGCGCTGTGCTTCCATTACCGTAGACGGAGTCTGTGTTGGTGTGATGGGTCAGGTGCATCCTCTGGTGGTTAAAAACTACGGCATGGATTGCGAGGTCTACTGCGCCGAGCTGAACCTCAGCGCCCTTATGGAGCTGCGCCTGCCGGATCCCACCTACACCCCCCTGCCCAAGTACCCCGCGGTAATGCGTGATCTGGCGCTGGTCTGCGACGAAGCTGTCACCGTAGCCCAGGCCGAGGGCGTAATCACTGATGCTGCCGGAAAGCTTCTGCGCAGCGTCAAGCTGTTCGACATCTACCGGGGAACCGGCGTACCGGAGGGCAAGAAGAGCATGGCCTTCTCTCTGGAACTGCGCTCCGATGAGCGGACGCTTACCGACGCAGACTCCGAGGGAGTTATGAGCAAGGTACTTGCCGCCCTGAAGGAAAAGCTGAACGCCGTTCTGCGTTAAGAAAACAAAAGTTCACAAAAAATTTCCGTTTAGGGCTTTACACCCTCCCCTTTCTGGCGTATAATAACTGTATTATTTTCCTGATAAGGAGGCTGAGACCATGACGGATTCCGACACCCTGACCTTTACAGTCCCCAGCGATGACAAAGAGAGCATGCGCCGCATTCTCCGAAGTGTGTTCGATGCCCTGTCTGAGAAAGGCTACAACCCCATTAACCAGATCGTTGGCTACCTGCTGACGGAGGACCCCACCTACATTACAAACTACGGCAATGCCCGCAGCCTGATCTGCAAGATCGACCGGGACGAGCTGATGCAGGTGCTGGTCCGGGAGTATCTGTTCTCCAAGGATTGATTTCGGAACACCGGCAAGGGGCCTTTGTCCAGGCAAAGGCCCCTTATTTTGTACCTTGACAGTTTCATATGTATCTTCCTTTTCCCCCAAATATTGGAGGATCCCACTGGACTTGACTTTTCTGTAACAATGTGTTACAATTTAATTACATTTTTCTCAGGAGGTTCTTTCATGGCTGACGAAAAAGTTCTCACCTACAAAGGTCGCCCGCTGATGAGAAAAGATAATCTCATCTATTATGGCTCCATGGCAGACAGCCACATCATTATGCTGCAGGTGCTGGAAAGCAAAAAGGTTAACGATACCGACATCGCCACCCGGGTTGCCATTCAGCTTCAGCTCACCGATCCCAACGCAAGAGGCCGGGATCGCATTGTGAAAAAGAGTGAAAAAGACGGCCTGTACACCGCCCTTGACTTGGGCTGTGTCTGGCTGGAACGCGCTTTGGCCGGTAAGTAAGGCAAAGACTTGTTACCGCTGTGAAATGCATAACCGACATTTCACAGCACTTTAGAACCGCGCCAGATATAACCCTATTTTACCCCGGAGGATACATATGAAACTTACCAGAAGAATTGTAACGCTGGCCCTGACCCTTGTTTTGCTTGCCGGCGTGCTGACCGTTCCCACCTTTGCCGCAGGATACCAGATGTACGGAATCGGTTTTGTGACCGCCACCTCCCTGCGTCTGCGGCAGGAGCCGAACACCACTTCCAAAATTCTTGCCACCGCTCCCCGCGACGAATGCGTTGTGGTAATCAGCAAACAGGGCGATTGGTACAAGGTAAACTATAATCTGCAGGAAGGCTACATGCACGCCGATTACCTGAATGTAAAAACCGCCCGGAATGCGGAACTGGGTTACGGGAAGGTAACCGGAAGCTCCGTGAATCTGCGCTCCGGCCCCGGCACCTCCTACGCTGCCGTTGGCTCCGTAAAAAAAGGCGACACCTCCTGCTACATCATCGGCCTGAATAACGGCTGGTATAAGGTCATCACAGGCTCCAAAATCTGCTACATCCGCAGCGATTACCTGGAACTGACCGAGATTCCCTACGAAAACAAGGCGTCTTCCAACAGCCCCAAATTCTTCCGCTTGGGAAACTCCACCGGAGTCGCTCCCAGTCCAGAGGCTCTGAACGGCAGTTCCGGAAGTGTCAGCAATTCTTCTCCCGCGCAGCCCAGCGCTTCCGGCAGTCAGATTCTCGCAAAAGCGCAGGAGTACTTGGGCGCCCCCTATGTCTACGGCGGAGCCAGTCCCAGCGGCTTTGATTGCTCCGGTTTTGTGTACTATGTTCTCAAGGAACTGGGCTACTCCCCCTACCGCACACCGGCGGACCAGTATAAAATGGGCACCGCCGTTTCCAAGAGCAATCTTCAGCCCGGTGACATCGTATTCTTCGCAAACACCTACGCCAGCGGCATCTCCCATGTGGGTATTTACGCCGGAAACGGGCAGTTCATCCACGCCCCTAATTCCCGCTCCGTTGTCTCCTACTCCAGCCTTACAAGCGGCTACTGGTCGGATCACTACTACGGCGCAAGGCGAATGAGCTAAGAAAATAATCCCCCTTGAAAGGAGCCATTTCCTTTCAAGGGGGTTCGTTTTCGTAGAAAGACTACCACCCGCTATGCGGGTGCGCCGGAAAAAGTTCTACTTATGCGTAGAAAAAGAACCTCCCGATGAAAGAGAGTAAACAGGTTCGCCAACCGTTTACAAACTAGTTCAAGGGGAGGTTATCCAAACGGATATGATAATTATAGCACAATCTACGAGGGATAGACAATAAGCTATTTTAATAGCTGCGGAGCATTTCGTGCAAAAGGAAGACATTCAGTGCACCTTAAGGTGCAGCTGGTATTAGGCCCTTATAGGGCCTGTGCAAGCCACCGGCTTCGCCGGTGGTCTTGACTATTCTGTCGGAAGAAGTTCATATGCGATTCTGGGATCTCCGTTTTCCAGATAGATGATCCCGCACTCCTGAAAGCCATTGCGCAAAATACGCTCCCGCATGACTTGATTATCCCGGTGTGTGTCAATCCGAATGTGGGAACAGATTCCGGAGCAGTATTCCACCGCCGCTTTCAGGATGCCGCCGCTGCCATCCGACGCGATACGGTGGATTGTTCCGTAAGGCGTGTCGCTGAGCCAGGCCCCATCGATGTAACCATAAGTAGGGTCCTCCCCCAGGAGAAACGCGAAAACCCCGTGAATGGTGCCATCCTGGGTCAAGACATAGAGATTTCCTTCCGCTATATCTTTTTTCAGTGTCTTTTCCGGGGGACGGTCCTTCCCCCACTGATTGGGATTTCCTTTCCGGGCCATGAATTCTCTGGCACTGGCATAAATCGCCTGAACGGCATCCCAATCTTCTTTTTGTGCTTTCCGGATACTATAGCTCACGATCATCACCTGTTTCTGAAATTGTAAATAACTCGTTTCTATCTTGTTTAAAAATGATTTGTGAATTACAAGACACCCGTCGGGCATACTACCAATGAAACCAAATCTAAAGAAGGTGAATCCATGGCAAAAAACAAACGGGGCCGCAGCAGTTTTGTCCTGTCCTCCCAGCCGGTGATCACAGCCTGGGCCAGTGTTGCCGGAAAGAAAGAGGGACAGGGCCCCCTGGCGCATACTTTTGACATAACCTCCCAGGACCCCTATTTCGGGCAGAAGACCTGGGAGCAGGCAGAGAAGGTCATGCAGCAGACTGCTCTCAATACGCTCCTGAAAAAAGCAGCACTGAAAGAGGAGGACCTGGATCTCGTTTTCTCCGGCGACCTGCTGAATCAGTGTATCGGTTCTTCTTTCAGCCTGCGCAATACCGGCATTCCCCACTTGGGATTGTACGGTGCCTGTTCTACAATGGCAGAAAGCCTGCTGGCAGCCTCTATGGCAGTAGACGGGGGGTATGCGGACCGGGTGGCGGCACTGACCTCGTCCCACTTTGCTTCCTCAGAACGGCAGTACCGTTTTCCTCTGGGGTATGGCGGGCAGAGAACCCCCACGGCCCAATGGACCGTGACGGGCTCCGGTGCAGCACTGGTAAGCAGCCAGGGAAAAGGCCCTGTCATTACCGCCTGTACCATCGGAACCGTTACGGATCTCGGAATCAAGGACGCGAACAATATGGGTGCCGCAATGGCGCCTGCGGCGTTTACTACCATCCGGCAGCATTTTGAGGACCTGGGAGTCGGCCCTGAGGAATATGACCTGATTGTAACAGGAGATCTTGGTCAGCTTGGCAAGGAGCTGCTCTTAGAGCTTGCCCGAAAGGATGGACTGAGCCTTGGCGGAAAGCTGGCAGACTGCGGTACCCTGGTCTTTGACAATACAACCCAGGATGTCCATGCCGGAGGCTCCGGCTGCGGCTGCAGCGCCATTACCCTTTGCGGGTACCTTCTGGGTGAGCTGCAAAAAGGGAAAATGAAAAAGCTCCTGTTCTGCGGCACCGGGGCACTTCTCTCCCCTACCTCAACCCAACAGGGACTTCCCATACCGGGCGTGTGTCACGCGGTGGCAATTGCCCAATCCAGCGAAAGGCAGTGAACACATGGACTATTTGAAAGCGTTTCTGGTTGGCGGGATTCTCTGCCTGATCGGTCAGATCCTCATTGACAAAACAAAGCTGACCCCGGCAAGGATCCTGGTTTCCTATGTGGTGGCAGGCGTTATTCTGGGAGCGGTGGGCGTATACAAACCCCTGGTTGAATTCGCGGGGGCAGGCGCTTCCGTACCCCTCACCGGATTCGGATACAACCTTTCCAAGGGCGTCCGGGAAGCCGTGGATAAGGACGGTTTCCTGGGAATCTTCACCGGCGGGCTGAAAGCAACAGCAGGAGGCATCACGGCGGCGGTATTTGCGGGACTCCTTGCCAGTCTTCTTTTCAAAGCGAAGGATAAATCCTGAAATACTGGGCATGCTAGAACCGCGGAAATTCCGCAAAAAAGCTACGGAGGAAAGAAAATCATGAATAACCAGAATCGGAACCAGAATCAGCAGCAGAATAAGAACCAGAATCAGAACCAGCAGCAGAATCAGAACGAGAACCAGAACAACCGCACGCAGAATAACTGCGAGGACCGCTGAACATCCGCTCCCACCCGAAAAACGGGTGGGAGCATTTTATTGTCAGGTCACGCCGGCTGTGGCGGCGGCAGTCTTACAGCTTGACGAACCGGTTTAGTGAGAAAAAGTACAGGTACTTCTCCCGGACGGGGGTCTGATAGATTCTTCCCAAAGCTTCCGCGTAGGTCTCCACCTGGTTTCGGTAACGCTCTGCCACGGTGCAAATTGTCTCATCCGTCACATGGTCCGTTTTGAAGTCAAGAACAACAATACTATCCTCCTCCAGGAGGGCACAGTCCACAACACCCTGCATAAGAACCTTCTCACCCTCCAGTCCGGGACCAAATTCTTCACCCGGCTCCAGAATGGAGAATTTGAACTCCCGCAGGCACTTCGCGCCGGACCGGAGTTTTTGACCGATCTCGGTTTCGAAGAATACGGCAATCTGTTTGCAATCTACCAAAGCGCCTTGCTCAGGTGTCAGAAAACCGCTTTCCACCAGCCGGGCAACTTCCCCGGCAACCCCAGCCTCTCCCCTGCAGCATTCAAAACGCAGATACTGCATGACCGCATGCATGGCACTTCCCCGGGTAAGACTGTCCGCACTGCCCCCCAGGAAGGACGGACGGCGGTAGGGGCGTGGATAAAAGGATTTGGCCCGGGTATCCTCGGCAGCCTCTTCATCCTTTTCCCGACCCTTTTTACCGGTTGCCGTCTGTTTGGAGGGAGCACGGGTGGCTTCCGCATGGGGATATTGGAAGGAAAGACCCCTGCGAAGAATATCTTCACTGCCAGCAGGTAAAGGATTGCTGCTTTCTTGCAAATCCGTTCCGTCCGTTTCCGGCCTAACACCCTGGCACACACGGATCGTCCAGGAATGTCCGTCAAAGCGTGTCTGCCCTGGGCTGCCTCCCAACGCGTGAAGCTCCCCCGCGTCGGTTCGACCCATTGCCGCGGTAAGCACCCAGTCACCCGGGCAGTCCGCCTCCCGGCACAGTGCGGCCCCTCCGTCCATGGGCAAGCGGCAGGCAATTTCCCGAAGCTTGCTTTCCAGCCTTTTCGCTGCAAAGGTCATGACAAGCCGGTCTCGTGCCCGGGTCATGGCAACGTACAGTACCCGAAGCTCCTCACTTACGCTTTCCCGCTCTGTCTTTGCTGCAATTGCGCGGCGGGCCAGGGAAGGGTAACGTACCCGCAGTCCGGTATCCGCTACATTTAGGCCCAGGCCCAGCTCCGGATCACACAGCACCTGCTCCCGCAGATCCTCCCGGTTAAACTTCCGGGCAAGGCCGCAAAGAAATACCACCGGAAACTCCAGCCCCTTGGAACGGTGAATACTCATGATGGTGACACAGCCCGTTCCGCCGCTGGAAGCGGCAGGCACGCCGCTGGTTTGCAGGTTATCAAGATGCTCCAAAAACTGTCCCAGGGAGCGAACGCCGCCTGCTTCATACCCGGCGGCAAATTGGAAAAACTGACGCAGATTCTCTTTTTTAGCCTCTCCACCGGGCATGGCGGCGTACAGGCTGTCGATCCTGGTAAGGGAAAAGCATTGATTGATAAGGGAGGTCAGCGTCCCCCGCTGGGCTTCCCGGCGTAAAGCGGCCAAGACCGTAACAAACCCTTCCGCCTTTTCTCCGCCGGAGGATACAAGCGCGTCATAGAAGCTGCCTTTCGTTCTCCCGGCACGAACCTGTGCCAAGTCCTCTGCCGTAAAGCCAAAAAGCGGACTTGCCAGGGTGCTGACCAGGGGAATATCCTGCCGGGGATTGGCAACAGTGCGCAGAAGGTCCCGCAGGTTCTCCACCTCCCGGGTCTGCAGCAGATCCATGCCCCCGCCGATCACGCAGCGAATCCCTTCTGCCTCCAGCGCACGCTGAAATTCGCTGCCGACAGAACCGGGCGAGCGAAGAAGAATAACAGCGTCCTCCGCTTCCATGGGCCGCAGAGACTCACCACTGCGGACCATAGTTTTCCCGATCATTTCTTTCAGCCGCCGGGCAACAAAAGCTGCTTCCTCCCCATAGGAATCCTCATCCGTCTCCAAAGCGTATAGCTCTACACCGGGGTCCGGCAGGGCAGCGTGTGGCACCCCCTCCCGGAGCGCTTCCGCATCGGTGTATTGCAGGCCACCGACCGTCGGAGACATACACACGGAAAAAACATCGTTTACAGCAGCGATCACCTCGCCGCCGGAGCGGAAATTGTGACTGAGCAGAACCTTTCGCTTCTGCCCCGGAGAACCGGAGGATACTTCATCAAAGGATTTGTACTTATCCAGGAAAATGCCCGGATCCGCAAGGCGGAACCGGTAAATGGATTGTTTTACGTCGCCTACCATGAAGCAGTTCCGTCGCTCGGCAGTGAGAATGGAGAAGATGGCATCCTGGACAGCATTGGAGTCCTGGTACTCATCCACCAGCACCTCCCGATAACGCCCAGCAATCTCCCGGGCCACAGTGGTGGCGCCGCTGCGGCTCTTCCCCATCAGAAGATCCAGAGTCCGGTGCTCCAGGTCACCAAAGTCCAGGATGCGGCGGCTGCGCTTTGCATGACTGTAGTCATTCGAAAACTGCCGCACCAGGTGGATCAGTCCCCGTACCGCCGGGGATACTTTTTTCATATCTTCCAGCAGCTCACTGGAGTATCCCGAAAAGCTGCGCTGCTTTTTCTTCAGGCCCTCTTTGCAGGCATCCCGTACCGCCTTGATCCGGTCCGTCAGCTCCTGATCCGGATTTTTCCTGGGAAAGCGCAGGGTACCAAAATCCACATCCAGGCGGCGGACCGCATCATCCCAAGTTTCGGTCTGGCGAAGATCGGCAAGCTGCAGGATGGTGGCGGAAAGATTCTGAGACACCTTTTCGAATTCCGGAACCCGGTCCGCCTCTTCCAGACATTTGGAAAGGGCCTGGATATGTCCATCCAGAAAGAGCTTCAGATCCGAAAGGAGGAACTGTCCCCAGGCAGTTCCGGAAACGTCCGTTCCCGCTTCCGGCTGGGCAGAAGAAACACTCTTATCCAGCCACCCTTCCGGATCCAGGTGACAACGGGCGCTGTCAAAGACCTTGAAGATGAGTTCCGGAAGGCCCCTATCATCCCGCCCAAGGCCCTGGGTATCCGCGAAGGCCCGGAAGTCCGGGTCCTCTCCCAACTCCTCGTAAGCCCGGTCCAGGGTGTCCGAAAGGACGGTTCTTCGAAGCTCTCCGGTTTCCGTTTCATCTGCAACACGAAAATCCGGGGCAATATCCAGACGATAGGCATACTCCCGCAGAATCTGGGCACAGAAGCCGTGGACCGTGGAGATCTGGGTCAGATACAGCCGCTGGAGCTGCTTCTGTAAGTGGCGGTTCTCCGGTTCGGCCGCGATCCGGGAAGTCAGCTCCGCTCCGATTTTTCCACGCAGTTCCGACGCAGCAGCTTTTGTATAAGTAATGATCAGAAAATCATCTAATTGGGCAGGCGCGGCCGGGTCCGTGAGGTAGCACAGCAGCCGTTCTACCAGTACCCTGGTTTTCCCGGAACCGGCAGCGGCACTGACCAGAAGCTTTCCGCCCCGGTCCGTTGCGGCTATGCGCTGCTGAGGCGTCAGTTCATTCAGCATCCTTGTCCATCTCCTTTCCGACCTCATCCCAGAACCGCTGCGCGGTCATTGTCTTGTAGTTTCTTCTCCCCGGCACCTCGGCCTTGTGACATACGCCGCTGTAGGGGCAGAACTGACAGGCATCGTGGGAAGTTCCCCGGGAGTATGGGTTCGGCTCCACGTTCCCGGCGGCAATGTCTTCCACCAGTCTTTTCAGTACCCGGAAAACATATCCCTCCAGAAGCTTCAGCTGGTCCCGGTCTGCAAGGTCCCCCAGGATCGTACCATCTTTTTTAATCTTGAAGCTTCGGCTTGGATTATCCCCAGGTTCCATGGCACGCAGGACCGCCTCGTCATTCAGAAGAAGTCCCTTTCTCTTCCATTTATCCAGCCGCTCCCGGTCCGCTTCCTCCGGCTCCGGTTTCCCGTCCAGAGACAGGTAGGGTGCCCGGGCTGGAAAGTATTGGACACCGGCAGGAACCGGAGCCTGCCCCAAAATATCACTGCCGCTGTGCTTCAGCGCGAACAGGTACAGAAGCATCTGCAGGCCCACGCCGTTAAACACATCACAATAGTCAAAATCCTTTTTTCCGGTCTTGTAGTCCACCACTCGATAATAGCTCGTGCTGCCGTTGTCCCACACATCCACACGGTCCACAAAGCCTCGGAGAATGGCGTATATTCTTTCGTTTGGAATGGGGATTGGGGGAAGCCCGTCCTCCCCGCCGAAATTAACCTCAAAGTCCCTGGGAGAAAAGGCGGATTGGGAAAGCTCGGTCCACAACTCCTCCACCACCATATCCAGCTCCCGCAGATTCCGGCGGAAAAGGTACTGCACCCGCTGGGAGGCAAGGGGTCCAAAATGGTCCTTTGCATAACTGTCGGAGAAATCATGTGCAATGGACAAGGTCTGTTCCAGGCTTACCTGGTGGAAGCCTCCCATATCCCGGATGCAACGGGCGGTGTTTTCCAAAACGGCATGAACGTAGGTGCCGAATTCCGCCGGGTCCACAGCAGCTTCTTTCCGTTCCCTTGCCCGCAGTCCGTATTTCAGGAAGTATTGCAGACGGCACTCCGCCTGGGTGTCGATCTGGGACGCGGAAAGGTTCAGTGTCTCACCGTACAGCCCACGAATCCCATCGGCAGAAACGGTTCCCAGGCTGTGGGACGCCCTGCGGCGGATGGACTGATAATCCAGGGACAAACCCAGCTCCCCGGCGGTATGTTCCGCATTCCGGGCAGCAAGCCACGCGGCAGCCTCCCCGGGATCCGCAAGAGAAAACTCCATGGCTGTGTCAGCCTGTACACTTCCGCCCGCAAGGCTTTCCAAACGGCGAAACAGGAACGATGGCTGCTGGGAAGCGCAAAATACCTTCACTGTTTCCTCCGCGCCGCAGAACACACCGTAGATTTCCGCAAATTCCGCCTGGATACCCTCCATAGCGCCGCCGGTGAGCGGTACGCCCAGAGCCCGGAGGGTAACCCTTTCCTGATCCGTAAGCAGGCCCACAGAACCGGAGTAACCGGGCAGCTTTCCTTCCTCGGCTCCCAGAACCAGCAAGTGCTTTTCTCTGTGGCAGCGCATGGCGGACACAGGACCCATCTGTACCGCATCCAGCACCGGGGGGATGGTTCCCACATCGTACTGGCTCAGCAGCAGACGGAGAAGCCGGGTAAAATGCTCTGTCTCCCAGTGGGTATCCCCCAGGACATCATACAGCTGTTCCAACGCAGACAGGAGAATCTCCCAGAGCTGCCCGAGGATCTGGGCATTCCGGTCGTCTCCTTCCGCTTCCAGACTCTGGGAAAGGGCTTCCAGCCTGGCTTCGAGACCGATTTCATCCAAAAACGCATACAGCGCCAGCACCTGCTCCCGCAAAGAGGCGGCGCCCTGAAGTCCCTGACGGAGGTGCTCCAGGGGGGTTATAGCCAAAGCCCGGGCTTCATTCAAGGCTTGCAGGCGAAGCTGGGAAGGTTCGTCCCACACAGCGGACAGTCCGTCCGGATGAAACGCCCAATCCGTGAGCCACTGGTTACCCCGGATATTCCAGACCACCGCATAGTTTTCCACCAGGTCACAGGTATCCTGATCCAGGGGTGACAGGGCGGAACGAAGATATTCCAGAACACTTTTCCGGTCAAAACCACTGACGGCAGCGTCCAAAGCTGTCAGCACCGTGCAGATCACGTTCTTTTGCATGATATCTTCAGTTCCGGAACGGTAAAGAGGAATATGCAGCCGTTCAAAAACCTGTTCCAGAACAGGCTGATAGACAGCCATGTCAGTTACCACCAGCGTAATATCCCGGTAGCGGCACCCCTCCATCACAAGTGACCTTACCCGCTGCCCCGCCGCAAGGCACTCCTGCCAGACGGATGCGGCACAGACCGTACTGAGGTGGTCACAGAGACTCCCCTCCCGGATAGGGCCCTGAAAAAGATTGTTTCGCAGAGGGACCAACAGGTCATTACGCTCATCAATTGTCTCGATACGCACTTCCACACCGGCCCGCCGGGCACTCCGCAGAAGCTCGGCAGCAGTATCCCCTGCTTTTTCAAAGGCAAGGAGCCGGGAGCCGGGAACATCGCAGTTGATGCTCACGGTCACGCTGGGGCTGAGGCGGATCAGGCATTCCAGGATGGCAAAATGCTGCCGGGTAAAATCCGGAAAACCTTCTATGTAAAAAACGTGGCTCTGTGCAAAACTTCCCTCCTCCAGCTGTTCCAGCAGCCAGGTCATCTGATCTCTGGGGTCCCGTTTTCCCCTGGCACACAGGGCATCATACCCCGCCATCAGCAAAGATAGCTCCTCCAGCTTCTGGGCAAGACTTCCCTCCGTCATTTCCGATGCGTGGAGCAAGTCCTCCGGACTGATGCAGCACCGCTTGAATTCATCCACCGCTTCAATGAGCTTTTCCAGGAATTCCGGTTTCGTCTCCACCGAGGCGTAAGCTTTCAGCTTGCTTGCAAGCTGCCGGGCAGATGCCGCCATGGCAACCACCCGTCCGCCGCTGTCCAGACACTGCACATTGGCGCTTCCCGCACGCTCCGCCACACGCCGGGCCAGACGGGTAAAGGAAAGCACCTCAGCAAAACGGCTGGCAGTATCCCCCGCCCGGCTGCAAAGCGTCCGTTCCGTCTCGTGGCTGATAAGCTCCGGTACCATCAGAATTCTTCCGGGGCGTTCCATCTTCACATCCTCGCTGATCCGGGAAAAAACCGCATCCCGGTTGGCCGTCCAATCCCGGCCAAGGAGCAAATGGAGCATAAACAAAGCTCCTTTCTGTTTCATTTTTTTAATTATATCATATTCCTATCCAAAAAGACAGGGGGAGCCTCAGCCTGCCAGGATTTTTTCCAGCTCTCCCAGCTTGTCCAGAAGATAGAAGCGGATCTGGTAAGGCTCTTCTCCTGTCAGGGCACCGGATAATGCGTCCGGGAATCCGGCACCGGCCGCAGTATCGCTAAAGCCTTGAGAGGTCTGGGGTACGCATAGAGAGGGAAAAACCACGCACCACCAGTTTTTTCCCGCACCGTCCCCAATGGTTACCCTCAGAGCCTCATAGATTCCCGCAGGCAGGGAGAATGTATCATACTGCCTGGTCGGGAATCCCTCCCGGCAAAGGGTAACCACCGCCCGCTGAGCACTGCCCGCAGCATCCAGGGTCCTGTTGGCAAGCTCCTGAAGCTTCGGCAAGTTTTCTTGTAGGTATTCCTTTGCCTGCTCCGTATCCTGAACATCCGCCAATGCCTGTCGAAGACTGGTGATCACCGCATCCCGAACCTGAAGCTTCAGCTCCTGGTCTTCGGCACTGTCTGAATTAGCCACAACATGAAGCCGGATCAGTTCTTCATTCAGCCGCTGTCTGTCCGCAATTATTGTACCGCACCAGACGAAGGCAGCGAGCAAAGCACAAGCAAAAACGCATTTTATCAGTTTTTTCATAAGAAACACCGTCCATACCTGAGAATATCCTCAGTATGGACGGTATTTGGAAAAAATATACAAAAGCCGGGGTCAAACGGGTTTTGCGATAAAAATTCCGGGGAAATTATCCTTGAGCATATTACAGACAACCGCGGCATACTCAAAGCTGGGTAAAATAGCAAATACTGCGGAACCGGAACCCGTCATCTGCTGGCCCAGAGACCCGTAGCTGTTGCAGATGGATTTAATATAGTTGAGCTCCAGATGATCGGCGGTTACAACGGGATCAAAAACATTGTATACCTGATCGGCAACCGCTTGCAGATCCCCGGCTATCAGCGCACTCTCCATAGCCCGGTTGTCCGGATGGACAGGAATCGTAAGGGTATCCAGCTTCCGGTACAGCTCCGGGGTGGAAACGGAGAATTCCGGTTTACAGACCACGAAAATACAGTCCGGCATAGGCGGCAGCGGACGCAGGCGCTCCCCCCTGCCCTCCACCATAGCCGTACCGGTCAGTGTGCAAAAAGGGACATCGCTGCCCACTTGTGCACCCAGTTCGGCCAGAGCGAGAATGGACAGCGGTTCTCCGTAATTCCGGTTCAGTGCCCTGAGTACCGCTGCAGCATCCGCACTTCCGCCGCCAAGGCCCGCGCCGGAGGGAATCCGCTTCGTGATGCGGATGGCAAGACCCTCCGGATCCTTCCCAATACTGTCAAAGAAGACTTTTGCCGCTTTCCAGGCAAGGTTCCCTTCATCCGTAGGAATTCCTTCTTCACTGCATGACAGCGTCCAGGGCTCTCCTGTCCCAACATCAATCTCCACATCATCCCGAATGGATATTGTCTGCATAACACTTTGCAGGTCATGATACCCGTCAGGACGCTTGCCCAGCACATCCAGGGTCAGATTTATTTTGGCGAACGCGCCTTCATAAAGCGTGGTCATGATCTTTCGCCCTCCTTTTTTGTGATTATACCGCATTTTATTCGGAAAAGCAACCGTGTCCCGAAAAAACGTGATAGTTTCGCTTAATTGGGGCATAGTATCATCATCCGAAGAAAAAGGGAGGTAACAGCATGGATACCATTGCGCTGATCTTATCCATTATCGGATGTATCAACTGGGGGCTGGTTGGAATTTTCCAATTTGACCTGGTGGCCTGGCTTTTCGGCGGCGCCGGAGCAGTCATCAGCCGGATCATTTACACACTGGTGGGTCTGGCAGGCCTGTGGACAATCTCTTTCCTGTTCCGGGGAAACGGGTTTCTGAACAGAGAATGAGCGAGTAGCAGGGGGTAATCCGCCCCAACTCCTCACACCACCGTGCGTACGTTTCCGTACACGGCGTTTCAACCGCATAAGTGCAGGGACTCGTAGTAGTTCAGGATTTCAAAATATCCTGCTGCTGCGAGTCTCTTGTCTGTAATTGTGTGCGTGAGAATGCCGCTTCCGGCAACTGCCCAATATCCCTTCTGATACTAGTTTTTCATAAAACGGTTAAATACCGTTTTATGAGACCGCTGCCAAGCGGTCAGCGGCATCGCCGCTAAAAAACGTAGTCCATACATTTCTCGCCGCCACTGGCGGCCTGCGCGATAAGCGCAGGATAAAATGGTATTAACCATTTTATCGAGAAATAGTATGAGCGTTTCCATTCCTGTATACACGCCACTAGGGCAATTTCATTCTGCTGTAAAAAAGCAAATCGGCCAGCCCCTTTCGGAGATGACCGATTTGTTATTTGTTCGGCGCATTTTGTAACACGCCCGTTCCTTTTGAAACTTGGCAAGCTGTCAGAAATTGCAGCGAACGATGCAGGTCGCTGTCTGGTCACCGTATTTTACAGTAATGGTAGTAATGCCGGGGCCAACAGCGGTAACCGCGCCGTTTTTCACGGTTGCAACGTTGGGATTGGCCGTTGACCATTCCACCTGATCCGCGGTGAGCGCACAGTCCAACTCGAGATCCACATATACACCGCCGCGGCCAAAGGTGATGTCCGTCTTTTTCAGCTTCAGGACAACATCAGGGTCTGCGGCAGCAACAGCTTCCGTCGGGGCCTGGGTTTCCTCCTCTGTCTCGGTTTCCTCCTCTGCCTGGGTTTCCTCCGCAGCCTTTGTCTCGCCTTCAGTGGGCTGCGTAGTTTCCTCTACAGTATAGTTGACGGTCACGGGGCATTCGATCCGCTGACTGCCGCAGGTCACCACGATGGTTGTCTGACCCTCGGATACAGCGGTAACGCGGCCTTCCTCGTTCACCGTGGCAATGGACTCGTCCATGGAGGCGTAGGTCAGTGTATCCGTGGTGTCTTCAGGCATTACAACCACATGGAGAAGCCAGAACTGCCCCTCCTGGCTCAGAGTAGGCATACCACTGGTAAGGCTGATACCGGTACAGGGAACCATCGGGATCGTAGCTTCTGTGGTTTCACTTGCCTGTACAGACTCTGTGGGAAGCGTATCGTTCTGCTTGTTCTGGGCAGGCAGAAAATACCGGAACAGGATAAAACCGATGGTAGCCAGCAGCGCAACGATTACAATGGTTAAAAGAACAACCAAAACCGGATTGGAGCGGCGCTCCTCACCCTCTTCAGGGAATTCTTCCTCATCATCGTAAAAATCTTCACTCTGCTCGGAAAAATTGGGGCCGTTGACGGCATCATAGTCGAAAATTTCCTTACTTCTCGACTTCTTCGCCGCAGGTTCTCTGGTGGAACGGATGCTCTTCTCTTCCTGAAGCGCCTGCTCGTCAATGGCCGCAAGTTCGTCGCCAAAATCAATTCCATCCTGGGTCCAACCGCAGATCGGGCATCGGGGCTCAGTATCCGGATATATTGTTCCGCATATTTCGCAAATTATCTTGCTCATAAAGCTCCTCCTGACTGGATATACAAAGCTTTCTTATCTTCCGACTGATTATAACACGGTTCCTGAAAGAAAACAAGAACAAAGATGTTGCTTTTTTTACTTTTTTATTTTATGATAAGGAAGTAAAAGGAGGCGATGGTTTTGTCTGAACCGAAATTGATCTCCCCTTTGCTGGACGGCTTTGCCATCGGCGCGCCTATGAGCAGCCGAAGCGGTGTATGCTGCTGCCCGGCAATCAAGGAAAATACAGATAAAAAGTATATTGTCAAAATAATTTCCATCCCGGCATCCCAGGTCCAGCTGGACGCACTGCTTCTGACAAAAGCCTATAAGGATCCGGCAGATGCCCTGGAATACTTCAAGTCCCAGGCTGACAGTATACTTGAAGAAGCCGCTTTTCTTGGGCAGCTTTCCAAGCTGGAAGGATTCTTGCCCTATGAGGGCTGGCAGATCGCGCCCTTGAAAAAAAATGAACTAGGCTATGATGTGTACCTGCTCAGCCCCTACCGGCGCTCTCTGGAAAAACACATGTGCCGCAGGGCCATGACCCATCTGGACGCGGTCAATCTGGGACTGGATCTGTGCGCCGCCCTCTCCGTATGCCGCAGGTCGGGAAGAATCTGCGCCGATCTGAAGCCAGCCAATATTTTTGTCTCCCAGGAAAAGGAGTACCGCATCGGCGATCTGGGTTTTGTGCCCATGGACGCGCTGCGCTACAGTTCCCTGCCGGACCGCTGCCGCAGTCCCTATATGCCGCCGGAAACCCGGGACCTGTTGGGTACACTGAATGATACTGTGGATACCTATGCTGTGGGCATGATCCTGTATCAGCTTTATAACGGCGGGAATCTTCCGGATTTTCCCGAGGACCCGGCGCAGCCTCTTCCAAAGCCCCAGTTTGCAAACGACGAAATGACCGAGATCCTTTTGAAAGCCTGTGCGCCAAAGCCGGAGGACCGTTGGAATAATCCCATTGATATGGGGCAGGCCCTGGTTAGCTACATGCAGCGGTGCACCGTCAACGATACGCCTATCGTTCCCCAGCCGGAAGATGGCGTGCCTGACAATGCCGCTTCCCAGCCGGAGGGAACTTCCGGTGCCCCGGAGGAAACAATTGATTTTTCCATGATCCCGGCAGAAAAGCCCCTGGATCAGCGAACGGCGGAAACTTGGGAGATCGTTCCGGAAGGCGGCGCGGAAATGCCTCCCCGGGACGAAGATGAGGTATTCCGCGATCCACCGGACGGCAACCTGGGACCGGTTTCCCCGGAAGCGACAGTGACGCCTCCCACTGCGGAGGAAGCCACCGAAGAATCCCCGCCCGCGCTGCCGGAGGCCCAGTCTCCGGAGTCGGAACTTTCTTCCAGGGATCCTTCCGCTGAACAGGCAGAAACCCTGCTGAATCCGGAAGAACCGGAAAGTGATTCTTCGGCAGAAGATGCTTTCTCCCGGGAGTTGGAGGAACTCAATCAGCTTCTGAGCGACGGCAATGACCCAAAACCAGCAGCATCTTCCGATGCCAGGAAGAGCGTATCCGGCGGAAAACCATCCCCTCCTCCAAAGGTCAAACCGGAAAAGAACCATTCCGGAGGGCACTCAGTTCTTGTCACCTTGCTGATACTGTTTCTGCTGGCAGCTTTCGGTTTCGGTGGTTTTACCTTTTACCGCTACTATTACCTGCAGACTATAGACAGCATTCACGTTGACGGAACACAGAATAAGATCACCGTTACCGTAGAAACCTCGTCGGATGCCTCAGCAATCACCGTAACCTGTACGGATGTGTATGGGAAAACCATGCGCAGCCCCTTAAGCGGCGGTCAGGCGGTCTTTACTGACCTCAGCCCGGATTCTCTGTACAAGATTCAGTTGGAAACTGCCGGATTTCACAAGCTGACCGGTAAAGTATCCGACATCTTTACCACGGACCCCATTACGGAGATTGTAGACATCAGTGCAGTCACCGGACCTGAGGACGGTTCCGTTTTCCTGTCCATGACCGTGAAAGGAAATGATCCGGAAGCTTGGACCGTAACCTGCTTTGCAGAGGGCGAGGAAAACATCACTCAGGACTTTACCGGGCACAATGTTACCGTAAAGGGCCTTACCGTTGGGAAGACCTACTCCTTCCAGATCGGAACTGTAGACGGCACGCAGCTTGTGGGAAATACCCTGGCAGAGTTTACCGCTTCCAGTCTGGTCATGGCAAAGAACCTGACTGTTACGGCCCACAACGGCAGTTCTCTTACCGTCCGCTGGACGCTCCCCGAGGAGCCCGTCAACCTATGGACAGTCCGATGCTACGGCAGCGGCTATGATGAATACCAGGAGGTAACCGGCAATGAGGTCACCTTTGACGGTATCAACGAAACTACCGCCTACACCGTGGAAGTCACCGCCGAGGGGATGACCCAGTCCGCACGGCTCAACGTAAGCGCCAATCCTGTGAACATTACCGGATTTCATGTCTCCGAGGACAGTGACAGCCGGAGCCTGCAGGTCACTTGGGAATATGACGGTACCGCGCCCCAAGGCGGATGGCTGCTGATGTACAGCATCGACGGCAGTACGACCCAGAATATAGAAGAAACCGAAAATCCGGCCGTGGAGATTATGCCGATCATCCCTGGCGCTGAATATACCTTTACCGTTTCTTCTCCGGACAGCGTATCTGTTTTCAACGACGTACATACCTATACCGCAAAGAAAGCAAAGGTATACTCCGGTCACGCGATCACCGGATACAAGATCACCGCCAAATCCCTGGTTACCCCGACAGCCCAAGGCTGGAACCAGTCCACCATCAGCAATAAAGACTATACTTCTTCTTTCACCCTGGGTCAGTCCATTTCCCTGGTGCTTCAGGCAAGCGTAAATTTCTATCTGGACAAAGACGATGTTGACATCATGTATGTCATCCGGGACAGCGAAGGAAAAGTTAACCCGGGTCTTCTTGGCCAGGAAACCAAAAACTGGCACAGCCTGTGGTCTCCTGCGGACTATCACTTCTGTGAGCTTACCCTCCCCCACGTTCCGGATATTGCCGGCAGCTATACCGTTGATGTGTATTTTGACGGACAGAGCTTGGTCAGCGTTCCCTTCACCATGGAGCGGAGTAATTAATCTTCAAAACGGCAGCGCGGTTCCCTTTCATTGGGAACCGCGTTGTTATTTTGCCATAAAGGAAAGCTATTATCCCGGGAATCCCTGTGTAAAAACCAGATTTTTGTCCTTGTTCACACATTGTCTCCGCAAATGTGTTACAATGCCCGCAGTTCTTTGAAAAGGAGATGCTCCATGAGAGGGAAAAGCCACCGCTGCCTTGGGCAGTACCTTGTGGAAAAATATATGCCCAATGCCCCGAAGCGATACATCCGTGCTTTTCTCATCGGGTGCATCGAACCGGACCGAAACCCTGTCACATATCTCAAGGGTTCCATTCGGTGCCAATGGCTCCGGGGACACAACTACGAAAATGCCCGCAGATATATGCGAAGGCTCTCCCAACGGCTGGAACGAAAAGAACGGCTTTTTCTCATTGATTACTACGCACTGGGAAAGCTGATTCATTACACCGCCGATGCTTTTACATACGCCCATAATCAGAATTTCCCCGAGGATCTGCGGGAACACTGTGCCTATGAAAGAGCGCTGCAGGAATATTTCCTTGCCTTTCTCCATGCAGATCCTCCCCCCTGCTCAGGTCGTTGCCCAAATGTTATGGAAACCATCCAGGAAAACCACCGCCGCTATATGCGGCGTCCCGGCAGCATTCTGACCGACGCCCGGTACGCTTTCACCGTCAGTTGTCTGGTTGCCGCCACCATTTTGTAACCAAAAGCCCCACCCCATCCTCCGCTGAAAGAGAATGGGGTGGGGCTCTATTATTACTTTCCGTATTTTTCCGCAAGATAAACAATTGCCTGCCGGTAACCGTCCAGCCCCTGGCCTTTGATTGTTTTTTCACAGGCCATCCCGGCATAGGACACATGCCGGAAAGGTTCCCGGGCATCTACATCGGAAATATGCACCTCTACAGCCGGGAGGGAAACCGCTTTCAGCGCGTCCAGAATCGCAATGCTTGTATGGGTATAGGCCCCGGGGTTAATCACAATGGCATCCGCATTGCCATAGGCCCATTGAATCTTGTCCACTAGGCACCCTTCGTGATTGGACTGATACTGCGTCACTTCCGTGCCGGTTTCTTTTCCGGCTTCTTCCAGCAGGGCCAGTAGATCCGTGAAGCTGTTTTTCCCATAGATTCCCGGCTCACGAATTCCCAGCATATTCAGATTGGGTCCGTTGATGACCAATATTTTCATATCCGTTCCTCCCATGCCGTGATGATCTGTGTAAGGGTATCGTCCAGGCTGCCGTTATTGTCTACGGTGTAATCGGCAAACCGGCAGTACATTGGTTCCCTCCGTTTGCGCATTTCGGACAGGGGGCCTGCCTGGGACAGAGGCCGCCCCTGGGTGGGAAGCTTATCCGTATCCCGGGTCAGACGAAAGATAACCCCGTTGCGGTGCAGCAGAGGGTAGTTTTCCGCACGGGTGACACAACCGCCTCCAGTGGCGATGACAAGACCGGATTCCTTTCCCAGTTGGGCAAGGGTTTTTGTCTCCATACCCCGGAAAACCGCCTCACCGTCGGTACGGATGATGTCCGCGATCCCGCGGCCAGAGGTTTCCTCCAATACTGCGTCCGCATCCCGGAACTGCTTACCAAGGTGCCTTGCCAGTTCCTGTCCCACCGTTGTCTTTCCGCTGCCGGGCATACCGATGAGGATCAGGTTCTCCATCCGTCCACGAAGCGCGCAGTAGATCTTCCCTACGGTTTCCTCCGGGATCCTGCTATCCGTAAACCATTCAGCGCTCTCCTTAGCCTGGGCAACAAGCATCCAAAGACCGTTCTCGGTGACCAATCCCCTCTCTTCCGCTTCCAAAAGGAGCCGGGTACGGGCGGGGTTGTAAATCACATCCAGAACACCCTCCAGCTTTGGGAAACCGTCCAGCGACAGCGGCGTATCCTCAACGGCAGGGTACATGCCTACAGGGGTCGCGTTTACAATAATGGAGGCGTCAGCATGGCGGGATAGATTCCCGTAGTTATCCTCCCCGGACCGGGAAATACAAACCGGGTGGGCGCCCAGTTCTTCCAGTACCGCAATCACCGTATTGGAAGCGCCGCCGCTGCCCAGAACGAGCACCTTTTTCCCGGGAAATGCCAGCCCGCTTCGTTGGGCCATGGATCGGAAACCGGCGTAATCCGTATTGTGACCAATGAGACTGCCGTCCGGTCGCCGCACAATGGTATTCACAGCACCCAGCTTCCGTGCCGTCGGTGACAACTCCGCAAGAAACGGAATCACGGCTTTCTTATAAGGAATTGTTACATTCAGCCCCTGAAAGCTGCCTTCACGAAGAAAGCCTTCCAGTTTTTCCGGTTCCACCTCAAACAGTCGGTAGCTGTAATCACCCAGCATAGCGTGAATCTGGGGCGAATAGCTGTGCCCCAGCTTTCTTCCCAGCAGCCCGCACTCCATCAGACCACCTCTGTATAGCTTCCCAGGTACTTGAATTCCTCGCAAAGATCCTCCAACTCACACATAAGCTGCACAAATTCCTCGGAATAAATGGAGGTTTCCAGGTCAAAGTAGAACATGAACTCAAACTCCCGGTCCGGGATAGGACGGGATTCCAGCTTGGTCACGTTGATCCCCAGGGTATAGAGCCGGGCCAGGACTCGGTACAGAGCGCCGGGACGGTGGGGCAGAACCATCATCACGCTGGTCTTATCGGAACCGGGATAGATTTCCAGATTCTTGCTGATACAGATGAACCGGGTGCGGTTATTCCCCTTGTCCTGGATGGAAGAAGCCAGGCATTCCAGACCGTACAGCTCGGCACAGGACCGGCTGCTCAGGGCAGCAACATCTTTTCGCCCGGAGGATGCCACCATTTCGGAAGCAATGGCCGTATTGGCAACGGGAATCACGTTCACTCCTTCCAGTGTCGCCAGGAAATCACCGCACTGGCTGATGGCCTGCTCGTGGGAATAAATCTCCTTGATATCGGCGAGCTTCGCGCCGGGATTTGCCAGCAGATTGTGATCCACTTTCAGTCGGAAAGTGCGGACAATGGAAAAATTCCGCTGGATCATCAGGTCATAGACCTTCTTCACCGAACCTGCAGTGGAGTTTTCAATGGGCAGAATTCCGTATTGACACAGTCCCTGCTCAATGGCGCCGAACACCGCCTCAAAGCTCTTGAAGTACATGATGAAGGGATCCTTGAACATTTTCTCACAGGCAAGTTGGGAGAAAGCGCCCTCCACACCCTGGCAGGCCACCATGGGAGACTGGGGAAAAAGCTTAGGCGTATTCTCAATGGCATCGGTGATTTTCCGGTACAGCGGTGTCACCTTGCCGCTGCGCTTGCCCTGGTAGCTGCGGCTCAGCTCAAAGAGCATGGAGTACAGCACCTTTGTATAACCTGCCATCTCCGGGCCCGCCTTCTTGGCAACATCCTGAAGCTTTTCCCGCTCCCGGGCAGGGGCAAGAATGGGAAGGTTATTTTCTTTCTTGTAGTCCGCAATCCCGGCGGCTACCTCCATCCGTTTTACGAACAGGGCCACCAGTTCATCGTCAATGGCATCCATTTCCTGGCGGTATTCTTTCAGATCCATAGGTATTCCTCCTCTTTTTATCCCAAAATCATATCCATCACTGCAATGGCAGCGGCAGCTTCTATAACGGGGACAGCACGGGGCACAATACAGGGGTCGTGACGGCCCTTCACAATGAGCTCCTGTTCCGCTTTTTGGCTCAAGGATACGGAACGCTGGCAGGTAGCAATGGAGGGCGTCGGCTTCACAGCCGCCCGGAAAATCAGGGGCATTCCGTCGGTGATCCCACCAAGAATACCGCCGCAGTTGTTGGTAGCGGTGCGCACTTCCCCGTTGGACATAATAAAGGGGTCATTGCTGAGGCTCCCTCGCATGGCAGACAATCCGAAGCCCAGACCAAATTCCAGGCCCTTTACGGCAGGGATCCCGAAAACGATCCCCGCGATCCGGTTTTCTACACCATCAAACATAGGATTCCCCAGTCCGGCAGGCAGGCCAGTGACAGCGCACTCGATCACACCGCCCACGCTGTCCCCGGCGCTTTTGGCTTCCAGGATCGCGTTTCCCATGGCTTCCCCGGCTTCCGTGTCAAGCACAGGAAATTCTTTCCCAACGGCATCGATCTGGGGATCAGTCATATCGAAAGGCATATCGGAAATGCCTGCGATGGATGCAATATGGGCACCCACCCGGATCCCCTTTTGGGCAAGCCACTGGATACAAAGGCCGCCAGCAATGCAGATCGGCGCAGTGAGCCGTCCGGAAAAGTGGCCGCCGCCCGCCGCATCCTGATACCCGCCGTACTTAATCTGGGCCGTGTAATCGGCGTGGCCGGGACGGGGGCAGTCCCGGAGATTGTCATAGTCCCCGGAGCGGGTATTGGTGTTGCGGATGATAGCCGTAACCGGCGCGCCGCAGGTAAACCCATCCGAGATACCGCACAGAAATTCCGGCGTGTCCGCCTCCTTACGGGTGGTGGAAAAGCCGTTCTGCCCGGGAGCCCGCCGGGCAAGAAAGGCCTGCAGGGCCGCCATGTCCACCGGCAGACCTGCGGGAATCCCGTCCAGCGTCATACCGATGGCCGGGGCGTGGCTCTGCCCAAACACGGACAGCCTGAGATTTTCACCGTACATACTGCTCATATTGACCTCCCAATCGGCGGTATTCCTCCCAGAAGCTGGGATAGGATTTGCTGACGCACTCCGCGCCAAGCACGGTCACCGGACCAGTACAAGCGGTGGCAGCGATGGCGGCGGACATGGCAATGCGGTGATCGTTGAAGCTGTCTACCACGCCGCCGGTGAGCCTGGACGGGAAAACGGTCAGGGTGTTTTCATCTGCATCCGCCCGTCCGCCAAGGCTTTTCAGCATGGCAATTACCGAGGCTACCCGGTCAGATTCCTTCATGCGAAGTCTGCGGATGTCGGTAAATACCGCGCCATGATTCCAGGCGGCTGCCACAGTCAAAATGGGTACCAGGTCGGGAATATCCGCCGCGGAAATTCTCGGGGCACCGCTGCACAGCAGGGGGAGAATTTCCAGGACGGTACGGTCTCCCTGGGGGGAAGCCGGATCCAGCCCGTGAAGGGTCAGGTTGCTTCCCAGTTCATTCGCGGCAAGGAAAAAGGCACCGTTGCTCCAATCCCCCTCCACACTGACCGCTCCGGGAGAATGAAACCGTTTTTCCCCGGGGTGATCCGGGTCGCCGCCAAAAAGAGAAATGGCGGCTTTGGTCATCTCAATATAGGGCCTGGATTCAACCTTCCCGATTATTTCCAACTGACTCCCGCTTCCCAGCAGGGAAAGAGCCAGAAGCAGACCGGTGATATACTGGCTGGACACGCCCCCGTCAATGCGGTAGGCTCCGGGGCGCAGCTTGCCTGTACAGCGGATAGTATCCGGTGTGGGGCGAGTCAGGGTGCAGCCCATCCGCTCCATTTCCCCCCACAAAGGGGACAGAGGCCGCTGGGGAAGCCGCCCCTCCATGGTAAGCAGAGCATCGACACCAAGGGCTCCGGCAACCGGCAGAAGAAAACGCAGGGTGGAACCGCTTTCCCGGCAATTCATCTGCGCTTTCTCCGGTACTGTCTCGATGGGAAACACGGTATAGCCGGAATCGGTTCGGATGATCTTCGCTCCCAGGGCGGTAAGACAGCCTGCCGTCGCTTCAATGTCCCTGTTTGTTTCGGCGCACCGTAAAAGCGTGGGCTTGTCGGAGAAAGCCGCGCAGATCAGCAGCCTGTGGGCCTGTGACTTTGATGGGATCACGGTTAGGTCCCCCCGCAGGGGGCGGGGGCTGATGGTAATATCCATAATTAAAGACCTGCCTGAATGAAGGATTTCAGCTGCCCAACAGGCGTCGGGACAATGGCGCAGTCTCCGATGGCGTTGGGCAGAATCAGATTTACCTGATCGGCAGAACGCTTTTTATCCGACAGGGCATAACAAAGAATGTCATCCGCAGTCTCTTTCGTGGAGGTGGGAAGCCCAAATTGCCTGAGAATTGCCAGGATCCGTGGCGTGTCCTTGCAGCCGCTGGCCCTGCTTACAATGGCGATACCGGCAGCAACCGCTTTTCCATGGGACAGGGTGAAATTACTCTTTGCTTCTATTCCGTGGCCAATGGTGTGGCCCAGGTTCAGCTTCATTCTGGCCCCTGTGTCAAATTCGTCCTCCATGACAACATCCCGTTTCAGCTCCACACAGCGGGTGATCACATATTCCCGGTCAAAGTCCAGGCCGTGCTTCTCCAGGTGGGAGAAAAGAACAGGATCATACAAAATACCGTACTTGATTACCTCGGCACATCCGTCCCGGAAAATTTCCCGTGGAAGTGTGTTCAGCGTATCGGTGTCGCACAGCACCAGGCTGGGCTGGCAGAAAGCACCCGCCAGATTCTTTCCCGCCGGAAGATCAATGGCAGTTTTCCCGCCTACGGAGGAATCCACCGCCGCGAGAAGGGTCGTCGGGACCTGGATAAACCGGATGCCCCGCAGATAGGTAGCAGCTGCGAAACCTGCCAGGTCTCCAACAACACCGCCTCCCAGGGCAACAATCAGATCCGAACGGGTGAGCCGGTTTTCCGCAAGGAAATTCAAAAGCGCCAAATAGGTCTGGGCATTCTTACTTTCTTCCCCGGCGGGAAATACAAAGGTAACGACTGTGAATCCGGCGCTTTTCAGGCTGTCCGCCGCGGTTTCCCCGTAAAGCGGGAACACGGTGGATTCACTGACAAGGCAGACCTTTTGGGCTTTCCCAAGCTTTTGGGCAAGAGAACCCAGCTGATTCATCAGACCGCTGCCGATGAGAATATCATAGTTTTTTGAGGCGCTGACCGTTACCGTATTCATCCGTCCACCTCTTCCTTGCGGCGCTTTCCCTCCTCCAGAAGACAGACCAGTGTCTCTTTATTCTCCCGGGCAAGCGCGTTACGGTACGCTTTCAGACTGTCGAGGTAAGTGTCCAGCTCAAAAAGGATGTTTTCTTTGTTGTCAAGAAACAGCTCCGCCCACATTCCGGCGTTCAGCCAGGCGACTCGGGTCAGATCCTTGTAGCTTCCTGCCGAGAAGCCCTTGTGGCGAATGGCCGTGGGGGATTTGATATAGGCATTGCTGAGGATATGGGGCATCTGGGAGGTGAAGGCGATCATCCTGTCGTGTTCCGCCGCGGTCGTTACGGAGAAGCTTCCGAATTCACAGGGAGAAAGGGCATCCTTTACCCGTTGGAGAAGGTCCATATCGTCAAACCGGGGAGGCACCAGCACCATGGGTGCGCCCCGGAACAGCGTGGCCCGGCTGTATTTAAAGCCGGAAAAGTGGGAACCTGCCATGGGGTGGCCGCCCACAAAGGTAAAACCATAGCGTTCCGCCACCGGGAAGCACCGGCGGCAGACCTCCTCTTTCACACCGCAGCAGTCCAACACCAACGCGGAGGCAGAAATATGCTTTCCGTTTTCCTCCAGCCATCCGGCGCTGCCGCCGGGGTAGATGGCAAGCAGGATCAGCTCGCATCCAGGGATCGTCTTTTCGTCCAGAATCCCATGAACCGCACCGGAAAGCATGGCAAAGGAAAGCATTCCTGCATCGCTGTCGGCAGCGTACACCGTATGTCCTGCCAAAGCGTAGGCTCTTGCCAGAGATCCGCCGATCAGTCCCAGGCCCAGAATTCCCACGTTCATTGCAGGGCCTCCTGGATCTTTCGAACCCTGTGGCAGAGCTCGTCGAACTGGGGCGGGGTCAGGGACTGGGCGCCGTCACAGAGAGCGCAGGAGGGATTATTGTGAACCTCCACCATGATGCCGTCGGCGCCTGCCGCAGCCGCCGCACAAGCCATGGGCGGTACCAGACGGGCTTTACCCGTAGCATGACTGGGATCCACCACCACAGGAAGATGACTCAGCTCATGGAGCACCGACACCGCGGAAAGATCCAGGGTGTTCCGGGTAGCGGTTTCAAAGGTGCGGATGCCCCGCTCGCAGAGAATCACATTCTCGTTGCCCTCGCTCATAATATACTCCGCGCTCATCAGCAGCTCCTGGAGCGTATTGGCAAGGCCGCGCTTTAAAAGGATGGGCTTGTTGGTTTTGCCCAGCTCTTTCAGCAGATCAAAATTCTGCATATTCCGAGCCCCCACCTGGATCACATCCACATCGGCAAAAAGATCCAGGGTGGAAATATTCATAATCTCCGTAACAATGGGAAGTCCGACCTCCCGCTTGGCTTCCAGGAGAAGCTTGATGCCCGCGTCCTTCATGCCCTGGAAAGCATAGGGAGAGGTGCGGGGCTTAAACGCACCGCCACGGAGAATATTGGCGCCGGATTCCTTCACCGCCCGGGCCACTTCAATAATCTGCTCCTCAGATTCCACGGAGCAGGGGCCAGCAATCATCGCAAAATAGCCGCCGCCAATGCGGGCATCCCCCACCTGGATAATGGTATCCTTGGGGTGAAATTTTCGGTTGGCCTGCTTGAAAGGCTCGGAAACCCGCTTTACGCTTTCCACGATTTCCAGACTGCTCAGAAGCTCCATATCCACCCGGCTGGTGTCCCCGATCAGTCCCAGGACGGTGACCTCGGCGCCCTCTGAAATGTGAACATCCAGGTTCTGATGCTTCAGCCAGGCAACCAAATGGGCCGTCTGCTGGGGGGTGGTTCCGTGTTTTAAAATTGCAATCATCTTTTTCAGCTCCTAGATAAAAATAAACGCCGCACGATGCGTTCGTGCGGCGCTAAAGTTGGTTTTTCAGCTTGCGATAGCATTGCAGCACAAAGCACTATTACCTTTTTCCGGGAAAAAAGTAATAGTAGCTAAAGTAGAACTGTGCGCAAGTGCTGACGGTGACCATACTATGGGCCTCCATATGCAAGATGTTGAAATGAGTATACCACCTGACATCAGAAAATGCAAGGCTTTTTTTCAAAAATAAATCCTGGAATTGTCGGTTCCGCAGCGGAATCCTTGGGAAAGAATTCCCTGCCCACAGCCGGATAAAGCCCATCCGCTTCACTCCATGCTCCAAAAGCGCATCGATTTGTCCGGTTCCATTTATGAAAAAGAAGCAATACGTTATTCCTATTGTTTATATTGCCCGGTTTGCACGCTCATTATTTAGACAATATTTCCTGTTGAAAAATCAAGCATTTCGATATAAAATTATCTATACAGAAATACTTAATAAACACCACATTGGAGGTAATTTACATGGCTGTCAATCGTTTTGTGCTCAACGCAATTTCCTACCACGGCAAGGGAGCGATCAAGGAGATTCCCGGAATCGTTTCCCAGAAGGGGTTCAAAAAAGCCTTTATCGCTTCTGACCCCGATCTTGTGAAGTTCGGTGTTACCAAGAAGGTCACGGATCTTCTGGACGAAGCCGGAATGGCCTACGAGGTCTACTCCAATATCAAGCCCAACCCCACCATCCAGAATGTCCAGTGCGGTGTGGAAGCCTATAAGGCATCCGGCGCCGACTACATGATCACCATCGGCGGCGGTTCCTCCATGGATACCGGCAAGGCCATCGGTATCATCATCAACAACCCCGAATTTGCCGATGTCCGGTCCCTGGAGGGTGTTGCCCCCACCAAGAACCCCACCGTATTCACCATTGCCGTTCCCACCACTGCCGGCACCGCCGCGGAAGCTACCATCAACTACGTTATCACCGACGTGGAGCGCAAGCGGAAATTCGTCTGCGTGGATACCAACGACATCCCCAACATTGCCATTGTTGACCCCGACATGATGTCCACCATGCCCAAGGGCCTCACTGCATCCACCGGTATGGACGCCCTGACCCACGCCATCGAGGGCTACACCACCAAGGCCGCCTGGGCTCTGGCCGACTGCCTGGATCTGGAAGCTATCCGTCTCATTGCCGCCAACCTGCGTAAGGCCGTCAATAACGATCCTGAGGGCCGTGAGGGCATGGCTCTGGGACAGTTCGTCACAGGCATGGCTTTCTCCAATGTAGGCCTGGGCATTGCCCACTCCATGGCCCACACCCTGGGTGCCGTGTATGATACCCCCCACGGTGTTGCCTGTGCCATGATGCTGCCCATCGTTATGGAGTTCAACCAGGAAGCCACCGGCGAGAAGTTCAAGGCCATTGCCGAGGCTATGGGTGTGGACACCACCGGTATGGATCAAGCCGCCTACCGCAAGGCCGCCATCGATGCCGTCCGTCAGCTTTCTGTGGATGTGGGCATCCCCACCAAGCTGGAAAAAATCCGGGAAGAAGATCTGGATTTCCTTGCCCAGTCCGCCGCTGCCGATGCCTGTACCCCCGGCAACCCCAGAGAAGCCACCATTGACGACTACAAGAACATGTTCCGCCGTCTGATGTAATTTTTCCACATTTTGAAAGGAACTCCCTGGAAAAGGGGGTTCCTTTTTGTATGCCCGCGGCATAATAACAATACAGAGAAAATCTTCCCAGCCCGGATTTCTTAGGGACTGAGGATTGACTTTTCTCCGGAAAAAGGATATGATAAATAAGTATTTTGAAAAGGAGAACCTCTCTATGAAGCCACTGGTTTTTCAGACGGACTTCGGTCTTGTAGACGGCGCTGTAAGCGCTATGTACGGCGTTGCCTACTGCGTCAGCCCGGAGCTGAAAATTCATGATCTGACCCACGATATTACACCCTACTCCGTGTGGGAGGCAAGCTACCGCCTGATCCAGACCATTTCCTACTGGCCGGAAGAAACCGTCTTTGTCTCCGTTGTGGATCCCGGTGTGGGTTCCGACCGGAAGAGCGTTGTTGCCAAAACAAACTCCGGAAAGTATATTGTCACCCCGGACAACGGCACCCTCACCCATATCATCCGCCTGGACGGCATCCAGGAGGTCCGGGAGATTGACGAGCGGGTGAACCGGCTTCCCAACTCCGGAGAAAGCTATACTTTCTATGGGCGGGATGTTTACGCCTATACCGGTGCCCGGCTTGCCAGCGGCGCTATTGATTTTGCGGGGGTAGGCCCAAAGCTGGACCCTGCTTCCCTGGTTCGCCTGCCTATTACGGAGCCCGTTTTGGAGGGCAGGGCCGTCCGGGGCACCATTGATGTGCTGGATGTGCGGTTCGGAAGCCTGTGGACCAATATCCCCCGGGAACTGTTCCTGAAAACCGGAGCGCAGTATGGGGAAAAGCTGAGCATTACCATTCAAAACGACACCCGCACGGTTTACCGCAACATTATCACCTTTGCCAGAAGCTTTGCCGAAGTCTATGTGGGCGAAGCGCTGGCCTATGTGAACAGCCTGGACTGCATGGCCGTGGCCATCAACCAGGGCAGCTTTGCAAGGGCCTACAACATTGGCACCGGGAATTCCTGGCAGATCCGGATCGAGCCTTTCCGGGGGTTCTGAAAGAAGGCAACTATTCAGAGCCACTATTTTCATACGTTAAAAATTCGGGAAATGGTAGGAAAATCCGGGAGATTGCCACACCAGTGTGCGCACTGGTTTGCAATGACGCGGCAACTGAATAGATACGAAAAAGGACTATTTGGGCTTTGGCCCTGATAGATAGATTTTTGGAGGTAGAGTTCCATGAAAAAGTTTTCCGTGAAAAGTATCGTTGCCATCGGCATCGGCGCTGCTCTGTTCTTCGTTCTGGGCAGATTCGTTTCCATCCCCAGCCCCGTGCCGAACACCAACATCTCCGTGCAGTACGGCCTGCTGGCTTTTCTGGCTGTGGTTTACGGTCCTGTCGCCGGCGCCCTCATCGGCTTCATTGGCCACACACTCATCGACTTCAGCTTCGGCTGGGGCATCTGGTGGAGCTGGGTCATTGCTTCTGCCGTGTTCGGTCTGCTGATGGGCCTGTCCGCTAAGGTTCTGAAGATGGATGAAGCCCAGATCGGCAAGAAGGGCCTCATTAAGTTTAACCTTTCCCAGGTTGTCTGCCATCTGGCTTCCTGGATGGTGGTCGCTCCCGTTCTGGATGTCTACATGATGGGTGAGCCTTGGGACAAGCTGATTGCCCAGGGCCTCATGGCCGGTATCGCCAACGCCGTCACCACCGCCATCGTCGGCTCCCTGCTGTGCGTTGCCTACGCCGCTACCAAGACCAAGGCCGGTAGCCTGAGCAAGGAAGACTAAGGAACCTCTGAATAAATCGTCTTCGACTTAACAGCGGATCTTTTGCTCCCTCAGTACAGTTTGGAAAACCGGAAATACATACAGTATTCCTCGCTTTTCCAAACTTTCTGAGGAAGCAAAATCTCTCGCTGTAAGCGCTATACGATTTAATCAGAGCTTCCCCAATTTTTCGCTATTCGCTATTTGAAAAGAAGGCAGGCCCATGCCTGCCTTCTTTCAGTCAGGAGGAACCTATGGAGAAAGAAACCCTCATATCCTTCCGGGACTTTGGTTTCCAGTACACCGCCCAGGCGGAGCCTACCCTCTATAACATCAATCTGGATATTCACCGTGGGGAAAAGGTGCTGATCGCCGGTCCCTCCGGCTGCGGCAAGTCTACCATTGCCCACTGCATCAATGGCTTGATCCCTGCCTCCTATCCGGGCAAAATCACCGGCTCTCTCACTGTAAAAGGGGAAGATGCCATTAAGCAGGGGCTATTTGGCCTGTCCAAAACCATCGGCACCGTACTTCAGGATTCCGACGGGCAGTTCATCGGTTTGACCGTCGCGGAGGATATTGCCTTCGCCCTGGAAAACGACTGCGTTGCCCGGGATGAAATGCACGACATTGTGGAGAAAACAGCGGACCTGGTGGATATTCGCCGGGTTCTGGGCCATGCGCCCCACGAGATTTCCGGCGGACAGAAGCAGCGGGTCAGTCTGGCAGGCGTGATGGTAAATCAGGTGGATGTGCTTCTGTTTGACGAGCCCCTCGCCAATCTGGACCCTGCCACCGGAAAGCAGGCTATTGAGCTGATCGACGAGATCCAGAAGCGTACCGGGTGCGCCGTGGTCATTATTGAGCACCGGCTGGAGGATGTGCTCCACAGGCATGTGGACAGGGTTGTTGTCATGGGTGACGGACGTATCCTCTACGACGGAGACCCGGATACCATGCTCTGTTCCTCCCTTTTGCAGCGCAGCGGCATTCGGGAACCGCTGTATGTTACTGCCCTCAAATACGCGGGCGTATCCCCTACGCCGGACATGCACCCGGCTTCTTTGGATCAGATTACCCTGACCCAGGCGCAAAAAGACCAGGTACAAAGCTGGTTTTCGCTGCAGCCATCCCCGGCTCCTGATGAAGACGCTCCGGTGATACTGAAAGCCACGGGCATTGACTTTACCTATGAAGGCGGTCATCATGCCCTCAAAGGCATTGATGTGTCCATCCGAAAGGGCGAAATGCTCAGTATTGTAGGAACAAACGGCGCTGGTAAGTCCACCTTTTCCAAGGTAATCTGCGGCTTTGAACTGCCCCAGTCCGGCAGCCTCACGCTGAACGGCGAGGATCTGACCGCTTTCAGCATCAAGGAACGGGCGGACAAGATCGGCTATGTGATGCAGAATCCCAACCAGATGATCTCCAAAACCATGATTTTTGACGAGGTCGCCCTGGGACTGCGCAACCGCGGCGTCAGCGAGGAGGAGATCCGGCCCCGGGTGGAGGAAACGCTGAAAATCTGCGGGCTGTATCCTTTCCGGAACTGGCCCGTCTCCGCATTGAGCTATGGACAGAAGAAGCGTGTGACCATTGCCTCCATCCTTGTCCTGCATCCAGAAATAATTATTCTGGACGAACCCACCGCCGGTCAGGATTTCCGCCACTATACGGACATTATGGAGTTCCTCCGGGCGCTGAACCGCCAGGGTGTTACGATTGTTCTCATTACCCACGATATGCATCTGATGCTGGAATACACCCCCCGGGCTGTGGTTTTTCATGACGGCAGGGTCATCTGTGACGCCTCCGCCGCCCAGGTGCTGAATTCCCCGGAGATCGTAACCCAGGCACACCTGAAGGAAACCTCCCTGTACCATCTGGCGCTTCAGTGCGGTATCGCCTCTCCGGAGGAATTCACCCGACGCTTCATTGCACGGGATCAGGAGGTACGCAAATGACCAACCTCTTTAACTATATTGACCGTCCCTCCCCCATCCATCGGCTCTCCGGAGCAAGCAAGCTGGTGTGCCTGCTGCTGTGGAGCGTTGCCGCCATGACGAGCTTCTATACGCCCTTGCTTGTGGTGCTGACAGTCCTGGCCCTCATCCTTTTCCGCATGGCAAAGCTTAGAGTTAAGGATGTCTCCTTTACTTTGAGTATCATGCTCGTTTATATTGCGCTGAACAATATTCTGATCTTCCTGTTCAGCCCAGCCCACGGTGTGGAGCTTTACGGCTCCCGAACCGTACTGATTCCCCTTCCCGGGCGCTATTCCATCACTGCAGAGCAGCTTTTCTACCATCTAAACGTGATCCTGAAAAACGCCTGCACGATCCCGCCTGTGATTCTGTTTGTATGCACCACCAACCCCTCGGAATTCGCTGCCTCCCTGAACCGGATCGGTGTCAGCTACCGGATCAGCTACTCCGTCGCCCTGGCCCTGCGTTACATTCCGGACATTCAGCGGGAATATCATGACATCAGCCTTGCCCAGCAGGCCCGGGGCGTGGAAATGAGCAAGAAAGCCAATCTGATCCACCGTCTGAAAGCTGCCAGCACGATTCTGATTCCGCTGGTGCTGTCCTCCATGGAGCGCATCGAAACCATATCCAACGCTATGGAGCTGCGGGGCTTCGGTAAGGGGAAGAAGCGGACCTGGTACGCAAGCCGCCCCTTTACCCCTGCCGACTACGGCAGTATGATCTTCTGCGGATTGCTTCTGATTGCCTCCCTCGCTCTTACGGCTATCAACGGCGGGCGGTTCTTTAACCCGTTCCGATAACTACAAAACAAAAAGGAAAACATCATGTTTGCAAAAGCTGTTTTATTTGATCTGGACGGTACGCTGACAGACTCCGGCGAGGGAATCATCAACTGCGCCGTCTTTGCCATGGAGCGCTTGGGAATTCCGGTCCCTCCCAGGGAAGAACTGGGAGTCTTTGTCGGCCCGCCCCTGTGGGACACCTTCCGACAATTCGGCGTCCCGGCTGACCGGGTGGACGAAGCTGTGGAAATCTTCCGCAGCCGCTACGTTCCCATCGGGAAGTTTGAAAACACGCCCTATCCCGGCATCCGGGAGGTTCTGGAAGTTCTGCGCGCCCAAGGCAGAAAGCTGTATGTCGCCACTTCCAAGCCGGAGGTCACCGCACGGGAGATTCTGGAGCACTTCGATCTTTCCCGGTATTTTACGGAAATCTGCGGTGCCAGTGTAGATAAGACCCGATCCTCCAAAGAAGACGTGATTGCCTATCTTCTGAGTCTGGATGCCTGCAAGGAACACAGCGTCATGGTCGGTGACACCGCTTTCGACGTGATCGGTGCCGCCGCCCACGGCATTCCTACTATCGGCGCTGCCTGGGGCTACGGAAAAACAGAGGATATGGTTTCCGCAGGTGCCGCCGCCATCGCCCAAACTCCGGAAGAACTGCTGCGGATTATTGAAGAAGAAGCTTTTTAAGACACCCGGAAACAGCCACATGGTGCTGTTTCCGGGTGTCTTTTCCATATTTTAAAAAAGAACTTCCACCTGATAATGCCGCAGCCAGAAGTCAAGCTGGAGAAAATAGGCTATGGTCTGGGGACGGCGCATGAGCTGGCCGTACCAGGGCCAGGGACTATCCATGCCCATGAGGCTTTCCAGCTTTTCCCGACGGACAAGGGCATAAATGGGAGCGCTTTTATCCGCCAGGAGGTCACGCAGGCGCTCCGCCATTATGGTTTCGTAGCCAGGGTCAAAGGTCTTGGGATAGGGACTTTTTTTCCGCAGGCGCACAGGCTCCGGCAAAAGTCCCTCCACAGCCTGACGCAGGAGGCCCTTTTCCCGCCCCTGCCAGTCCTTATATGCCCAGGGGATGGTATACAGGTATTCGGCGATACGGTAGTCGCAGAAGGGCACCCGGACCTCCAGGCCGGAATACATGCTCATCCGGTCCTTTCTGTCCAGCAGGGTCTGCATGAACCAGCGGAAATTGAGAT
>CAMCCS010000003.1 GCA_945873295.1 uncultured Clostridia bacterium
TCACATACCAAATTGAGTGTGCTTACTAAAGCCGATAACCTTAATTCCAATTTATATTCTTGCTGAGTAAATCCCTATGCTGAGAACAGCGCTGAAAGATCAGGTCATAGCCGCGCCGTCCACATGCAGAACGTCGCCGGTGATATAGGAGGCCAGGTCACTGGCCAGGAACAGGAACGCGTTTGCCAGGTCCTGGGGTTCGCCCACACGGCCCAGGGGGATTCCCGCGGAGATCCTGTCCACCAGCTCCTGGGGCAGAGCGGCAAGCATGTCCGTCCGGGTAATGCCTGGGGCAACCGCGTTGACCCGAATGTGATCCTTTCCAAGCTCCCGGGCAAGGCTCCGGGTCAGGCCGTTGATGGCAGATTTGGAAGCGGGATAGGCGACGCCGGAGGGCTGTCCGTACATGGACACCATGGAGCTGGTGTTCAGGATGACACCACCGCCCTGCTCCTTCATAATGGGGGCCACCGCACGGCAGGAATAGAAGACGGCATTGACGTTCAGCGCCATGGTTTTTTCAAAAGCGGCAGGATCGTAGGTATAAAGAGATTCCCGGCCGGAGATACCGGCGTTGTTGACAAGAATGTCGATGCGCCCGTAATGGGCCTTCACTTCGGCAAGGGCGGCTTCCACCTGTGCATACTGCCCCAGGTCAGGCCAACCGCCGGTGACATCCCAGGCGGGGTTCTCCTCACGAAGCTTCGCCAGGGCCTTTTCCACGGTTTCCTGACGGGATCCAAATACAGCAACCTTGGCACCGTTCTGGAGATAGGTTTTTACAATGGCGAACCCAATTCCCCGGGTTCCGCCGGTAACGACCGCAACCTTATTTTTCAGCAATTCCATGTTGATACACCTATCCTTTCAATGAAGTATCTGTGGAAAAAATACCACCCACTATATCAAGTATACCACATTTTTTGGATATGGTCAACAATTTTTCAGGAAAGAAAAGATGGGAAATTGTGCAGATAATGATCTGCTTTGAAAAAATCCTCGCACCGGTTTCCCGGTGCGAGGAAAAAGCATATCAACTGTTGGGAACGCTGCCGCGGACGGCAATATCCAGGACCGCGTTGCAGTCAAAGTATTGGGTGAACCAGGTGGGGTGCCACTGCATGTTCATACCGGTGACCATGATCCGGGTCTGCCGGACATAGGAGGTATTGATCGTCACAGAGGGCTTCTCGCCGTCGTCCACGAAGTACTGGAATCCGGTGTCGGACAGTGCGGTGAAGACGGCGCCGGTGTAATCGTTGATGCCGCCGTTCTCTCTGGCGAACACCAGCACATCCACCTCACCCAGGATGGGGGTGACCTGGTTTTTCCAGTTCGTCATTTCCTGACTGATTTCCTTGGCGGAGAGGTCGCGGTACTTCTGGTTGGAGTAGGTGTAGCTGGCGATGGTGTAACCCTTTTCCCGGAGGGCCTGGGTGATTTCCTTGGCGCCGGCAACCTGCTCGTCATAGTAACTCTGGCTCTTGCTGGCAATATAGGAGGTGTTGCAGCGGTAGCCGAACACACCCTCGTGACCGGTGACAGCCAGGGTCGCCCGGGCGCCCCGGTAGCTGAAGTCGGGATGGGCCTTGATAAAGTCCTCCAGAATAGGAACCAGGTCATAGTTACCCACCAGGGTCTGATTGCTTCCGTCCACATACTGGGCCTTGATGTCGCCGTTGGCATCCACCACCAGCTTGCAGGCAAATCCGGCGCCGCCGGCATCGGGCTCGCCGTCGTTGTTGCCGTCGATCATATAATTGAAGTAGTTGACCATGGTCTCGGTAATCATGATCGGTTTCTTTCCGGCAGGCAGCATGAGGGGGGACTGGAAGAAGCTTTCTTTGCCGTCCACACCGGTGCTGGTGGAAATAAAGCTGTCAAAGTCAATGAGGATATAGCCGCCGGCATAGAGCTGCTCCAGGATTTTGGAGAACTCATCGATGGTGACGAAGTTCCGGTTATACAGGCCGCCGTACTGGGCATCGCTGATGGCCCGCGTGGGATCCGCCATCAGAACATGGAAGGACAGGTTGGGAATCTGGGAAACATCCTTCCACTCCACAAGCTGGCTCTGGGCGTTGGTATACTCCGCTTTCTTGGCGGTGATAGCCTGCTGGTGCTCCGCGTCGGTACCGGTGAAGGTATTCAGCTTGGCAATGGCTTCGTCGTAGTTATACCCGGCAGCCAGGGCCTCAGCCTCGGCCATCAGGGCGTCATATTCTTTCTCCGCCGCGTCAGCAGCCTGGGAGGCGCTGAGAGACTCCCGCCGGTTGGCTTCGTCATTGAGCATCTTCTTTTTTACCGCGTTGGTAACGGAACCAACGATGAAGGACAGCACCAGAAGCAGCGCAAGCCCGGCGATAATGGCGGGAAGATAAACCTCCTTAAAGATCTGGGACTTGCTGGGCTTTCTGCGGCGGCGGATCCGGCCATTTTCATCCACCGTCTGAACGTCCTCCGTCTGACGCATGGGTGCCAGATACAGGTCCAGCAGCTTGGAGAACACGGAGGGCTTTTTAGGCTTGTCCGCTCTGGGCTTTCTGCGGCGGGCAGGCTTTTCCGCTTCCGGTTCTTCCTCCGATTCCTCCTCGGTATCCTCCTCAGGAAGCTCGTCTTCCGGGACCTCGTCCTCCTGCAGCACATCCTCTTCGGGAAGCTCAGGGTCCTGAGGCTCCTCCTGACGGTTCTGTCTGCGGCGGCGGATGGGCAGATCCTCTTCTTCGGAAAGATCCATGGGATCTTCCGCTTCAGAGCTTTCCCCGGTTATGTCATCCAGATCAAAGTCATCAAAGACCCCGGCATCATCTCCGGAATCCTCTTCATCCGGCAGGGAATCCAGATCAAAATCGCCCAGAAAATCCGCATCAGGATCCTCGGCGGATTCGAAAGCACTGTCTGTAACAGGCGCTTCCTCCGTTTCGTCGGCATCCATAAACAGGCTGGGGTCAAAACCATATTCTTTTTCAAAGTCGAAATCGACATCAAAATCATTCTTATCCATATCTCTATCCCTACCTTTATGGCACCATCGATGGCCCTCAGAACAACATGCCTGACAGAGAAACTGTGCTGCCTTTTGCCTAACGATGGTATACTAAATGTATTCTATCACCCCTGCCAAAAAAAAGCAAGACGAATTAACATAAAACATAAAAATTCACAAAAGTTAATTCGGTCTTAAGGGATACCGGATTTACCGGCCATCCGTGGAAAACAGGGCGGTATTGCTCTTAGCTTCCCCCCGGAGGCTGGGGCTTATACCCGGCGGTCAGGGCTTCCGCTTGCAAAAACGGTGCGTCTATGGTATGATGGGTACAAAAAAGGCGGTCTGTGCCGCCGGAAACGAGGCAGTCTATGGAGAAAATTGCCAGCTTTACCGTCAATCACCTGACCCTTCTGCCCGGGCTGTATACTTCCCGGAAGGACCGGATCGGAGCGGAGACCGTTACAACCTTTGACCTGCGGCTTACCGCTCCCAACCGGGAGCCGGTGATGAACACCGCGGAAGTACACGCCATCGAGCATCTGGGAGCGACGTTCCTGCGCAATGAGCCGGTTTGGAAGGAAAGGGTTATCTACTTTGGGCCTATGGGCTGCCGCACCGGCTTCTATCTTCTGCTTGCAGGGGACCTGGCGGCGGAGGACGCGCTGCCCCTGGTGACGGACTGCTTCCGCTTTATCCGGGACTACCGGGAGGAAATTCCGGGGGCCAGTCCCCGGGACTGCGGGAACTTCCTGGATATGAACCTGTCCATGGCAAATTATTGGGCGGACCGGTATGTCCAGGTGCTGGAAACGGCGACCCCGGACCGGCTGCGTTATCCGGAGTAAGGAGGAAAGGAATCCTATGAAACTTGGAATCATCGGCGCAATGCGCCAGGAAATTGAGACGCTCCTTGCCGCCATGGCGGAGAGGAAAGAGGAAGAACACGCGGGAAGCATCTATTATTCCGGCTCACTGCGGGGGCTTCCCGTGGTTGTGGTCCAGTGCGGCGTGGGCAAGGTCAACGCGTCCCTGTCCGCACAGATCCTATGCGACTGCTACGCTGTCACCCACCTTGTCAATACCGGCATCGCCGGCTCCCTGAACCCGGCGCTGGATATTGGGGATCTGGTGGTGAGCACCGACGCCATCTACCACGACTTTGACTGTGTTGCCTTTGGGTATCCAGCCTGCCGGGTGCCTGGGATGGATGTAGACGCGTTCCCGGCGGACCGGGAACTCATTGAGCTTGCGCTGTCTGCCGCGGAGGCAGTGAATCCCGGCCACTGCGCCATGGGCCGGATTGCCAGCGGGGACCAGTTTATTGCCAGCCCGGAGCGCAAAGAGCGGATCGTGTCTTTGACCGGGGCCGTATGCACGGAAATGGAGGGGGCTGCCATTGCCCACGCCGCCTACCGCAACGGCGTACCTTTTGTGATCCTCCGGGCTATCTCCGACAAGGCCGACGACAGCGCCCATATGGATTACCCCACCTTTGAGCGTCGGGCGGCGGAGCACTGCGCGGCGGTCACGGAGACGCTTGCCGGAAAACTGGCGGAGAAGATGGCGGAATAAGGAAGAAATTGGGGCTGCATTCCCCGCATCCTTGCGGCATGGGAAAGCCGGATGCTATGGCGGAAAATTGGAATTTGTCGAATTCCCGGTCATTGCGAACCAGTGACCGACGTCACTGGTGTGGCAATCTCCCGGATAGAAGCACAATTTCTCGTGGATGAATTTCGAAAAACAGCAGGATAGAACAGTCTGTATGACGATAGGCTGCCCGGAATTCGATGGAGATTGCCACACCAGCGTGCGCGCTGGTTCGCAATGACACGTTCTGACGATACACCAAATCCCAATTTGTCTTTCAGATGCTTTAAACCGATACCGATATACGATATACATTACATATAAGAGGGAATTTCTATGCGTTATGAAAAGGTGGACCTGTATGCCCATTTTTCCGTGGAGCGGCCGGAAGGCGCACTGGGAGAGCTGACCTGCTGGTACACGGAAACCTCCCCCAAGGTAAGCGTCAGCCGCCGCCGTCCGGCGGTGCTGATTCTTCCCGGCGGGGCCTATACCTGGACCTCTCCGACGCTGCCGCCAGAGCATACTCAGCGGTTTTTATGCCAAAAATATCCATATTGTAGGTCAGGGCGTGGTGGATGGCAACGCCCAGAATTCTACCTGGTGGGTCGATGTGAAGACCCGCCCCATCGGCAGGCCCAAGCTGGTATTCCTGAACCACTGTGAGAATGTAACCTTCCACGGCATTCTGGGAAAGAACTCTCCGTCCTGGCATTTCCATCCCTTCTTTTCCAAGGAAATCAATTTTTATGATATAGCGGTGGAGGCACCCAAGGACAGCCCCAATACCGACGGCACGGACCCGGAATCCTGTGACGGTGTGCGCTACATCGGTGTTCGTTTCTCTGTGGGAGATGATGCCATCGCCATTAAGTCCGGGAAGATGTATATGGGAGCCCGGTATAAAACTCCGGCAATCCGCCATTTGATTCGGAATTGCCTGATGGAGTATGCCCACGGGGCGGTGGTGCTGGGCAGTGAAATGTCCGGCGGTATCCGGGAGCTTTCCGTGAGCCAGTGCCTGTTTTCCCACACAGACCGGGGCATGCGGATTAAGACGCGGCGGGGCCGGGGCAGCACCTGCGTTGTGGACGGCGTGGAATTTTCCAATATCCGTATGGACAATGTGATGTGCCCCCTGGTCATCAACATGTACTACTTCTGCGATCCCGACGGAAAGACTGAGTATGTCTGGAGCAAGGAAAAGCTGCCCGTTGACGAACGGACCCCCTATCTTGGCTCCTTTACCTTCCGGGATATGGAATGCACGGACTGCGAGTGGGCGGCGGGCTACTTCTACGGCCTGCCCGAAATGCCCGTTGGCTCTGTTACCATTGAAAATGTCCGCTTCACCTTTAAGCCCGACGCCTCCTCCGGTCACCCGGCGATGATGAGCTATATCGACGAGGAATGCAAACGGGGACTGTACTTTAACTGTGTCCGAAAGGTTCACGTTAAGAATGTGACCATGGAGGGGCAGGCCGGTGACGAGATCATAGCAATCAATGTGGAGGAGGTTTCCAGGCAGTGAATGTGATCGAAAAATATGTGGACCAGATTCTTGCAGGCTCCACCCCGGACAGGCCCCTTTGGAACATCGAAAAACTCCGGCAGGGAAAGATCAACGGCTGGAACTACATTGACGGCTGCATGATGATTGCCCTGCTGAACCTGCACAGAATTACGGGAGAAGCAAAATATTTTGATTTTGCTGAATCCTTCCTGGACTACTACGTTCAGGAAGATGGTACGCTCCTGGGCTACCGGGAGGAAGACTACAATCTGGACAACCTGTGCGAGGGCAGACCCCTGTTCGATGTGTGGGCGGTGACGGGAAAGGAAAAGTACCGGAAAGCCATTGAGACGCTTCACGGGCAAATTCTCCGGCAGCCCCGGACCAAAGAGGGGAATTTCTGGCACAAAGCCATCTATCCCAACCAGGTGTGGCTGGACGGCCTGTATATGGCTCAGGTATTCTATACCCGCTATACTACGGAGTTTGAGGAATGCCGGGGATATGAAGATATTCTCCGCCAGTTCCGCACGGTGCGGGAGAAAATGTATGATCCGGCAACGGGTCTTTACCGCCACGGCTGGGACTCCAGCGGACAGTCCTTCTGGTGCGGCCCTGACGGCAGAAGCCAAAATCCCTGGCTCCGCTCTCTGGGCTGGTTCTCGGCTGCTCTGGTGGATGTTACCGGGTACCTTGCTCCGGGGCATGATGCGTTCCGGGAGGAGATGACCGGAATTGCCAGAGAACTGGCCCAGGCTATGGAACGGTATGTGGACAGCAGTACCGGCATGCTCTGGCAGGTGCCCGACCAGCCCGGACGGGAGGGGAATTACCCCGAAACCTCCGGCTCTGCCATGGCGGCCTACTTCTTCCTGAAGGGGGCCCGTCTGGGTATCCTGGACGAACGCTATGGGGATGTGGGTGCCGGGATTTTCCAAAGCATCTGCGATACCTATCTGACGGAGCGGGACGGAAAGCTCAATCTGGGGGGCATCTGCCTGGTAGCGGGCCTGGGCCCGGAGAACAACCGCCGTCGGGATGGAACCTACGAGTACTACATTTCTGAGCCTGTGGTGGAGAACGATGCCAAGGGTTTGGCACCTTTTCTGATGTGCTATACGGAGTTAATCAACCGCGGATAAACACAGATACAGTTTGTCAGCAGAAAAACACCCGGACCGTGGGAAGCGGTCCGGGTGTTTGCGAGGAAATTATGTAAAGTTCATATCGGGTTTTCTCAGCAAAACGGCAAACTGGAATTTGTAGAGGGAAGTCAGGGCATCGAACAGCATTGTCATTCCGAACCAGTGCGCACTACTTTCGTGGGAATCTCCATCGAATTCCAGATAATCTATCGTCATACAGACTGCTCTATCCTGCTGTTTCCCGGAATCTATCTACGAGAAATTGTCCTTCTATCCGGGAGATTGCCACGCCAGGAAAGCGAACTGGCTCGCAATGACCGGGAATTCGACAGCCCGCCAAAATCCAATTTAAATACTTGCTGACTAAAACCGATATTCACATTATGTAATATTCAGCTCCGGGAAAAAGGGCGCAAGATAGCTGCTTGTGTTCCGGCACATGACAGAAAACAGCGTCCGGGCATTCGTCGGAGAGAGGCTGTCGCACAGAGGTTGACCCACAAAGGCGGCAAAGATCCCGTTCATATCCCGCTTTTTGATGGAATCGCACAGCAGGTCGATGTTTGCGCAGTTCCGCTGGACAAGGGCCAAAGCTCCGGCAGGTAAGGGCTTCGACACTACGGGCTTTACCAATCCATTGGTGAAGACGCAGTTGGTCTCCACAATGCTCCCCAGGGGCAGACCGGGCATCTGCCCGGCGTTTGGCAGGTTCACATTGGATACTACGGTATCCAGTCCACACAGGGCTCTCAGCAGCCGGACCAGTTCTTCTCCCGAGGGGGCCAGGGTCACAGGAAGCGCCCCGGATGCCATGGCCGCCCCTTCCGCTTCCTTTTGGGTCTGGTTCTGCTCCCGGTAGGAGACGGGCGTCAGGGAAAAGTGCCAGCTATGCGCCATTTCGGGGGAGGCTAAGTACCATGCCCTGGGCAGAAATTCCGCCAGGTGCCGGTCACCGGCGGCGGCAAGGGCGCCATAGCGGCGGAAAAGGTCCATTTTCACCCGGTTGCCGTAGGCGAAGTAGTCGTGTTCCCACTGGTCAGCGGGGCCGTGCTCATAGTAGCCCGTTTCATAGAACTTTTCCATGAAGCCGGGGAGCAGGGACAGAAGATCATACCCCTGGTATTTTGCCTCTGTGATCCAGGTGAAGTGATTGATGCCGGAAGCGTCGGTGTAAATGTCCTGGCGCTGTGCCCGGATACCGGTCATTTCCCACAGTACACAGCACAGAAAATCCTGGGTGTGGAAGACTTCGTGGCAGCAGCCGAAAGCCTTGATCTGGGGAAATGTGTCGTAAAGCGCTTTTACGCAGGCGCTCATGGGGTTGGTCAGATTAAAGACCCAGGCATCCGGGCAGCACGCCTTGATAGCCAGGGCAAAGTCCTCATAGATGGGGACGGTGCGCATAGCCCGCAGAACGCCGCCTGGGCCAACGGTGTCACCCACACTCTGATAGATCCCGTAGCTTTCCGGGGCGTGGACATCGGAGTGCATTTCCCGGAACGTGCCCGGGAGAATGGAGATCAGGACAAAATCCGCTCCGGTAAGTGCCTCGTCCAGGGAGCGCGAAACGGTGTAGGTGAACCGGGAAACCGCCTGGGGAAGATTGTGGAGGCGGCGGGCAATTTCCTGATTCCGCCGGGCGGCGGGAAGATCAATATCATAAAGGGCAACCTCTCCGCCGATTCCCTCGGCGAGAGCGAGATCCCGCATAAAGGACTGGGCCCACAGCTTGGACCCGCCGCCGATGTAGGCGATTTTCATGGTTTTCATGGAATACCCTCCGATCTATGCTTGTCATCAGCCCCATTATAACAGAAAACAATCCGGGCCGCAATCCCGGGCACGACGTTTTTATGCGGTTTACACCGCAGAGAGGAAATACAATGGCACAAAACGTATCAAAACAGGACGAATCCTTTCGGGAATACGCACTGAATGCCCCGCCTCTGCGGGTGCTGCTGTCGGTGTGTACCCCCCTGGCCCTCTATCAGGCATTGCAGCAGATTTTCAAGGTGTTGGATGCCCTCCTGGCGGCGAAAATCAGCGCGGACGCGGTTTCAGCGGTGAGCTGCCTTGCCCAGGTCACCCTGATGATCACGGCCATCGGTTCCGGCCTGGCCATCGGCGGCAATATCAAGATTTCCGAGGCTTATGGCCAGGGCGATTATGATGCGGTCCGCAGACGGGTGGCGACCCTGTATACTTTGGCAGTTGCAATCGGCGCTCTGGTGATTGTGGTGCTGATTCCATTTGCTGAGCCCTTTCTTCGTCTGCTGAATACACCGGAGGACCTGATTGCAACCGGTGCCGGGTATTTCCGGGTGGAGATTTTAACCCTGGTGGTCAGCTTTTTCAATACGGTCTATATTGCCATTGAGCGCAGCCGGGGCCACGCGAAAAAGATCCTGGTACTGAACCTTGTTATTATTCTGGTAAAGCTGGGACTGTCTGCACTGTTTGTTTTTGTACTGGAAAGCGGCGTTATTATGATCGCCGTGGCAACCCTCGTAAGCCAGAGCGTTCTTTTGGTGTACGCGGTCTTTTCCATGTTCCGGGACGAAGGGGCGTTCCGCTTTTCTCCCCGGAATATATCCCTGAAATCGGACACCGTGATGCCTATGGTAAATCTTTCCTATCCGGTATCGGCGGAAAAGATGCTTTTCGCTGCCGGAAAGGTTATCATCAACTCCATGTCGGGTATGTACGGCGCTCTGACAGTGGGCGCGCTGGGGGTATCCAACAATATCGGCGGGTTGACTACCAGCTGGCATTCCGGTATGCTGGACGGGGCTTCCGCCCTGATCAGCCAGAACCGGGGGGCGGGAAAGTATCGCAGGACCCTGCAGCTCTTCCTTTGGCTTATGGCGGTGGATGTGATGATCGGTGTCCTGGGACTGGTGCTGGTTTCGGCGGGTCTTCCCTGGCTGGCAGCCGTATTTGCCCAGTCCAAAAACCATTACGACCCGGCGTTTTGTGAAATGATCGTATCCATCCACCGCTGGGAGATGCTGGGTTACATTACCTTGGGAATCAATTCTGCCACCCTGGCGCTGCTTCTGGGTTACGGGTATACGAAGCTGACCATGCTTTTAAATGTTGCCCGGGTGTTTCTGTTCCGGGTGCCGGTGCTGTGGTTCTTTCAGCGGTTTACGGAAATGGGTACGGAAGCGGTGGGCATTACCATGATGGTGAGCAACATCTGCGCGGGTGTGTCAGCAATTGCCGTGGTCATTCCTGTCCTTACCAGGATCCGAAAGAAGATTCGGCAGGAAGAGACGGAGGCTTGCGGAAAACCGCTTGACAAATAATCGGTTTTCTTGTAAGGTAAAAACATCTTTGTCTTTGGGAGTGTTTCTTGTGAAGCTGTTTTTTCTGGATATTGACGGAACCATTGCCATGCCAGGCTCGGACCCGACACCGGCCCTGGGCCGTGCCATAAAACTGCTCCAGGCCCAGGGGGATAAGGTTTTTCTGTGTACCGGGCGCTCCACCGGTTTTGTCCCCGAGGCGGTTCAGACCCTGGGCTGCGACGGGGGAATTTACAGTGCCGGAGGATATGTCCTGGCGGGAAAGGAAGAGATTTTCCGCTGCTTTATGCCCCGGAAGACGCTGGACGCGGTCAGGGCGGTACTGGACAAAATCGGGGCCTCCTATACGCTGGAATGCGAAAAGGCAAGCTACCGGGCAGGGGAGGATCTGATCCCCATGCTGGAATCCCTGAAAAGAGAGCAGCTGCACAGTGAACTCCAGCGCCTGATTTCCATGAACAACCGCAAGCTCCCCGCGGAACAATACGCGGGCGAGCCGGTGTTCAAGGTTTCCTTTATGCTGCGAAGTGAGGAACAGGCCAAACGTCTGCAGGCTCTTCAGCCGGAGAATACGGATCTGGTTTTCTTTGATAATTTTGCCGCCTCGGGTCTGATCTTCTTTGGGGAGATCTCCGATACGGAGAACAACAAGGGGAAATCCATGCTCCGCCTGTGCGCGCATTACGGATTGACCGCTGCGGACTGCGTGGCTTTCGGAGACAGTATGAATGATGCTGCCGTAATCAAGGCGGCAGGAGAGGGCTGGGCCATGGGAAACGCCTCCCCCAAGGTCAAAGCCCTTGCGGATAAGGTCTGCGGAAATTGTACCGAAGACGGCCTCGCCATTGCCCTGATGACCTATGTTAATCATTCCACTGAAACCGGGGACCATAGGAATTGATCGGCTTTTCCGGACAAACGAAAAGGACTACCCCCTGCTCCTGGAGAGCAGGGGGTAGTTGCTTTACTCAGTGCCGGAGCCGCCATCCTGAGAAGAGGACTCTGTAGCCTGGGAGGTGGATTCTGTAGCTTGGGTCGTGGATTCTGTAGCTTGGGTCGTGGATTCTGTAGCCTGGGTGGTAGACTCCGTAGCCTGGGTCGTGGATTCTGTAGCCTGGGTGGTGGACTCCGCAGCCTGGGTTGTTGATTCCGTGGCTTCGGTTGTGGTTTCTGTCGGCTGGGTTTCTGAGGGCTTGGTTTCGTCCTTTATGATCCGAACCACGATCTCGTTCTTGCTCTGGTAGTGGGACCGGGTTTCAAAATCCTTGGAAAGAAGCTTTCCGGTTTCCTTATCGTATTTGAGCTTGTAGGACTTAACATAAATCGCGGATTTGCCGCTCTGAAGGACCTGACCGTCAGTATAGCCCTCGCCCTCTCTATGCTCTTCATAGATGGTTTCAGGTTCGCTGGTACCGGTGATCTCGTACTCCATCTTAATATAGTAGTCCCGGGTGTCGGTGCCTAGGATCTTCATTTTCATATATCCGTCGGAGACCTCCGCCTGGATCTTCACAGGAAATTCAGAGGTATTTTTGAATTTGAGATCCGGAGAGCCCCAGCTGACGGTGGCATCCATGCCCAGGTCAATATAGGAGGCGGGGAAGCCGTGATTGACCCGCTCCACGATCTGCATATCCGCCAGCAGTGCGCAGTAGTACAGCGTGGAGGAGCCCTGGCAGATGCCGCCGCCCAGGGAATCCTTCAGATCCTGACCGGAATAGGCAGGTGCCATTTTATAGCCCTTTTCCGCAGTCCGCTGGCCCAGGGCCTCGTTGTAAGAGAAGGTTTCGCCGGGCTCAAGAATCATGCCATTGAGGGTCTGACACACAATCCGCAGGTTGGTATTCCGGTTCTCATTGGAAGTGTGAGGGGTCTCACAGGAGCCAAGCACATCCCGGAAGAGAATATCTTCCGCTTCCGCCGGGGCGATATACTCCATGCTGACACGCAAAGTATCCCCATACTGGCAGCCTGCAAGAAGCGCCTTGGCCTTTTCCAGGTCAAAGCCGTAGCCGTAGGTACCAGTTATGATTCCAAAGGTGTTGGGATCTATGCTGGAATCTACCGGGGCCACATACAGCTCCGCATAGATGGCATCCAGGTCCAGGGGATCGGGTTCCGCGTTTTCCGGCACATCTCCCACTTCCACCAGAAATACGTTCATGCTGTAGGCATCCAGGATCTTTGCGTACAGCTCCTGGATGTCCAAACCGAAGCCTGGGGTGCCCAGGGTCAGCACCAGGGTCTGGCAGGGGGCGTTTTCATCAAAGCCCTCGGCGCTGAGATCGGGCTTTTCCCCCTCCAGGGTATATCCGGACTGGGTGAACTGACCGGCGTATTTTCCGGCATATTCATTCAGGGCCTGCTGGATGTATTGCTTATCCAGTTCCAGATAGGGGAGAAGAGCGATGGTGTGATTTCCGGTGAGAGAATTCTGGTAGTCCTTTTGCTGCTCGGATTTGGTGCCGGTACGGCCATAGGAGAAAGCAGCGTCCACTGCGGCGGACACATCCAGCTTGGCACCTGTTTTCTTGGGGGAGAGAGCCAGCGTTTCCTCGGAGAACTGAACCACCATGTCCTGCTTGGTAAATGTATTTGCTGTAGCACGCTTCACGGCGGTGACCGCCTCACTGCGGGTCATACCGCCAACATTGACACCGGCTACCATTACATTGTTCAGGATCCGGTTGCCGTAGGGATCGTTCGTGCTTCCCCCCACGCTGAAAAAGACTACCAGTACAATACTGACAAGCAGCACGGCAGCGGCAGCGCACAGGCCAACAAGAACCCCCTTGCGGTGATCGTCCACGAAGCCCATAAGACGCTCGGCAAAGGTGATGGGTTCGTCTTCTCCCTGGTCGTCCCATTCTTCCGGCTCCTGGGGGACGCTTGATACATAGGGATGGCGGGAGGAACGGATTTCCTGATTATAAACCGGGGGAATGGAGGCAGAAAAGTCAGGGGCCGCATCTGCGGGAGCTTCTTCCTCCGTCGGGAAATGGTCCTCTTCCGGCGCGTCATTCAGATTTAACTGACGCATCCAATCTTCCAGCTCACTGCCGGGAGCGGATGCTTTTCCCGGAGGAAAAGGCTCGTCGCTTAAAATGCGGGAGAGGGTAGCGTCCTCCCGGACGGATCTCCGCTTGGGTTCCGGGGGAAGGTCAGAACGCCGGGGAGCGGCCTTGCCGCTTCGGGGCTGTGAAAATTTTCCTTGTGCCACAGGTGTAACCTCCTTTGTGGAGAATTGGCAGTTATGTGAGGCATAGACTGCTGTGGTTTCTGAGATTACGAAAAAACCGCAATGTCAGCCTTTATCGGTTTCCCAGTATTATACCATGGCTTTCCTCACTTGGCAATGGGAATCCCTGGCAGGTTTTTAAGATTTTCGGAAGGAGGCGAACCGCTCCACAAACAGCTTGCTCTGCTTCAGGCTGTCCGGACCGGAAACCAGCCGGAAACGCAGGGTGGGTTCCTTGGCGTTGGGCAGGAATGTGACCCTGGCCTTGTAGTCTGGATCGGCGCACAGGGCGCTGACCGCCTGAAAGTCCAGATCCGCCAGCACGAACAGCACATCGCTTCCCCGCTGCTTGATGTCCTTGATCCCGGCAGATCTTGCCTTGGCCCGAAGCAGCGCCACATCGATCAGGTTCAGCACGCCCTTGGGCGGCTCGCCGTATCGGTCCACAATCTCGTCCAGCAGATCGTCCGCGTCCTCCTGGCTCCGGATGGCGGCCATCCGGCGGTATAGATCCATCCGTTCCTCTCCCCGGGCAACGTAGCTTTTGTCCACGTTGGCGGTGATATTCAGGTCGGCGGTACACTCCGGTGCCTGGGGCGCCTGGCCCCGTTCCTCCAGAACCGCTTCGTCCAGAAGCTTGAGGTACATGTCATAGCCCACGCTCATCATGTGACCGGACTGCTCCGCCCCCAGCAGATTGCCCGCGCCCCGGATCTCCAGGTCCCGCATGGCGATTTTGAAGCCGGAGCCGAACTCGGCAAAGTCCCGGATGGCGCTCAGGCGCTTCTCCGCCACCTCAGTCAGGTTCTTGTCCGGCCGGTAGGTGAAGTAGGCATAGGCGTGGCGGGTGGATCTTCCTACCCGGCCCCGAAGCTGGTGAAGCTGGCTCAGACCGAACCGATCCGCGTTTTCAATGATGAGGGTGTTGGCATTGGGAATATCCAGTCCGGTTTCGATGATGGTGGTGCACACTAGCACCTGGATCTCCCCTTCTGCCATGGCATGCATCACATCCGCCAGGGCATCCTCCGTCATCTGCCCGTGGGCCACGCCTACGGTGATGCCGGGGATCCGCCTGCGCAGAGCACCGGCACACTGGTCGATAGTCTCCGTGCGGTTGTGCAGATAGAAGACCTGACCGCCCCGCTCTGTCTCCCGGCGGATGGCGTCGTCGATAATGGGAGCGCTGTATTCCATGACAAAGGTCTGTACGGGATACCGGTCCGCGGGGGGCTCTTCAATGGTGGACATGTCCCGGATCCCGGACAGGGCCATGTTGAGGGTTCTGGGGATGGGGGTGGCGGAGAGTGTCAGCACGTCCACACCCTTGGAGAGCTCTTTCAGCCTTTCCTTGTGGCTGACGCCGAAGCGCTGCTCTTCGTCCACCACCAAAAGGCCCAGGTCCTTAAACTCGATGTTCTTCTGCAGCAGCTTGTGGGTGCCGATGATAAGGTCTACATTGCCGCTGCGCAGGTCAGAGAGGGTCTTCTGCTGCTGCTTGGGGGTGCGGAACCGGCTGAGTACGTCAATGTTTACCGGAAAGCCCCGGAAGCGTTCCACGGCGGTCTGATAGTGCTGCTGGGCAAGCACCGTGGTGGGAACCAGAATGGCGGCCTGCTTGCCGTCCATTACGGCTTTCATCACCGCCCGGAGGGCTACCTCGGTTTTGCCAAAGCCTACATCGCCGCAGAGCAGCCGGTCCATGGGGGTGGGAGATTCCATATCGTGCTTGATGTCGGCGATACACCGGAGCTGGTCGTCGGTTTCCGGGTAGGGGAAGTTGTCTTCAAATTCCTTCTGCCAGGGGGCATCCGCCGCGAAAGCGTAACCCGGCTGCCGCTTCCGGGCGGCGTAGAGCTGGATCAGTTCCCCGGCCATATCCTTGGCGGCTTTCCGGGCCTTGGCTTTGGTTTTCTGCCAGGCATCGGAGCCGATCTTGTTGAGCCGGACATTGCTGTCCTCACCGCCGCCTCCGATATACTTGCTTACCAGGTCCAGCTGGGTGGCGGGAACAAACAGGGTGTCGGAGCCCTGATAAGCGATCTTGATATAGTCCTTGACAGCCCCGTCCACCTTGATCTGCTCCATGGCCATGAAACGGCCAATGCCGTAGTTCTCGTGAACCACCAGATCGCCAGGGGAAAGGTCTGTAAAGGAGTTTAGCTTCTGCCGGTTGGTGGCAGACTTTTTCGGTTTACGCCGGGTCTCCCGCTTGGCAATGAGCTGCCCCTCGGTAAGAACGGCGATTTTGGACATGGGGTATTCCATACCGTAGGGCAGTGTTCCCTCGGTAAGGAGGATCTGGCCGGGATGGGGGAGGGTCGTCAGGGGAATGGCAAGAAAAGAAGACAGACCTTTCTCCCGGAGCATCTGTTGGAGAAGCTCCGCCCGGCGGCGGGTGCCGCAGAGCACCAGGGAGCCGAATTCCATTTTCTGATAGTAGCCAAGGTCTGCCGCGGCGGTGTCCATGCTGCCGCCGTAGCTGGGAAGCTGCTTGGCGGACATGGGAAGCAGCAGCTTTGGCACACAGTCAGCGGGATAGGCGGAACCGGCGAAGGCGTCAAAGTAAACGGCGCACCTGCCCCGAAGCTTTCCATAGAAGTCCTCCCATTGGCAGCAGTAGTCGCACAGCTCCCCGGCGGCAAGGCCGGACTGCAGGGAGCTGTCCAGGAGCATGCCCATTTCCTCCGTCCGGGTCCGGGCGGTGCGCTGGAGGGAGCTGTGGTCACAGATCACAAAGAGGGCGTTTTCCGGAACATAGTCCATTGCCGTGGCGTTTTCCGGATAAATGAGAGCCATATACCGGTCGGATGCGGCGGTGGACAGGCCGTTTTCATATTTGTCGAGGTCCTTTGCCAGGGTGGTGACCAGAGCGGTGTTGACATTTTTTCGCCGGTTCTGCCGAGCGATGAGACCGCGAAGATCTTTACAAAGCCCCGCGAGGCCGTTGGGGTGCAGTGTCGGCACGGTCTCTGCCACGGGAAGGATCCGGGCAGAGGCAATATTCTCTCCCCGGCGCTGGGTGTCCGTGTCAAAGGGGGCGAGGGTGTCCAGCTCGTCGCCGAAGAACTCTGCCCGGACGGGGCTGTCGGCACCGGGGGAGTAGATGTCCACAATGCCGCCCCGGACCGTAAACTGGCCTACGCCCTCCACCATGGGGGAGCGGTTGTAGCCCGCGGCAGTGAGCCGGGCGGTAAGTTTCTCCAGCGGGTATTCCTTTCCAACCTCCAGGGTGAAAGCGGCAGCTTTCATTACGGCGGGGGGCATGGTCCGCAGACTCAAGGATTCCCAGGTGAAAATCTGAATGGGCGTTTCTCCCAGGGAAAGCGCATAGAGCTGCCCGATCCGCTTCTGCTCCCAGGCCCGGGAAACGGCGGCCGCGTCATAGAGGGTCAGCTCCCGCCCGGGAAGAATGGGGACAGTTACGCCCAGGAAGTCCTTCAGGTCCTCCTGAAGACGCCGGGCGGCAATGTCGTCCTGGCATACAATGACCAGGGGGCGCTTTGCGTCCTGACACAGGCCCGCAATCAAGTGGCTGCGGTTGATCTGACCGATGCCGGTGACCGCGGCTGTCCGATTGTCCTCCAGTCCTTCCAGGAGGCTGCGGTATTCAGCAATGGTGTGAAGCAGATGAATAAGCTGTTCCATAAAGTACCTCAAGCGCGCAAACGGCTTTTGCTGCTGGGCGCACAATCAAAACCAGATTTCATTCCACGGCACAAAGCGGAAAGGGGACAAAGCCCCTTCCCGTTCTATGTGTAAAAGATTATTGAAGATTATTGAATTGGATGCAGGTAGAAAACATTGCAGGGAAATTCAAAGTACATGCCGGTGGTTCCCTTGATCCAAAAACCGAAAAGCGTGTAATAGGAATCAGGATATAGCCTGCCGACCGCATACTGAGCGTTGATTTCCTTGAAGTCCGTCCACCGGTCGATATAGTTTTGCACGGTGTCGTGGAAAATCGGCAGACAGTACGGTGTACCGGTGCCGTATTCCTGGTAGGTGGAGATCAGAAGCTCCCCTTCCTGCAGGGCCATCCCTTCCGGTGTATCGAACCGTTCATCCGCCAGATCCATCGCCTGGAATGCTTTCTCAGGGAGATCCTCCTGGAAAAATGCCATTTTTCCGGGCTTCAGTTCGGTGATGGAGGTGTATTGCGCCTCCGGAATGGAGGAAATGACTTCCTGCATGGTTTCCTTACCGGTATCCGCGGCCAGAACATATAGGTAATAACCGCCCCGCAGCGCCATAAAAAGGCACAGGATCACGACTGTGATTTGCTTCGCGCCTTTCTGCTTGAGCCATTTCCCGCACAGAGCCGCGCAGTACAGATCCACGATGACGAAGAAGGGGTAGTAGGTGCGCATGAAAACCGCGGTAACGAAAAGATTATATAGGAAGAAGCCGGCGGTTACCAGGGGAATCAGGAACCGGAAAAGATAATCACAGCCCTGGGCGTGCCTTGCGGAACGGACATGCTTGCCTGTCTGCCAGATCGTCACGCCGGTGAGCAGCGGTACCCCGGAATACAGCAGTGTATAGAGCGAAACAGAAAGCAGATGATTTCCCGGGCCGCCCACCTCAGTCAGGTTGGTCCCTGCCATGTAATTGTGGGTTTCATGGGCCGCCGTCCAAAACAGGAAGGTTGGATCCGTCAGCGTTTTGGGGGAGAGCAGCAGAAAACCGACTAGGAAGCATCCGGCAGCTTTCCAGGTACCCCGGGAGAGTGCCTTTTTTCCGCTGCCGGAAAAGACCTTCCGAAAGCCCAGGTAGGGGATCAGCAGGAAAAAGACCAGCGGATATTTAACAGCAGTCAGCATACCGCCTGCCGCGGCGGCGAGAAGAAAATAGCGCAGGTGTTCCGTTTCCATGCCCCTGGCACTGAAGTAGAGCAGTACCATCAGCAGAAAGAAAGAGCCGGTATCGCCGGTCGCGTATCTGGACTGCTCAATGTGCATCAGGCCGAACAGCATGGTCGCAAGATAGACTGCGGCAGCGGATGCATCCTTCGTAAAGAACTTACGAAGCAGCTTCAGACCCATTGCAACGCCCAGCAGAAAGTAGAAGCACCCGCCGATTCGTCCGAAGAAACGGCCGTCTTCACCGGCATTGCCGAAAAGAAGCCTCAGAAGCTGAAAGGGCGTGTGCAGAACAAATCCACCTTCGGGATAAAACTTGGTGGGGGCATAGGAATCCGCCTGCCCTGTCAGGAACGCGGCAAGGCCCGCGGCAGAATTGTAAAACACCGGCTCATCGGGATGCAGGAAGCTATTGTGCATCAGGCCGGGGAGCCGGGATAGGAGGATAAGGGCAAGCACGGCAAAAATCAAAATACCGCGTTTGATGGAACGGTTTTCCTGCACGATATCCCCCCGTTTCTATGAATGAAAGCCGTTATATTTGTTGGCGGCTTCCGGTACACCTTTATCAATGATGGTAAGGGCAGCGTCCCCGGCAGCATCCAGCGCCGCGCTGACAGCCTTTTCCTCGGCGGGGGGAAAGGACCCCAGTACCCAGGCTGCCAGGTCGTACTCCGGGTTGGGCTTTGCGCCCACGCCGATCTTCACCCGGGGAAAGGCTTCGCTTCCCAGCTGGGCGATGACGGATTTGATGCCGTTGTGGCCCCCGGCGGAGCCCTCCGCCCGGACCCGGAGCCGTCCGGGCTCCAGGGAAATATCGTCAAACAGGACGATAATCCGCTGGGGCGGGATCTGAAAGTACGCGCTGAGCTGGAGCACCGACTGACCGGACAGGTTCATATAGGTCAGGGGCTTGAGAAGATACAGAGGTTTCCCTCCGTACAGAGTTTTCCCGTACAGGCCCTGGAACTTCGCTTTGTCGATTTTGCACCCCAGGCGGCCAGAGAGCCGGTCAATTGCCCGGAAGCCGCAGTTGTGCCGGGAGTTTTCATACTCCCGGCCAGGGTTTCCCAGCCCAACAATGAGCCAGGCATCTTTGGAAGCGCTGATCATGGCTTAGAACAGGTCAGCGATGGAGGTGCCGCCGTGGACATGCTCAATGGCACGGGCAAACACGGGCGCCACATCCAGGTACTTGAGCTTGCCGGAGGGGGTGTTCTGCTGCTGGGGGATGGTGTTAACGAAAACCATCTCCTGAATGGGGCTGTTTTCGATCCGCTCGAAAGCAGGACCGGACAGAACGCCGTGGGTAGCGCAGGCGTAAATCGCCTTGGCGCCGCCGGCCTCTACGAGGGCCTTGGCAGCATTGCACAGGGAGCCTGCTGTATCCACCATGTCGTCATAGAGGATGCAGGTCTTGCCCCTGACATCGCCGATGATATTCATGACCTCGCACACGTTGGCTTTCTGGCGGCGCTTATCCACAATGGCAAGACCCATGTGAACCTTGGCGGCAAAGGCCCGGGCACGGCCCACGGAGCCAACGTCGGGGGAGACAACGATAAAGTCGTCGTGGTTATAAACATCCTCGGGGAACTTTTTCAGATAGTAGTCCACAAAAGTGGGATTGCCCAGCAGATGATCCAGAGGAATGTCGAAGAAGCCCTGGATCTGGGGAGCGTGCAGGTCCATGGTGAGCACCCGGTCCGCGCCGGCAGCGGTGATCATATTGGCCACCAGCTTGGCGGAGATGGGATCCCGGCTCTTGGCCTTCCGGTCCTGACGGGCATAGCCGAAGTAGGGGATGACAGCAGTAATCCGTCCGGCGGAAGCCCGGCGGCAGGCATCGGTCATCACAAGGAGTTCCATAAGGTTATTGTTGACAGGCTTGCAGGTAGACTGGATCAGAAATACGTCCGCGCCGCGAACGGTTTCCTCCAGGGAGACGGAAACTTCGCCGTCCGCGAAAGTCTTGACCTCCGCACGGCCAAGGGGAACGCCCAGAGATCTGCAAATGGTTTCAGCGAATTGGGGATTGGAGTTGCCACAGAAAATTTTTATGTTATCTCCGTACGCAATCATCAATGATTAACCTCGCTTTTTGTCATTTTTCTATATTCTGCCCAAGTTTGGACCGTAAGTCCGGATGAAAACATTATACCATTCCTGCCCGGGAAAAAGCAACATATGCGCAGGAAAAAAAGCGCCGAAAATCAGCCGCGATTTTCCCGCGTCTTCTTGCATTCCGCCTATTTTCCGGAAAAGGACGGGAAAGGGAAAAAGTTTTTTCCCTTTTCAGTTGACAAATATGGGCGTTTCGTGTAAAATTTCACTGATGGAGGCAAGCGTCTGGAGAATTTTCGGGGCTCGTTTCCATTTTTCACTTTTGTGACTTCCTGTACGGCCGTTTTCCCATCCGCAGACGCGTGTATGCCGGAAAGGAAGTATGTAAACCCTCTGCTTTGGGCAGATACATGATAAGGAGGAAACAATTCTTATGGAGAAGCTGGAGCAGCTTTACGAAGGAAAGGCCAAGAAGGTATTTGCAACCGACGACCCCGCACTCCTCATTGTGGAGTACAAGGACGATGCCACCGCGTTCAACGGACTGAAAAAGGGCACCATCCGGGGCAAGGGTGTTATCAACAATCAGATGAGCAACCGCCTTATGGCATACCTGGAAAAGCAGGGTGTTCCCACCCACTATGTTAAGGAACTGAATCAGAGGGAAACCCTGGTGAAAAAGGTATCCATCGTTCCCCTGGAGGTCATCATCCGCAACATTTCCGCCGGTTCCTTTGCCAAGCGGTACGGCGTGGAGGAGGGGATTATTTTCGACCAGCCCACCATCGAGTTCTCTTATAAAAATGACGAGCTGGGCGATCCGCTGCTGAACCGCTACCACGCTCTGGCCCTGAAGCTGGGCACCCCCGAGGAGCTTAATACCATCGAAAAGTACGCTTTCAAGGTCAATGAGGTCCTCAAGGGCTTCTGGCAGACCTGCGGCGTGACTTTGGTGGACTTCAAGCTGGAGTTTGGCCGTCTGGCCGACGGCACCATCGTCCTGGCTGACGAGATCAGCCCCGACACCTGCCGCCTGTGGGACAGCAAGACGCATGAAAAGCTGGATAAGGACCGTTTCCGCCGGGACCTGGGCGGTGTGGAGGAAGCCTACGCCGAGATCATGAAGCGGCTGGAAGAGCACCTTAACTGAAAGGGGAAAGAAATGGGTAATTGTGCGATCGTGGGCATCAACTGGGGCGACGAAGGCAAGGGCCGTATGGTGGACCTTTTGACCCAGGATTATGATGTGGTGGTGCGCTATCAGGGCGGCGGCAACGCCGGCCACACCGTTATCAACGAGTACGGAAAGTTCGCGCTGCATCTGCTGCCCTCTGGTATCTTCCGCAAGGGAGTTGTGAATATTCTGGGCAACGGTGTTGCCCTGGACCCGGAGAACCTGTGGAAGGAGATTGAGCAGGTCACCTCCCAGGGCGTCCCCATCACCCCCGAGAATCTGAAAATCAGCGACCGGGCGTCCCTGCTGCTGCCTTGGCACCGTCTGCTTGACGGGCTGGAGGAAGCCCGGCTTGCGGACAAGAAGTTTGGTTCCACCAAGCAGGGCATTGCCCCCTTCTATTCCGACAAGTACCAGAAAAAGACGGTGCTTGCCGGTGAGCTGCTGTACAATCCCAACCTCCGCCAGCATCTTGCCGAGCTGCTGGAGTGGAAGAATCTGACTATTACCGGGGTCTATGGCGCGGAGCCTGTGACCATGGCGGAGCTGGAAGCCTGGCTGGATAGCTACTGCGAGAAGATCAAGCCCTTTATCTGTGACACCGGCGCGTTCCTCCGGGATGCCCAGAAGCAGGGCAAGAAGATCCTCTTTGAAGCCCAGCTGGGTGCGCTGCGGGACCTGGACTACGGTATCTTCCCCTATACTACCTCCTCCAATGCCATCGCCGCCTACGCCCCCGTGGGTTCCGGCCTGCCCAGCGCCAAGCTGGACGAGGTCATCGGCGTTGTGAAGGCCTATTCCACCTGTGTGGGCGAAGGCCCCTTTGTGTGCGAGATGTTTGGGCAGGAAGCGGAAGCCCTCCGCTCTGCCGGCTTTGAGTACGGCGCCAAGACCGGACGCCCCCGCCGGGTTGGTCCGGTGGATGTGGTGGCGACCCGCTACGGTGTGCAGGTCCAGGGCGCTACCAATATCGCCCTGACCAAGCTGGATGTGCTGAGCTATATGGACAGGATCCCTGTGTGCGAGGCCTACGAGCTGGATGGCGAGCGCACCGAAGAATTCCCCTTCCCCAGCCGTCTGAATGACGCCAAGCCTGTGATTACCTACATGGAGGGCTGGAAGCAGGATATTTCCGGTATCCGGAAGTGGGAGGACCTGCCGGAGGCTGCCCGGAAGTATGTGGAGTACCTGGAAGCGCAGATCGGCTGCCGCATCGGCTTCGTGTCCGTAGGACCGGAGCGGGACAGCATCATCCTGCGGTAAGGAGGACCTATGACAGACCGTTACGAATCCCCTCTGAGCAGCCGGTACGCGTCCGAGTATATGCTGAAGCTCTTCTCCCAGGACACCCGTATCCGCACCTGGCGGAAGCTGTGGGTCTCCCTGGCAAAGGCGGAGCATGCCTTGGGCCTGAATATCACGGATGCCCAGGTGGCGGAGCTGGAAGCCCATTTGGAGGATATTGACTACGCCGTTGCCGCCGCCCGGGAAAAAGAGGTCCGCCATGATGTGATGGCCCATGTGTATGCCTATGGCAAGGTTGCCCCCTCCGCCGCCGGCATTATCCACCTGGGCGCCACCAGCTGCTATGTGACGGATAACGCGGACATCGTCCTCTACCGGGACGGCCTCAAGTACCTGCGTGGCGAGCTTTTAAAAGTGGTTGCGAACCTCCGGGACTTTGCGGATACCTACAAGGCCCTGCCCACCCTGGGCTATACCCACTATCAGCCGGCGCAGCTGGTGACCGTGGGCAAGCGGGCAACATTGTGGATGCAGGATCTGCTTTCCGATCTGGAGGAACTGGATTTTGTCATTGACAATATGAAGTTCCTGGGCTGCCGGGGCACCACCGGCACCGAGGCCAGCTTCCTGGACCTTTTCGACGGGGACACCGCCAAGATCGACGAGATGAACCGGATGATCAGCCGGGACTTTGGCTTTGACAAGTGCTTCTCCGTCTGCGGCCAGACCTATCCCCGGAAGCTGGACAGCCGGATCCTGAACTGCCTGTCTTCCATTGCCCAGAGCTGCTATCGGATGGCAAACGACATCCGTCTGCTGCAGCACGACCGGCAGGTGGAAGAACCCTTTGAGAAAAACCAGATCGGTTCCTCCGCCATGGCCTATAAGCGTAACCCCATGCGCTGCGAGCGGATCTGCTCTCTGTCCCGCTATCTGATGGCGGACGCCATGAACGCCCCCATGACCGCCTCCACTCAGTGGCTGGAGCGGACCCTGGACGATTCTGCCAACCGCCGAATTTCCCTGCCGGAGGGCTTCCTCTGCTGTGATGCGGTGCTGCGCCTGGCCCAGAACGTTACCGATGGCCTGCATGTAAACGAGAAGATTGTGGAGCGGACGGTGCGGGAGTACCTGCCCTTTATCGCCACCGAAAACCTGATGATGGAGGCGGTGAAGCGGGGCGGAGACCGGCAGCAGCTCCATGAGATCATCCGCCGGTGCTCCATGGAGGCCACCGCCCGGATGAAGAACGGCGAAAGCTGCGACCTGCTGGAGCGTTTGGCCAAGGAGAAGGAGTTCACCCTGACCCAGGAAGAAATGGAATCTCTGCTGACCCCCAGCGCCTACATCGGCCGCTGCCCGGAGCAGGTGGAGCGTTTCCTCCGGGAGACGGAGGCGCTTGTTTCCGGCATTGACCGGGGCACGGCCCAGATCAACCTGTAAAAAACATTGAAAACGGTATGACGCGGCTTCCCGCTGCCCATACTGACTTACAGTACAACGTTTTCCCGCTCCGAAAGGAGCGGGAAAAAAGATAGACCACCAATTCTTGATCTTCCGGAAAGGAATGGGATCTCCCTTGGAAAAAATTCTTGTTTTGGACTTTGGCGGACAGTACAACCAGCTGATCGCCCGGCGGGTGCGGGACCTGCACGTTTACGCCGAGATCAAACCCTATAACGGCATCACCCCGGAGGAAATCCTGGCGGCGGGCTACTGCGGCATCATCTTTACCGGCGGCCCCAACAGCGTCTACGATATGACCTCCCCCCACTATGACCCCAAGGTGCTGGAACTGGGGATCCCCATTCTGGGTATCTGCTACGGTGCCCAGCTCACCGCCTGGATGGGCGGCGGCTCTGTTATCACCGCGGAGACCTCCGAGTACGGAAAGATCAATCTCCACCTGGATGTGCCCCAGTCCAAGCTGATGGAGGGGGTCCCGGCGGAAAGTGTGGTGTGGATGAGCCATACCGACCGGATCAGCCAGGTCCCCGCCGGTTTCCGCGTAACGGCCCACACCGATGTGTGCCCCGTGGCAGCTATGGAAAACCCGGACAAGAAGCTGTACGCCGTCCAGTTCCATCCCGAGGTCACCCACAGCGAATTCGGCAAGCAGATGCTAAGGAATTTCCTGTATAATGTATGCCAGTGTCAGGGGCAGTGGCGGATGGATTCCTTTATCGAGGATACCGTCCGTGCTCTGCGGAAAAAAATCGGCGACAAAAAGGTGATCCTGGGCCTGTCCGGCGGCGTGGATTCCTCCGTGGCGGCGGGCCTGATCTCCCGGGCTGTAGGCGACCAGCTCACCTGTGTTTTCGTGGACCAGGGCCTCATGCGCAAGGATGAGGGGGACTTCGTGGAGAAGACCTTCACCAGCCTCTTTGATATGAAGTTTGTCCGGGTCAATTGCCAGGAGCACTTTCTAAGCTGCCTGAAAGGCGTCACCGATCCGGAGGAAAAGCGGAGGATCATCGGCACCGAGTTTTACAAGGTGTTCTGGGACGAGATCCGCCGCCAGGGGGGCAGCCAGGGCTTCTTTGCCCAGGGTACCATCTACCCCGACTGCATCGAGTCCGGCAAGGGTGACGCGGATAAGATCAAGACCCACCACAACAAGGTCAAAATGCCGGAGGATGTTCAGTTTCTGGATGTGCTGGAGCCCCTTTCCAGCCTCTTTAAGGATGAAGTGCGCCGGGTAGGGGAGCAGTTGGGCATTCCCCATGAGCTTGTCTGGCGGCAGCCCTTCCCCGGCCCCGGCCTGGGCGTGCGGATCATCGGCGAGGTCACTGCCGAAAAGGTGAAGATCCTCCAGGAGGCGGACTGGGTTCTGCGGGACGAGATGGCGAAGAACGGCTATGAAAAGAACATGGCCCAGTTCTTCTGTGTCCTCCCCGGGGTCAGCACCGTGGGCGTCATGGGCGATCACCGCACCTATGACCACCTGCTTGCCATCCGGGCCGTCACCACCGACGATTTCATGACCGCCGACTGGGCGCGGATCCCCTATGACCTGCTGGCCAAGGTCTCCAACCGGATCACCAACGAGGTCAAGCACATCAACCGCGTGGTATATGATATTACTTCCAAACCCCCGGCGACGGTGGAGTGGGAATGATTTGAAATAAGGTTATTGGCTTTCGTAAGCACACTGACAAATTTGGAATTTGACGGGCTGTCGACTTCCCGGTCATTGCGAACCAGTCCGCTTAAGTGGTGTGGCAATCTCCCGCGAATTTCCGAATCACAGACGCCACACTCCGTAGGGGCGCTCATTGAGCGCCCGGCAGGGAAAGGTGACCTATTCGTATTTCTTTCGGCGAAAAGGTACCATACGACGTGAATGCATGCTGGAATTCGGTACGTTTTCGCGGGCGGTCAATGACCGCCCCTACGAATGGATGACGATGAGCTGCCTGGAATTCGATGGAGATTCCCACACCAGTGTGCGCACTGGTTCGGAATGACAATGTTGTTCGATGTCCTGTCTTCCCCTACAAATTCCAATTTGTCGGGCTGCTGGGTAAAACCGGTATGCACATTTACAATTATCACGGAAGAATACCGAATAGAATTACCCCCCCGGTTCTGCTGTGTGCGGAACCGGGGGGATTGGTTTATTTCAGAATTTTGCGGATGTCGGTGCCATCGCCCAGGGTAAAGGTTACGGTGCTGCCGTCGTGGGTCAGCTGGTAGCTGTCGCCGGAGGCTCCCTGTGCCAGCAGGTCATCCACAGCAAAGGTGGAGGTGGCGTCCTTTGTTACAAAGACGATGGTGTCAATACCATGGGCTTTCAGGGTCTGCATACCGCTTAGCTTGCCGGTGAGGGCGGCGAAGTCTTCCTCTGCGGTGATGGTCAGCACGCCGTTCTGATTCGTTTCCTTGCAGACAAGCGCCTTGCCGTCCTTCCCGATCACCTTATAGAACGCCCCGGGGAGGAAGACAAGCTTGCTGCCGGGGTCGGGGAGAGTGTCGGTGGCGTCGCAGCGGTCACACTTGGCGGTCTTGGTGCCGTCCTCCGTATAAGTGGCGTTACCGTCGGATACGTAGTCCGTGAAGCTGTGGCCCTGCGGGGGAATGTCCTTCGTTTCGTAGTGACCGCATTTGTTCTTGCAATAGGCCCGCTCCTCGCCTGCTTCTGTGCAGGTGGCTTCTTTGTAGGTGGAGAAATCGCCCATGCTGTGATTCTTGGCGGGGTCGGGGATGGTGTCGGTTTCATTCTTGCAGACATCGCAAACGGCGGTTTTCGTACCGGCCTCGGTGCAGGTGGCCAGGTTGTCGGGGTCGGGGGTATAAGTGGTGAAGGTGTGGGGTCCATAGTTGGGATCGGGGACCGTTACCTCAGTGCTGCAGTTGGTGCAGGTGCCGGTCATGGTGCCAAGGGCAACGCAGGTGGCATCCCCGTTGGGCGTCCCGTCAGGTACATTGTGCCCTGTTGCCGGGATGGTGACCGCCACAAGTACATTGCCAATCATGAATCCGGCTTCGTGTCCCGGATCGGTGCAGGTGGGTTCCTGCTTCGCAACCGGCACAGCGTTTTCTGCTTTGACCACGCCCTGATAGGTCAGACTGCCGGGATTTGCGGTGTCCATGTTTTCGCCGGGAGCATAGGTCGCAACCCAACCCTTGTTCAGCTCGCCAACATACAGGCCATAGTTTTTGCCTTCCTCCGGAGCATCGGTGGTCACAACCGCGTCCTTGCCTTTGACAGCTTCCGGGTGGTTACCCCTTTTTTCTCCGCCGCCATCACCGATTGCTGCGCCCGCACCTTGTGACACATTTGGTGTTTCAGCATAATTGCTATTACCACCCTGGGCTTTTACCTGGGCATCCCCGGAGACCGTAATATTGCTGCCGGTGACGATTCCGTTATAATTATAGCCACCGCCGATACCGGAACCAAGCAAGCCGCCGGTGGCCTCCACCTGGGCGCTGCCGCTGATGGTGATTTCGCTGCCGCTGCCACCACCACCGCCGCCGATGCCGGCACCGCCTTGGCCGCCGTTCGCGGTTACTTCCGCGCTGCCCTTGATGGTGATGTCGCTGCCGCTGCCCAAAGAGCCGCCGCCGATGCCGGCACCCTCAAAGCCGCCCTGGGCAGTGACTTCTGCGCTGCCGGTGATGGTGATGTTGCTGCCGCTGCCATTCTTGCCGCCGCCGATGCCGGAACCGCCAAAGCCGCCGGTGGCCTTCAGGCTGCCGTCCGTTCCGTTTTCGTCGGTAATAATCAGACTGCCGGAGCTGTCAGCGTCGTTCTTCTCCACGCCGGCACGGTAAATGCCGCTTTGGACGGTATTTTCCCTGTCCAGCTCGATGGTCACATCGCCTTCGCCCGTGATTTGGACAGCCGCTTCACCGGAGACATCGTGTTCATCATCACCGGTTTCGCTCACATTGATGTTCACGCCGCTGAGGGTGACATTGGCAGCGGCGCCCTTCTCCGCCGTGATGGTGACGGTGTTGGTGGTGGGGGTTTCGCTGCTGTTAGACTGGGTGATGACGGTTTCGCTCTCCTCCTTATGATTCGTGACACCGTTTGTCTGGGTGACATACTGCCCATCCTCCTTGGCGGTCACGGTGATGCTGCCCTTTGCAAGGTCATATTCCTCCGCCAGGGCGGACAGGGGCAGGCCGCAGACAAGCAGCAGGGCCATCATACAGGATAAAAATCTTCTCAGTTTCATAGGGATACAGTCTCCTTTCCTGGTTTGCAGCCTGCCGTATCCGCGGAGCGCCGGCCCGCCGGAATACGGTATAAACATCCATGTTATAATCATACCACAAAAACCCGCCTTTGCCAATACCCGCCAGCGGAAAAAATGGGTAGATTTTTGTACATATCGGCTTTCGTCAGCAATTCGGGAAATTGGAATTTGCAGAGGTATGCCAGGGATTCGAACAACATTGTCATTCCGAGCCAGTGCGCACTACTTTCGTGGGAATCTCCATCGAATTCCAGGCAGCCTATCGTCATCCATTCGTAGGGGCGGTCATTGACCGCCCGCGAAAATGTACCGAATTTCAGAATTAATTTGCGTTGAATGGCACCTTTTCGCCGAAAGAAATACGAATAGGTCACCTTTTCCTGCCGGGCGCTCAATGAGCGCCCCTACGGAGTGTGGCGTCTGTGATTCGGAAATTTGAGGGAGATTGCCACACCACTTAAGCGGACTGGTTCGCAATGACCGGGAATTTGCCAAATTCCAATTTGCCAAATTGCTAGTTTACCATGTCCTGACGGCAGTGTCAAGGAACCTGTCTGCGACGCAAGGCGGAGCCTTGGGGGGGCAAAGCAGGTCCGGGTTTTCGGAAAGAAAGGGTAGACTGATCCGGGAAGAACAATGACGCTGCTGACCTTTGTTACGAAGTCAGCAGCGCCATTTCTGGTGCGGGGAGAGGTCGGGGCGATTCAGCCCCTTCCTCTCGATTATTTTTTGATACACGTTTCCAGCTTATGCCTGGTTTTCAGCGAAGCGTATTCCACTTTCTGCGGCGCTTGTAGGTATCAACGGCAAGGACCAGAAGCCCGGTAAAGGACAGCAGGAGCATCACCGCGCCGCTCAGCAGCAATGTCGGGTTGCCGATCTGTCCGGTCTTGGCAATTCCGCTGCTGGTGCCGCCGCCGGAAGACTTTTTCCCATTCTCGACCGTAACCGTGACACTGGCGGAATGAACCGCGACAGTAGCTTTCTGTCCAGCAATGCTGACATGGCCATCCGTATCTACGGTCAGTACCCAGCCGGTCAGAGGCAGCTTATAGCCATCCGGCGCTTTCGTCTCCGTCAATGCGTACTGGCCGGGCTGCAGATAAACGGTATCCGTGTTTCCGGAGGCGTTGGTCTTCAGCGTGATGCTGACACCATTCCCACTGATCAGGAATTCAGCCCCGGACAGCGGCTTCGCGTTTGTGTCATCCTGCTTATGCAGGGAAATGGCAAACGTGACAGGCTTGTTTTGGAGGACATAGGTGAATTCCTGCAGCGCCGCCCCGTCGATGGAAATACCATTCTCCGATACTGTGATCTGGTGTCTGGTCTCATCCAGAATGTATCCGTTGGGCGCGATCACTTCCTGCAGCACATATTCGCCATAGGGCAGGTTCAGAACGGCGGTTCCGTCCGTGCCGGTGGTGACACGCCAGGTTTTTCCGTTCCCGGTCACAGTAAATGTTGCGCCGGAAAGGGGCTTTTCGTTATCGGAAGATACTTTCCGGATTGTCAGCTCCCGGAGAATGGAGGTATTGAGCACGCCGACCATATGGATCTGATCCATTTCCGGCAGTTCGGTTTGATCCTTGCCCATGAATACGTTACCGTCAGCGTCCACAATGAAATCGATGGAATTGGTCCAAAGCCTGAATCCGTAAGGCGCCTTTGTCTCAATGATACGGTAACTACCCATGGTAAGATCCGTAAACACTGCCAGACCGTTCTCGTTTGTGACAGCCGTTGCCAGGGCGGTGCCCGTAATGCCGTTCACAACGGGATACAGTGTGAATTCCGCGCCGGGCAGGCGGGTGGTCCTGTCTGCGGCATCCATTTTAACTATGCCGACAGCCACTTTGCGGACCAGGTTCTCAATCTCCATTTCAATGACGGAAGCTGCGTTTTCGGCATTGACTGTGAAGGAACGGCTTTCCTCCAAAATGAGGTAGCCATTGGGAGCCTTTACCTCATGGATGGTGTATGTGCCGGCAGGAATGCCGCTGAGTTTTACCTCTCCGGCGTGGATGACGGTTTCACCCGTTTCGCTCAGGGCATACCCATCCTCCGTCTCCTGCCAGTACAGAAGCTGGCCGCTGCTGTCGCTGATGGTGAACTCCGCGTCCAGGAGTTGATCGTGGTCATCAAAGTCCACCTTACGCAGAAGCACGGTGCCGAGGATCCGGGTATCGGGCACTTCAATGCGAATCGCGGTGCCGTGGGTCAGCTGCTCCCGGGTGACGGTATACACCTGTTCGTTCAGATAATAGCCCTCGGGGGCGGTGACTTCCCGGATGGTGTAATCGTCATAATCCAAGTTTTCCAGTCTCGCTGCACCGTCCGCGCCGGTTTTGATGGTGATGGTATACCCGCGGCTGTTGGTAACGGCAAATTCCGCACCGGCCAGCCCTTTGTCCGTTTGCTCCGCGTCATACTTCCGGATTTCCAGATCATAGACGGTCTTTTCGTTGACAAAGGTGTATGTGAATACAGCATCCTCGGGGGTTTCCTCGTTGTAGCGGAAGCTCCACACCTGGGTTTCGCTCAGCTCATAACCGGCAGGGGCTCTGGTTTCCACAATGGTGTAGTCGCCGTAGGGCACCGTAAACTCCGCCTTGCCGTCATAGCCGGTGGTGGCTTCCGCAAGGAAGATGGGACTTCCGTCCTCTGGCACACGGTACAGGGCAAACACCGCGCCAATCAGGAATTCGGGATTCTCTCCGGCGCTCTGCTTGTATACCGTAACCTTCCGGGTGAGCTGCTCGTTGGCAACATCCACATTTACCGTCTCATCCTGTTTGGTCAGCTTGACCTGGATGCTGTCCGAACGCAGTGCATACCCAATGGGGGCGGTCAGCTCGGTAACCACATATTCCCCGAAGGGCAGGCCGTCCAAAAGCGCCTGGCCCATAGCGTTGGTGGTCAGTACGTTCCCGGCGCCCTCCGTATCCGAAGAGGCTACATGATATACGCCGTTGCGCAGGGTGAACCATACAAGCCCGCTGGAAGCGTCCCGGACCTGGAACTGGGCACCGGCCAGCGCCTTGGTTTTATCCGAAGCACTGTGCTTATAGATCAGCAGGCTGCCGGAAGTCCGTTCGTTGGTCAGCGTCAGCGTCAGTACACCGTCGGTGTAAATGTAATCCGCGCCGCCGGTCACTCCTGTGACGTTAAACGTACCTTCTTCCACTGCAAAGCTCCAGCCGGCCAGAGGCACATTGTAGCCCGCAGGGGCCTGTGTCTCCGTAACCGCGTATTTGCCGGGCTTCAGGGAGATTACGTCCGTCCGTCCCTGGTCATCGGTGACCAGCGTTGCCTTGCTGCCATCCTCTCCGGTCACAGTGAACACCGCGCCCTCCAGAGGGTGCTTGCTGGAAGCGTCCTGCTTCACAAGGGTAAAACGGAAAGGCTGGGGTTCATTTTCAAAGAGGATTACAGGGGCCTTATCGGCCAGCGGCTCTCCATCCCATTCGATTCCATCTGCCCCCACTGACAGGTGATGGCCGGAGGCATCGATTACATAGCCGTTGGGGGCCTGAATCTCCGTCAGGGTATATTCGCCCACAGGCAGGGAAATGGGATCGGTCAGGCCGTCGGTACCGGTGGTATAGACCGTATTGATACCGCTGCCCAGAATCCGGAAGCTTGCGCCTGCCAGGGCTGCGCCATTGGATGCGCTGATTTTCTTCAGCCGGAGCGTATACTCCACCGATGTATTGGTCAGCGTCAGGACGTAGAAGGGCGTTTGTGCATTGCCATAGTCAACGAAGTGGCATTCACTGTGCAGCACGCCGTCCCCGTCGATTTGGAAGCTGAATGGCGTCTCGTTGATCTGGTAGCCCGCGGGGGCATTGGTTTCCTGGAGGATATAGCTTCCGGTTTCCAGTTCGGAAAATACTGCGTAGCCGGAAGCGCCTGTGGTCACCGTTTCCAAAATCATGCCCTTTTCATCGAAGAGGGTGAACTCGGCGCCCGCCAGGCGGATGCCCTGTTCATTTTCCTTGCACACCGCGACGCCCCGCTTGTAGGGCAGGTTCTGGGCCGTGATGGAGAGTGTCTGATCATAGAGGTCCTCAGAAACCGTGAAGGAAATATCACCCAGGGTCATATATCCGTCAGGTGCTTCCACCTCCCGCAGAACATAGCTGCCAGCGGGCAAGCCCTCGATCAGAGCGCTGCCGGCACGGATCTGTGTCAATTCGGAACCGGGAGAATAGAGGTAGGTGCCATCCTCACTGCGTTCAAAGGTCACCGGCTCCTCCGCATCCCGGTAGAGCTGGAATGCGGCGCCTTCCAGAGGTTCGTTATTCCCGTCCACCTTCTGAAGCCGGACTCTGGTGGGATAGTCCTTGGACTGGAATTGTGCCTTCGTTTCCTCACCAACCGGGGTGTGGGCATCCACCGTCACCTCGGACACATTGGGATCCACTGTATAGCCCTCCGGCGCGGCGATTTCCAAAATGGAGTAGGTTCCGGCCGCAGGCACCGGAACACAGATCTTTCCGGTCTCGTCAACCGTGACTTCCGTATAGAAGCCCATGCCATAAACGGCAAACCGTGCTCCGCCCAATGGCTTCCCGGTGACGATGTCCACCTTGGCAATTTCCAGAATAAAGCGGGAAGGCTCGTTCTTGAATTCCAGCGCAACCTCTGTCGTTGCATTCTCGCCCACGTTGGTGATGGTGAAATACTGAGGATCCGGGTTCCGCTCGTAGCCTGCGGGCGCGGATGTTTCCACCACCGCGTAGCTGCCGAAGGGAATATTCTGGAGGGTTGCCGTGCCGTCGGAATTGGTGGTGATGGTGTAGAGCACTGTGGCAGTATTCGGATTCAGCGCATACTCCGTTCCGTCATACACCTTGAACTCCGCACCGGCCAGATGCTTCCGGGGATCCGCCTCGTCGGTTTTGACAATGGTCAGGGAACCTGTCACCGGCTCGTTTTTCATGACCACTTCAATGGGCTGGCCGCTTCCGTCCTCCGTCACCCGGAATTCCAGAAGCTCAGGATTCAGTTCATAGTTGGAAGGCGCCGTAGTTTCTTTCAGGTAGTATACACCCACGGGCAGGGAAACCGTCTCCCCATCTGCGCTGTTGATTGGCAGTTCCTCGATTACAATTTCCTTGTTTTCGTCCAGGATCTGGAAGATCGCGCCGGTCAGAGCGGTGCCGTACGTGCCTGCCTTCTTGAAGACAACGGAAGTCTTCCGGTCCTGGTTGACCCAATTTTTCAGCTCGTAAATTTGCATGTTGCCGTCAATGGGGACCGTCCGTTTTTCCGTACTCAGCGTTTTCCCATAGGGCGCCAGGTATTCCGTGACCTTATACACGCCGTAGGGCACATTTTCAAAGGTGACAATACCGCTGCTGTCGGAGACTGCGTACCGGGGATCCTTGGCAGAATAGTCGTTGCCATCCACCAGTTCCAGCTTGAACACCGCGCCTTCCAGCCCAGTGACATTGTCGGAAGCCGTCTTCTTGAAGGTGATCTTTCCTGTAATGACGGGGTTGACAACGGACAGCTCCAGCGTGCCGCCGTGCTTGACGGAATGGCTCACGGTTCCGCTGGCCTGATCCGCGACCACCTCGAATACGATTCCGGTGACGGGGGACAGCCCCTTCGGTGTGGTTTCGGGACGCTCGTCCAGGGTATAGATGCCCCAAAGCAGGCCGTCCACGCTGAGTCTTCCGTTCTGACCGGTGGTTATGATCGCGTCAGCTGTAACCGTATCGGTATAGCCGGCAAAGGTGTATGCTCCGCCGCTTCCTGTGACTTTCACATATCCGTTACCGGTGTGCAGTGTGAAGCCGATGCCCGGCAGGAGCTTGCCGTATCCGTCGGTTTTCACCAGGCTCAGTTTAGCCTTGATCTGGGTATTGCCCACGGTTACGGACTGCTCTGCCTTGCTGATTGTAAAGGGGGTCTCTTCCTGAGAAAGGATGTAACCGTCGGGAGCACCGGTCTCCACCAGGGTATAGCTGCCCAGGGGGAGCAGGGGGAGGTATTCCAGCACGAAAGTTCCGTTCTGGCCCGTCACAAATTCCGTTCCGGCGGTGTCGAGACCGGTATAGGTGTAGCTGCCGTCGCCGCCCGCTGCGGTCACATACTGATCACCCGCCTGAATCCTGAATTTGGTGCCGGGAAGACCTTTGGACGGATCCTTATCGTCCACTTTCAGCACCGTCAGCCTGGTGCGGCTGTCTGTGACTTTGCCGCAATCAATGGTCTGGCCCTGCTGATATACAGCGGGTGTGTGGCTTGCGTCGATAATCACCGTAAAGGGTGCGGCCAGTGCGTAGCCCACGGGAGCTTGCATTTCCGTAATGGTATACTCGCCAAAGGGAAGATCCGTAAACCGGCAAATGCCGTCCGCTCCGGATACTGTGCTGGTCGAAGTGATGGTATTGCCCCGCAGGTCTTTTCCCTCCAGCTGAAACTGGGCTCCGGCCAGAGGTGCGGTTCCGGTTTCGTCGGTTTTGAGGAGTGTCAGATCATAGAGCCGTTTGCTGTTTTCCACATCCTGTGTATAGGTCCATGCCTGATTATCCCCGGGCCCCAGATTGAATGTAAAAACATTCGGATTGACCTGATACCCATCAGGCGCGGTGACCTCCTTTACATAGTAGGTACCGGCTTCCAGACCGCTGAAGGTGCAGGTGCCGTCGGACCCGGTGGTCTTCTCTGCAATGAGAATCGTGGCATTCTGGTCTTCGTAAAGGCCAAAGCGGGCGCCGGAAAGGGTTGTGCCTGTCTGCGCCGCGTCAACCTTGCGGAGTTGGATGCTGCCTTTCTGGGTATTATTTGTGTAGTTGCATTCTACTGGGCTGTCGGAGGAATTGATCACAACCGGGATGCCTCTGGCCAGATCGTCAGAGATCACATATCCCACCGGCGCTTTGGTCTCTTTCAGAGTGTAGGTGCCGTAGGCCAGGCCGGTAAACAGCACAATACCGTCTTCACCGGTTCTTTTTGTTTCGACTACCACATTCTGGCTGTTGTAGAGCGTAAACTCCGCGCCGGCCAGCGGTCTGCCGTTGGGGTCCGTTTTCTTTAGGCGGACACTGCCGAACTGCTGGATATTGTTCCAGGTTATGGTGACGTTTTTGCCGCCTGTAACAGATAAACCGCTGCCGGCAATGATGGGATTCTCGGTGCCCTGGACATTGCCGTTTTCGTCGATTGTGACATGGACGGGGCCGGTAAAGCCGGAGTAGCCGGGAAGCGGCCCGGTTTCCTGAATGCTGTATACCCCGGCGGGAAGACCGGTAAAGTGCGCTTTTCCGTCCGTGTCGGTCACGGCAACGGTTGTGTTGTTCTCACTGAGCTGTGTGTTTGTCAGGGTAAATTCCACACCCTCCAGTGGGCAGTTGTTGGTCACGTCCCATTTCTGAATGTGGATTTCACCCTCCCGGAAGCGGGTGTTGACCAGGCTCACCGTCTGGTGGGGTGCTGTCTTACTCAGTACTACATGCGCGGTCTCACCGTTTCCTTGGAGCATGTAGCCGGAAGGCGCTTTGAGCTCCTTGACATAGTATGTACCGTATTTCAGATTGCTGATTGCATGTACGCCGTTTACGGTGGAAAATGTTTCAACCAATTCACCATCACTGCCGTCGGTGCTTTCCCGGTACAGCGCATATGTGCCGCCATCCAGCAGGTTATCATCAGCCACACTGTCCCCATATTTTTTGAAGGTCAGAGAGCCCTTCCCGGAATCCGGCTCGTTGGACACACCTACCGTCGCGTTCCCTTTGAGAACGCTCAAAGGTTCCCCCTTGATGGAGATAAAGGTGATTGTATCGTCATCTGCCCGTTTAATGACAATGGGAATATCCGCCGCTGCCTGGTAGCCGTTATCCGGATCTACCTCTTCTTTTAAGGTATATGTATATTCTCCTTTAGCAAGGTCATCTGCTTGAATATACAGGGTGTAGTTGGCAGCATCTGTACGCGAACCGGTATCAGCAATCGGGGTGTTGCCTCTGTACAGAACAAATCTTGCACCATCGCCGTGATCAATGGGTTTTCCGTCCGCATCGTCAAGCCAGGTTTTATCAATCGTGAGCTTTGCCTTACGGCGAATGTAAACGGTATTGCCGACGGTGTTCGTTGCTGTTTCACCGAAATCTAATTTGTCCGGATCAACGTTAACGGTAAAGAAGATTTTATAAACCCCTGCCGGAATCTGGGAATCATCTTTTTTAACGATCAGGAGTTTTTGCGTATTTTCACTATCCGTGCGAAGATCAAAAAGATTGTCGCTTTGGGTTAAATCGATACTGCCAGGGACGAGGGTAAAGCAGTCTTCCAGAAGGTCGTAAACAACGATATCATCTTTTTTCAGGACGGAACCGATACCATACTGGGTCAGGGTAATGCAGAAGGTTACTTCCGCTGTACGCTCGTCAATGTCAATAAATTCCGCGCCGCTTTCCCCGATGCTCTTGGAAGCATACAGCGCGGCGTTGTCATACTTTCGGATGGTGCTTTCCTGTGAGCTGGAGGATCCATTGCTCAAAGCCAGATTGACTTTGTTGGTGAAGAAATCCGCGTTGGCAGAGGCGATTGCGTAGTATTTCACAACTATGCTGACCGGCCCCACTGCGTTGCCTGTACTGTTGGTGCAGACCACGGAAAAGCCGCTGCCCGACCTGGTAACTGTGATTGTTCCTACCGGGGTATCAGAAAAGGACGCGCCGCTGTCAAAATTACCCGTATAGGTGTTTCCTCCCACAAGGATACTGAACGTAGGTTTCGTGGTATCACCGTTCAGATCACACAGCAGCAGGTTGCCGTTGCTCAGATCGTCGCTCAGTGTGGCGACGTCGCCGGACGCCAGATTCACACCAAACTCGACAGAATAACCGATTGGTTTGGTGGGGTCCCGAATGACAAGCCCGCCGCCTTCCGATTGTTTCGCGTTACTCCAGATCTGTTTTACCAGTTTAGTAATGGGCTTTGTACTGCTTTCGCCATCCCCGGTACCGGTTCCGGAACCTGTGTCCACTGTCACGCCGGTACCTGTCAAGAATGAATCGCCAATGTTGATTCCAATGTTGTCTTTTCCATTGCCGTCATAGCCAATGGTATCCACAACCATGGAGAAATTCAGCTGAATATTCTGATTCTGACCGTCGAATTCTTTAAACTTCATCGTCACAGTATTGGTACCGGAATTATATACGATGTCTGTAAAATACTGTTGACAATTGGTCAGCCAACCATCTACATCCGCTGGTTTCAGATATTTCGGGATCGTGATCTTCAGTTGATCGCCGGGATGAATGTTGGGCTCGGTGCTCAGGTCTGTGTCCTGGATGACCACGGAAAATGTAAACTTGTCTCCGTCTTTTACAGTAGTTCCCTCCGGCGGATTCGTACTGACTGTCACAGAAAGACCGCCGTCGCCGTTGGCGTAGGGCACCATATCGTCATCGGACAGAATCATGATTCCATTCATGTCGGATTCCGATGCTTTCCCGGAAGCGGAATCGTCCCCGGCATCCGCCGGATCTCCATTGCCCGCAGTGCTGCCGTCCTCGCCCGCAACAGGGAGATTGCCCGATCCCTGGGAAGTGTCTCCGGTTTCCAATCCGGAATCTCCGGAAGGCGTGTCACCCTGGCTTTCCGAGCCGCCCTCCGGCGGAGTGACGGGATCGGTATCCGAGCCGCCCTCCGGCGGAGTGACGGGATCGGTATCCAAGCTGCCCTCCGGCGGAGTGACGGGATCGGTATCCAAGCTGCCCTCCGGCGGGGTAACGGCATTGCCGTCGCCGCTTTCCGATGTGTCTCCGGTATCCGACGGATCAGAAGAGAAATCGATGGTGTTGTCCGCACCGTCTTCAGCGATGGGAAGCTCGTTGGTTCCCGTAGCATACGCCACATCGATCATCATTTGCCCCGCCAGCATGGTGCAAACGAGAACTATGGCTAATATTCTGCGCCAAATTCCGTTTTTCATAATCTACCTCTCCTTATTCCGAAGCGCTCAGACTTGCGTATACCATAAGCCGGTGGCTGCCAACACCTACCGGGGTGCAGGTCACAAGCGTCAATGTAAAGCCATCATTGTGTGCCAGCAGGGTGTCCATCAGGGTGCTGGGTTCGATCTCCTCGCTGCCTGTAACGGTATAGGCATAGCGGCTGCCGTCCATACTGTACAGGAAAATGGTATCCCCGGCTTTCAGTTCGTTCAGCCGGTTGAAATGACGGCCGAAAACTCTTGTGCGGTGACCGAAAATCACACAGTTTCCCGCCTCTCCCATTTCCGCGGATTCCGGATACCAGCCTGCCGCTGCCCGAATGGAGTAGGTGTCCGCGCCCCGGACCAGGGGCATTTTCAGGTCGATGGCGGGAACCGCAATGATGCCGTATCCGGTGATTTCCTTTGTGTCTATCTCCGGAATCACCGGGCTTACGATTTCTTCCGATTCGAGGAATTCCGTTTCCTCACCCTCCATCTCCGGAATGGTGAGGTTTTCAATTTTGACCTGCCCGTCTTCGATCATGGCGATCAGCTGTTCTTCCACGGTTTGCCGCTGCATATCGGTCACGGAGGGGCGGATCAAAAACAGGACACCCGCCGCCGCAACCAAAAGCAGCAGCAAAACGGTGAGAATAATGATAATGCTTCTTCTCATAGCGCTGCCTCATGAAAACCAGGGTGCGACATGCATATTGAACCAGCTGTACCCCAGATCCAGATAGGGAATCAGCTGCATATCCATCAGCAGTCCCAGAATGACCCACAGGGCAGCCGCAATTCCCACAAGCAGAATCAGAACACAAAGCGCGAAACCAAAACCTCCCCGCCTGCGCTCCCGTTTTTCGGGCTTGCCCTTTTTTGCGGGTGCGGGATTTGGAAAGTCATCTGGAGCGTCATTTGGAAATCCGTTTGGAAATTCTGCCGCCGTGGGAGAGAACGCAATGGAGCACGTCGGTGCTTGTTCCATTCTGAGGCATACTTTTTCCGCGTAGGCATTGAGCAGGGATTCAATGGCATCCTTGCCATCGTTGCCTGACAAATCGCTGCAAAAATCAGAAATCGTTTCATTGAACGCGGCATTGACCAGTTCCGGATCTGAAAACCGTTTGCGCAGACGGGAATAGAGATTCCAGCCGTAATCCTCAGTCAGCTGGAACAATGCTTTAAAATCCTTTGCTTTTATGCGGTCAAGCATTTCCGTTGTATCCATAAATATCCTCTTTTCCGGCAGTAGCACTAAAAGTTAACAGATTCCATAATGGTGTAGATGGTAATACTATACCATAGCTGGATAAATTTGGCAACAAAAAATTACAAAAAATTAAGAAAAATATCAATAAATAATTAAGGCAGCACCGCATAATGGGGCAAAAGATCCGCCGAAGCCCGCTGTCCCCATTGTGCGGTGTTGCCTTAAGCTAGGACAGGGGGATGCTCCTGCGCATTAGCATTGGCATCAGGAGGGATGTGTATATGAAAAAACAGCCGCTGCTTTTTGCAGCGGCTGTTTTTTGGGCGAAGCTAAGCGGCTCCCCGGGTTTGGGGAGCCGCATAATTTATCCGATGGCCCGCTGGTATTCCTTGTCAATTTCCGCAGCGATGGTTTCCTGGTCCAGGGAGACGATGGACTCCGTAACGGTAAAAGCGTTGTCCTGGAACAGATTGACTTCCAGCCGGACATTTATAAAGTTTCCCTCCGGGTCAAAATAGAAATTCACAAAATAACCGGGAGAATACCCGTCCGCCCGGAACATATAGCAGGTTCCATCCGTGTCTGTCAGCGTATCCAGATAGGTAATATTATGCTTGATAAACAGGAAACAGGCAAGCCAGGGTTCCTGGAAACCCGGGGTCACACCTTCCTGCCAGATATACGCCTCTGGGTTGCTCGAGTTGCTTTTTCCGTTGAATATCCGATCATTAACATACAAGGTGGCATTCTGCTCCCCCGAACGCGTATGTATCATACGAAGCCAGTCGCCCGCATTCCACAGGGTCTCAACGGAATAATTCGCGGTAGGCGAGCTGTACCGGCGTTCTGCCAGGATGTGGTAGCTGCCTGCCTGTACCGTATCCATGACCGCGTGACAGGCATCAAAGGCAATGTCCTCGGGGGTCTGGCTTTGCTCTGATGTATCGGGCACAGCTTCCTGGACGTTGGACAGGATCGCCCGGAGGCATTCCTGCTGGTCATTGAAATCGATCAGAAGCATATCGAACCAGATGTCGAAGACGGTACTGTCTGCAACAATAAAGTTGTGGCGGCGTTTCACGGTTGGCTCCATACCGTCGGGCACATCGCTGGCAAATTCCGCGCACCAGCTGCCGTTTATACCGGTTATCCCGCCCATGTATGCCAGGCTGCTGTCTTCAAAATCCGGAATCCCCACATCCTCCAGCCATATAAAAGAATCGTCATAGGGATCATAAACACCCTCCGGGATGGGGTAGCCCACGATTCCGCCCACGGTGTCCGTGCCTTTCAGAATGCGGATGCTGCCGCTTTCGTCCTCTGTATAGGAAAAGCCTTCGGGAAGCGTCCCGATTGCAAAGGGCAGAGGGACAGGGGAGGTAGCTTCCGCTTCGCTGCCCAGCCGGACGGTATGCAGGATCGTAAAATCTATATTCTCCGGCAGCGTATTTTCATCAAACCACACATCGTATACCAGTGGTTCGGCAATGAAAAAGTAATGCGTGACATCCATTTTGGATGGGGCATTGTCGTCAAAGAACTCCGCTTCCAGATCCGCGTAGAGGGAATCTCCGATTATGCTGCCGACGGAGGTGTCCTCCTGGGCTTCCGGCAGCCCCAAGGCCCGTACCCACCGGACGAAATTGGTGTCAATAAAAGTATCTCCGTCGTAATTTTTTTCAAGGGGAAAATCCGGATTGTCCCACACGTTGACACCGCCGACCACCCCTTTTTCGCCTTGTATAATGTGGTTGTATAAGCTGGCTGATGCGGTTTGCTCGTTCGTTGCTTCGATGCTAAAGCCCTCCGGGAGGGTAAAATAGAGTTCACCGATACCTACATCGGCAGGACCGGAGGTGCGGGTTATGTCAGAGAGGTCCGGTACCTCTTTTGGGTTGACCCCGCAGGCCACAAGCACCCCGATGCAGACGATACCGCACAGGACGCTCACCCACACCTTAGGCTTTTTCCAGTTTGCCATATTCCTGACCCGCCCTTTGGTATCGCCCTCACCAAAGGCAAGGGGCATGCCGGAAATGATTTTCTTGTGGGTGGCAAGGCGAAGGAGGGAAGATGCGTAGTCCGCCCGGATACCGTCACCTAACTGACGGATCACCGCCTCGTCGCAGCTCATTTCCATGTCCTTGCCCGCCAGAACAAAGGCAGCCCACGCCAGGGGATTGAACCAGTGGATGCACAGCGCCCCATAGCCCAGCAGCTTCCAGAGGGGATCCCCCCGCCGGATATGGTGCTGCTCATGGGCAAGGATATATGGCCGCTCTGCAATGGGGATTCCGGAGGGCAGGTATACTTTCGGCCGCAGGACGCCCATGACAAAGGGAGAGGCAAAGTAGTCGGAAAGATATATGTTTTTCCCGTAAGGAGCCGCGCCGACCAGCTTCCTGCGCAGGCGGAGAAACTGGATCACGCTGTAACAGGCCATTGTCGCCACACCCGCAAGCCAGACACAGGAAGCAATATCCCAAACACTGGGGGCAGTCTGCTTGTCTGTCCCGGTATCCTTCGTGGATTCCGGAGCGGCCTGGGGTATCAGGATAGCATCCGCCCGCCTCTGGACATAGGTGCTGGGCCGGTAGGATACGGTGCTGGTCACCGGGCTTGCTTCCGTTACCTCCGGCTGGAGCAGGTCCAGGGCGGACACCGATGCCGACAGGGACACCGGGCACAGCAGCCGGAACAGCACCACCGCCCAGAGGGCATAGGAATAGATTTTGGGAGACCGTTTCAACAGCAGCCGCGCTGCCATGACAAGCAGGATTACCACGCTGCCGGTCATGCTCATGTTCAAGACCTTGGAAAAGATTGCCGTCACAGCCCTCACCCCCGCATGGAATCGATGATCTTTTGCAGCTCGTCAATTTCCTGGTCGGAAAGCTTCTTCCGGCTGCCGAAAGCCGCCAGGAAAGCCGGCAGGGAGCCCTGGAAGGTGTCCTCCACAAACCGCTCGCTCTGCCTTGCGTAGAATTCCTCCCGGCTTATACGGGAAGTGACGGTGCCGTTATTGTTCTGAAACAATTCCCGATCACAAAGCCGCTTCAAAATGGTATAGGTGGTGGTCCGCTTCCAATTCAGCCGCTCCTCGGCAAGCTCCGCCAAACGGCGGGAGGACAGGGGCTCGTTGTTCCAGATAATATCGGCGAAAATGGATTCTACTTCACCCAGCTTATATTCTGCCATATAGGTTCCTCCTTTGTTCTACTATCTGTAGACAACTGCATTCTACAACAAGTAGACAGAAATGTCAAGGCCTAATTTCGGAAAAAGCCCGTTGACATCCGGCGGTGGCAGTGATAAGAATAAAGAACCCCATCTGGTTCTGCAACGATTCAGTCGTATCTAAATTTGGTGCAGCAAATGATCGTTTTGCGCACTGGCGCGGTATCGAATTCCCGGTCATTGCGAACCCGACTTCCGGGTCATTGCGACCCAGCGCGCACACTGGCGTGGCAATCCCCCGGTTAGAAGAACCCGGTTCCCTCAGTCGGGTCATTGCGAACCAGTCCGCTTTCCTGGTGTGGCAATCTCCCGGATAGGAGTACCATTTCTCGATAACACACAGGTAGATTCCGGGAAACAGCACAAAAAAGAACGGTCTGCATGATGATAAGTACCCCGAAATTGGATGGAGATTCCCACGAAAGTAGTGCGCGCTGGTTCGGAATGACACCTTTCTTAATTTGCAGCCGTCTATACGAAGAGATTACCGCACTAGTACACGAAACGATCATTTTCCTTTTACTGTGTTAACCCGATAAGCATCAAATCGCCGCCGCTCGAAAAGAGCGGCGGCGTGTTTTGGCGGCTTGAAGCCAAATAAACCTCCGGTTCTACCGGGGGAAATAAGAACTTTAGTATATGAAAAATAACCTCCGATGATAGGATGGTAGTGGTTTGGCGACCGCATTACCAAGTATCAAAGGAGGTTATAAACATGGAAAGAAACGAAGTAAATCACAGCGCGCATTCCACATGGAGATGCCAGTACCACATCGTATTCGCACCGAAATTCCGCAGGAAAGCGATATATGGACAATTAAAGGTGCGAAGAAAAGAAAGTGGAAATCATCGAAGCGGAGGCATGTGCCGACCACATCCATATGCTCGTAAGTATTCCACCGCATCTAATACTAATATTTAATTAAAACCTCACAATCTTTCCGGTCTCATTTGCGGAAAACTGCGTTGTCGTCTTTGCTGGGCGTCAGCCCAGCTGCATCCTCCGCCTTGTTTTCCACAAATGATTTTCGGAAATCTTTGTGAAGTTTTAATCAAATATTAGTATAAGTGTAGCACAATTCATGGGATATCTCAAGGGAAAAAGTACGCTAATGATATTCGATCGTCACGCAAATCTCAAATACAAGTATGGGAGCCGGCACTTCTGGTGCCGTGGCTACTACGTAGACACGGTAGGAAAGAACAAGAAAGCAATAGAGGAATACATCCGCAACCAGCTCGTAGAGGATGAAATGATGGATCAAATGACGATCAAGGAATACACAGACCCGTTTACGGGTAGCAAGAATAGTAAGGCATAAAAACAGGCCGCTTTGGCTGGGTGTTCGTAAGACAGTAAAATATGCAAAAGGCGTGACGAAAGTGGTCACGCCTTTTGCATTAAGAGGATAAGCAGCGCAAGGGATACAGTCCCTTGTTCGGAACGCAGTGACGAAAAACGGCCCGGACACTTCCCAGGCGTTACGCCTCGCAGAGCGCACATACGGGGTCAACCCGTATAGAAGTGCACCCTTATCTGTTCGACAAACTGGAATTTGTCAATTTGTTATCAACGAAAAAATTTTTTGAATATATAACTCAGAATGATTAATGCTCAAATCTCCATGATAATATTCCGGTAGAATTTCCAGTGAGGAGTTTGGTATTCTCTTATGAAGTATTTCTGCAGATTTTTTCATGATGTTTGATTCTCTGCCTCCAACAAGAATCAGCGTTTTTGTTCGGCACTCTTCTATACCATTCTTTAGTTTATAATCAGAGTTTTCTCTGAGAAATGAAATCATGTTTTCTTTTGTGATTGCGGCACTATCTCGATAGTATTCATCGAAATAGTCTTTCTTGATATGTAAAGAATTGAATTGCAGTTTGGCAAACCAATGTTTCTTTACAAGTGGGTAGCACAAAGAAAAAGTCGGTTTAATCAGTGCATATGTTGTTCGTATTGGTAAAACAAGTGTGCTTTCAATAATTGCAAATCTACATATATCCTTTCTCTTAGATAATATTTCTACAAGAATCTGTCCGCCCAGAGAGAGACCGCCAATCATAAAGACGCATCCTGAACATTTTTCGTCTATGAAGTTTATTATCTCATTGGCATTGCTTTCAATAGTCGTAAAGTCCCTATCACTTCCACTGTGCCCATCAAGCACCGGAATGATAACATGATATTTTTCTTTCAGTTGTTTTGCTTCTTCACAGAAGTTCCATGGAGCTAATCCACCGCCATGCAAAAAAACAATTATATTTTTTTGCTCCATGCCATATTCTACATATTCCATTCTATTACCTCCACAAATTCCAATTTGTAGGTTTGTTTAGTTCCATGTTATCACATAACAGAAAAGGATACAAGAAAAGACACAGCAGAGCAAACTACTTTGTCTGTTAACTGTCTTATGAACGCCGTCCCTTAGCGGCGGCCTGTAAGTGTAATGCGGTGCCAAACTATTCAATGCCCCTTTAGGGGTGAAGCCAGTAATGACCCTTCTAGGGTCTGTGCAAACCACTACTTTAGTGGTGGTTATGATTGTGATGCCTGTGTCAGATAAGACGGTAAGAGCTGCGGTCAGGCCTTCTTGCTGACATAGTGGCCGACGAGATAGCACACAGCGGCAATGACCATGCCGTTGATGGAGGCGATACCCCAGTGGATAAGGTTGGCGGCGACAGCGCCCAGGACAACGCCGATGACGGCAAACCAGTTGACCTGCTGGGTGGTTTCCGTGGTCTTGTAGGCTTCCCGGTTCAGGAAATAGCTCAGCACCAGAATGATGCCCACGGGAGGCAGGGTGCAGTTGAGGATATTCAGCCAGCCGCAGAAGTTCCAGTACAGCCAGATGGCGGCGAGGGTGCCCACGGCGCCGGAGATCAGGACCATGGGCTTTTTCTTCTGACCGAAGATATTGGCAAGACCCAGACCGGCAGAGTACAGGGCATTGTCGTTGGTGGTCCAGATGTTGAGGCCCAGCACCAGGACGGCCATATAGAACAGGCCCAGGTTCAGCATCACTTCAAAGATGTCGTTGCCGCCAACATACACGGAGGACACAGCGCCGAAGAAGAACATGAGGGAGTTACCCAGGAAGAACGCTACCACGGTGGTGATGGCGCCCACCTTGCCGTTTTTGGCGAAGCGGGTGAAATTGGGGGTAGCCGTACCGCCGGAGACGAAGGAGCCGACAACAAGTCCGGCACCGCCGATGACGGTGAGGGTGCCGCTGGACTTGGCAAACTGGTCCACCAGGGTGCCGTCACCCCGGACAACGGCCAGGATCATGGCTACGGTGCCCAGCACCGCGATCAAAGGAACGGCAATGTAGCTGACGATAGTCAGGGACTTGATGCCAAAATAAGCGGAGGCGGTCATTGCAATACCGGCGATCACCACCAGGATCCATTCCGCCGCAGTGCTGCCGCCCAGCAGCTCCTTGGCAACGGGAATGGCGAACATGGCCACACCAACACCGAACCAGCCGATCTGGGTGAAGGAGATCATGGCGGAGGGCAGATAGGAGCCCTTTTCGCCAAAGGCCTTCCGGGCCAGAAGATCCAGGCTCAGGCCGGAGTCCGCGCCTACATAGCCCAGCAGTCCGGTGTACAGGCCAAGGATTACGCCGCCCAGAATCAGGGAGGCAATAAAGCCCACAAGATCCAGGCCGTCCGCCAGCTCCTGGCCTGCCCACATGCTTGCGGAGAAGAAGGTGAAGCCCAGCATGATCATGAACATGGTGACAATACCACGGCGAGCGCTCTGGGGTACCGCAGTTTCTGAGTAGTCGATGTCCACTTTTTGTGTTGTTTCTTTCATATGGTTACCTCTCTTTTATAAAATATATTTACTTAAGGTGGCGGTGAATTCCTCGATCCGCTGGAGGGCGATCTGCTTCAGGGAAATTTCCTTGAGGCTTTCCACAAAGCCTTTCTCCTGTTGATACAGCCAGCGGGTCTCCCGCTCATCCAGCATTTCATAGTGGCTCTCCCGAACCCAATCGTCATAGGAGATGGGCAGCTTATGGCCCAGCTTTTCCTCCAGAAGGGCCTGCTTGTCGATGATGTCAGCCCGGGCGAGGATGCCGTTCCAGAATTCCAGAACCTCTTCGATATGCTCATGAATCTCATAACGCCGGGCGCCGCCGTCGTAGATGGTGCATTTTTCAAACAGGGGGTCCCGCATGGACAGTGTCTGGCGGCGGAAGGCCGGGGCGATAATGCCGCCCTTCCAGTAGAAATCGATGAGGGCCCGGTTGATGCCGGAGACGCCGGTGTCTCCCGGCTCGTAGCAGCTGAAAATACCCTCGTAGTAGATTGTGATGAAGCCCTCAAAGTCCGGCCAGTATTCCCGGATCTCTTTGGTGAGCTTCTCCAGCAGCTCGATGCCGTGGGTGCCGCCGATGGTAAACAGAACGATGTTGCGAAGCCGTGCTCCCTGGGAGCGGTAGTAGTCCGTCACATAGCGCAGACTCTGCACCAAAGTCTCTCCGGAGGCAATGATGTCGCCGATCATCAGGGTGCTGTTGGGCACCATGGTGAGCTTGCTGTATTTGATAGCAAGGCCGGTCATTTCCCCGCTTTCATTGAACACGCGCTCGCTGGACAGGAAGCTGATGTCGTGGACGCGGATGTGCTCCCGGTAGCAGCTTTCCTCCAGAGGATAGTTAAGGGCACCCCGTAAAATGGAGAGGATGTTCGCGGAGGTGATCTTCCGCTGCTCCTTGAGGTAATAGAGCATCTGGGAGGTGGCGTTGAGCAGGGAGGTATATACCTCGTAGCCCACCACCTCCGGATGGTTCATAAGCTTTCTGGTTTCCGCTTCGGAGACGATGAAGTAATCGTTGAGGAAATTGCCGCCCACCAGCCGGTAGCAATCCACACCCTGATCGCAGAATTCGGGTACAATGTTGACCTGGTTCCAGTTAGGGATCATATCCGTTCCTCCAAAAAAAAGACCTCCTGCCGAATTTAGGGGGCAGTAGGTCCGTCAGTATGAATGAAAATGAAGAAAGAGGGTCGAACGTACAATATTTAACAACAGCATTGTACCAACCCCTCTCGTCTTTTTCACAATTATATTGACAAATACTCCACTTGTCAATCAAAAAATGAAAAATTTTTGAATGTAGTGGTGCAAGATCCCGCTTCTGCCCGTGTCCACGCATTGCTGATCCGCTGAAAAGGGCGCGTTGCGAAATGCACCGGGCTATAAATCGATCAGCGCTGAAAGAAGTTGGCTGATTTGCCTTTTTGGCGGATCGCGCCGAAAGCATGTTGCGGTTTTTCTTAAAATCATGTATAATCGGAAAAAAGGATCACTGCATCTGCCTTACTGGGAAGATCCAAGGCGACCTCTAAGTTAATCGGGAGAAAAGGACTATGAAAATTATTGAGTATTTCACATCGGAGAATCCGGAGCACTGGCTGGCGGAAATCGGGAAAAGCGACTGGGACGCGGGGCAGTATCTGTATGAGCTGCTTCGTGACCACCGGTTCAAGGCACTGGCTGGCCGGACGGCGCTGGTCCCCCTGCTCATTGACGAGGAAACGAACCGCCTGGTATCTTACTGTACGTTCGCGCCCCTGGATAATATTCAACCCACGAATCTTTCCCCCTGGATTGGTTTCGTGTATACGTTCCCGGAGTACCGGGGTCATCGGTATGTGGGGCAGCTCATTGCCTATTCAGAGAGCCTTGCGACGATTATGGGAAAAGAATACACATACATTTCCACAGGGCATACGGGCCTGTATGAAAAATACGGCTACACTTTCCTGGAAATGCAGGAGGCTTTGGAAGGCGGATTGTCCCGGATATACCGGAAAGCTCTGCAAATCGATGGGGAAGAAAAGGCTCTGCGTATGGCCCGGGGCGAGCAATGGAAAGCGGAGCTCGTTCAAAAGGCAAAGAAAAACCTGGATATGACCGCCATCTGCGGCTTTTCCTGCAAGCACTGTTTCCTGGGGGAGTGGTGCGGGGGCTGCCGGTCCGTGTTCTGCTGCTGCTCCTACGGCACGCTGTTCCCCGGAGACAAGTGCCCGAACGCAGCGTGCTGTGAAGAAAAGGGGCTGGACGGGTGCTATGACTGCGGGGAGCTGGCACAGTGCACCGTGGGTTTCTACACGCCGGAAAATGACGGCGCCGCTGCCAGCAAGGCCCAGGCCCTGTTTATCAGAAAGTATGGAAAGGAAGCGTTCTTCCGGGTCCATGACCGGCTGCACGAAACCTACGATTTTCAGAAAACCCAGGAGATTCTGGGGCAGTCTGTGGAAAGCGGCCTGGGGATCCTGGAGAAATGCTGGAATGAAATCCTGAAAGAATCCGTGCCTGCCCCGGAAAGAGGATAAAAGGAGGATCAAGACAGGAGGACGGAAAGATGAACACCATAGAAATGCAGTACCGTACACCGGAAAACCTGAATACCAGAATCGCCATTCATGAAAAATACTCTGTAAACCCGCAGCCTTTTGGAGATTGGATCCTGTCCAATTACACGCTGGGCCCGGAGGACCGGATTCTGGAGCTGGGCTGCGGCACAGCGGATATGTGGAAGGGCAGGCTTTCCCTGCTGGGAGATTCCGCCCGCCTGACGCTGACGGACTTTTCATCCGGGATGCTGTTGTCGGCAAAGGAAAACACGGCAGGAGATCCCCGGGTGGAATACCGGGTGGTGGATATTCAGAATATTCCCTTTGAAGACGCGTCCTTTGATGCGGTAATCGCTAACATGATGCTGTACCATGTCCCCGATCTGGACAAGGGGCTATCCGAGGTGCGCCGGGTTTTGAAGCCGGGCGGGCGCTTTTACTGCGCCACCTACGGCGAACAGGGCATCATGGCGTTTGTGAATGAAACCCTGCGGGAATACGGGATCAGCGGCAGGGTGGGCGGAAGCTTTACCCTGCAAAACGGCGGGGAAGCCCTGGGGCGGCATTTTGAGACCGTGGAGAAGCGAACCCGGGAAGATGGCCTTGCCATCACCCATGTGCCGGATTTTGTCTCCTACGTTCTGTCCATGTCCAGCCTTTCGGGGCTGGAAAAGGCGGATGCCGCTCTGCTGACAAAAGCCTTTGCGGAAAAGTGCGTTGACGGGATTTTGTATGTTCCCAAGGAGTACGGAATGTTTATTTGCAGATAGTTTTATGCCTAAAATAAGCAAAAGGAACGGGGCCGCGGCCTCGTTCCTTTTGCGATTATGCCTTTGGTTTTATGTCGGAAAACAACAAATTGTAATCTACCGAATTCCCGGTCATTGCGAACCAGCGCGCCGGCTTCAGTGGCAATCTCCTGAATAGAAGTGCTATTTCTCGATAATACACAGGCAGATTCCGGGAAACAGCACAAAAAGAGCGGTTTGTATGACGATGGTCTGCCCGGAATTCGATGGAGATTCCCACACCAGTTTGAGAACTGGTTCGGAATGACAATGTTGTTCGAGTCTGCGGCTTCCCTCTGCAAGTAATAATTTATCGGCTTGCTGTGCAAAATGAATGCAGTTTCCGCACCCTGGTCTGAACGATGTCGAATCCATCAGCTCCCGCCCAGCGGCTCCCACAGGTACTGCTCCCAGAGGTAGCTTTCCCGGGAGGCTTCCAGGCCGAAGGCTTCCCGGATGCCAATGCACAGCTGCTTGAGCTTGGATTGGAGGATGGAGGAACGGAACAGCGCCTTATGGCCGGGGGTCATGGCGTATTCCATGATCCGTGCCCGGTCCTCCTTGGCAAAGCTCATGGAGTAGGTGTCAATGAAAGCCTCACTGCCGGGTGTCAGATAGCGACTCCCGTCCCGGCTCTGATTGGCGGTGTAGCTGTTGTCGTATGTAAAGTCGCTGGGGTTAAAGTTGTCCCAAGCATCGTATGCGTTGGTGCGGCTGATGACCTGGGTATCGATCATGTGGCACAGCTCGTGATACAGGGTGTACTCCGTATCCTGTCCGGTGGAAAGGGCCAGGAAGCCGCTGGCACTGTCCCAGTATTGCAGCCCCGCCACGGTTTCCAGAGATTCCCCGGCCTGGGTCCCGGTGATGGAGCGGACGAGACAGATGCTCAGACCGGTAAAATTGTCACTGAGGGTACCCAGGAAGCCGTCGGGGTAATTGGAAAGCCGCAGGTCCAGGTCGTCCAGCTCCTCCAGGATCCTGGGCACCAGGTATTCCGGCTCCAGGGAATAGTCCCAGGGCTGAACCTCTACCGCATCCTGCCAGACCAGCACCTGGATGCCCCGGCGGGAGGAAATTTCCCTGGCCCGGGCCTGGCACCGGGCCAATCCGTCCAGATCGGGAAATTCCGGTGTGTAGAATGGCCCCGTGTATACGCTGGTATCTTCCGTGGGGGTGGCGGCCCAGTCCCACAGGCACAGGACATCCTCCTGGCGGCCTTCATCGAAAACGCTGAAATAGACTTTCCCCCCGGGGGCGGCATAGGCCTGACTGGGAACGCTCACCTGGTTCAGGGCAATCCGGGATGCCCGCTTTCCGGTGTTCAGGTCGAACCGGCTCAGGGTCAGGCTCCCGGAATTGGCATCAAAGAGATAGGAAAGGGCAGCATGCTGCTCCGGCAGATAAGCAAGAAAGGTCTCTTTTTTCGGCAGGCTCAGGGCCTGGGCGCTTCCGTCCATGACACCGAACTGCATTTCCTGGAAGCTGCCGTTGTGGAAAACGGCGTAGTAACGGTCACTGTCCGAAACCACCTGGGAGCCGTACTGGGTGCTTCCCAGAAGCTTCCCCGTTTCTGTGGAAAAGAACAGGGTGCACTGGGTGCCGTCGTCGAAGGCGTCACATTCCAGCACGGTGTCATTTAAAAGCAGGGCAGAAACGGTAATGTCCCGGCAGGTACGTTCGTTCAGCACCCGGCTGATGCCGGAAGCGGTATCCAGCACCCGGATGCCTGTGTTTGTGCAGTAGTAAAGCCGGGCGCCATCGGCGGACAGCAGGGGAGACCCGAGAAGACCCTCCGGTGCGGGAATCTGCTGTACCTGGGCCAGAGAAGTGTCCAGCCGGATGGTGATGCCCTGCTGGGAATCAAAGTAGGAAACGCCGTTTTCCGAGACCTGCAGGGATTCATCATAGACAAACCAGGGAGAATCCATCCGGATGCTGGCCTGATGGCGCAGGTCATCTCCAGCCAGAACGTTCATGGTGGTGCCGGTATCACTGCCGCGCAGCAGGAGGATCCGGTTCCCCATGGGAAAGAAGCTGGTGGCGCCGGAGGCGCCCAGGGGAAAACAGCGCACAGCGCCGGCTGTCTCCCGCTCCAAAGGGAAGTCAGGGTCGTATAATCCCGCCGGCGCGGTGGAAGCGGAAGGCTCCGCAGCGGGCAGCGTATCCGCGGGCGGTTTCCCCCGGACGCAGCCCGCCAGCAGCAGACACAGCGCAGCCAGCAGGAAAATCCGTTTCATGGTTATTGCCTCCTTGCCAGGGTATAGTCGTCCCCCTGCCGGTAGTAGGGGCACTGCTGACTTCGGGAAGAAAGGATGCGGCAGACCTCATCCTCGTCCAGATCCATCATGCAGTAGTATTCGTCGTACTCTTCATCATAATCATAATACCAGCAAGTGTCGCATTGTGTCGAATCCATGGAGAAAGCCCCCGGTTTTGTAAAAAATTTAAATATTTATTGGCAAATCACGGCAATGGGAGAGAAATTGGAATTTGCAGAGGGAAGCCGCAGAATCGAACAACATTGTCATTCCGAACCAGTTCTCAAACTGGTGTGGGAATCTCCATCGAATTTCGGGCAGCTCATCGTCATACAAACCGCTCTTTTTGTGCCGTTTCCCGGAATCTATCTGTGTATTATCGAGAAATAGCACTTCTATTCAGGAGATTGCCACTGAAGCCGGCGCGCTGGTTCGCAATGACTGGAAATTCGGTAAATTCCCATTCGTTGATTTACTGGATTAACCCGATGGGTATTTCATTTACTTCCGCAGAGCATCCAGGTACCCTGCCACATCAAAGGGCTTCAGCTTTTCGTCCTTTCGCAGGTACAATGGATGGTGGGGGTGCCCCTTTTTGCTGATAGCCCCGGCGCAGTACCACCGGGCGCCGTATTCCTTTCCCACAGCCAGAAAATCCCGGACGCATTCGGGAAGATAGGACCGCTTTTCAATGACCGCACCCCAGGCAGCCCACACCGCGGGCTGTTCCGACAGGGACAGTACATAACGGAAAGCCTCCAGGTTCTCTTTGTGGAGGAGGCCATTGCGGACTCGCTCCATGGTGTCCGGGTTGGTGGCCCGCTGGGCGTAGACATTGAACATGAGGAAGCTGTCGAATCCGTTCCCCAGGGCGATGCGCTCTACGGATTTCAGGGTGTTGTCCAGATGGTCCGGCTCCGCGGTGGAGGGGTTGACCCCAATGCAGATGAGAGGATGTTTCCCCCGGGTGCCCAGGATATACCGGTATTCCGAATAAAAATTGGGGGCGTAGAGCCACTTCGTAATATCATAGTCCGGTGAGGGCGTTTCGGCGGCTGCCAGGGCCTCCCGGAAGGTAAGAAGTGTAAGCTGATCCGTAGTCCCTTTTGGAATGTGCATCAGGCATCCTCCTCGTGGGGGAACCACCAGCTCTTGGCCGGGTCATGGAAAGTGCAGTCCTCCTCCCGCCTGCCGGTCTGGCGGCACCAGGCGGTGAAGGCGTGGTCCAGGAAGGGATAGACCCCCTCCATGCCGGACTGGAGAGAAAGGGTTTTCCCGTTTTTCAGCCACAGCTCCACAATGACGCTGCCGCCGCTGACGACATACAGCTGCTGCCTTTGAATGTCACTGTACCGGTATTCCAGGCTCCTTTTGCCGAAGGAGGACACGAGGAACGTTTCATCGTCATAGAAGATCCCGAAGCTCAGGTAGTACACCGCCATCACGATGCCCAGGAAAAGTACGATAAAGCCGCCCACAAACAACAGCTTCCCCTGACTTACTCCGTTGGAAATGGCAACAATCCCCAGAATGAAGAAAATCACGCCAAAGAGGCCGTAGCGCTTGCTTGCCCGCACCGCCTTGCCGGAACGGTGCTGGGCCTTGCTGCGAAAGAGTTTTGTAAAGGCCCTGTCCACCAGAAAGCACACGGCGAAGACAAGAGCGGCAATCATCAGAATCAAAATGGGATTCATAGCGTCCTCCTGCTATACATACAGCACAAGATCCACCGGTACATCAAAAGGATCGGTGTCCAGGTGGGGCAGCATCTGAAAGTCATAACACAGGGCGGCGGTGGGGTGCTCCGGCTCCGCTGCCAGGAACCGGTCATAGAACCCGCCGCCGTAGCCGATCCGGTGCCCTTCTTTATCAAAGGCCAGGCCGGGCATCAGCACCAGGGCATGTTTATCCTTTGCCAGGGGACCGTCGTCCACGGGTTCCGGGATTCCGGAGTAGCCTTTCGATACCCGGGTCAGGTCCTGCATCAGAATAAAGCGCATTTCCTCTCCATAGACCTTGGGGACGGCTACCTGCTTGCCGTCCCGGAGGGCCTGCTCCAGGATTGGCAGTGTACGCACCTCCTGGTTGTAGGATAGATACCCATAGATGGTTTCGGCCTGCTGGTAGGCTTCTGTTTCCAGCAGAAGCGCAGCCAGCGTTTCACTGCGGATGCGGATTTCATCCTCCGTCATCTGCCGCTTTTTTTCCCGGATCATAGCCCGGAGTGCCTTTTTATCCATTTTTTGCCTCTTTTCTTCCTTCCCATTCCGGGCGGAACATCCGGAACCACAGGAAAATTGCGATCTGACCGGGGATCCCCAGCAGGAATACCTTCCAGGCGTTGAACCGGAGAAACTCCAGCAGGGAAAGGAAGATGCTCAGAAGACCGCCCCACATAATGGCGGAAATCAGCATCCGGTTCCACCGGAAATCATGCCATGCCGAGCGCAGACTGAGAAGGACAATGGCGTTGGCGGGGACCGCGTAGATAAAGGCGATCCAGCTGTGGGGGATGGAAAGGGTGGAGAGGATCACAAATATCAGCAGCGCTACGAACCACACCAGGGTTGAGGACAGGGCGAGAATGATATTTTTATTGGCTTTCCGCTTCAGGGCTTTTTCGGAGACATGGGCCATGGCCCGCTCCAGGGTCCCGGGATGCTCCGGCAGGGCATTGGGGTCTGCAAGAAGCTCCCCGACGGTGACACCGAACTGCTCCGCAAGCTGCATCAGGGTGATCACATCGGGAATGGATTCTCCCCGCTCCCATTTGGAAATGGCCTTGTCGGAATAATTGAGCTTTTCCGCCAGTCCCGCCTGGGTCAGCCCGATCCGTTTCCGGCAGGCGGCGATATTTGTCCCAATCTGAGACTTTACCTTTTCATCGTCCATGGTGATCCTCCAGAGAATATATTAATGTCATTCTAGCATATTTTTTATTTCTTTGCAATAAAAATCACCGCCCATTGGGCGGTGGGGAACACTGTGGGTACAGAAAGCTGCCAGCAGGGAAAACCCTGCTGGCAGCGGACGCTATGAAAGAAAGGGCTTACACAGCATATCCGCTGGCGCGGATAACGGAGACGACCTGATCTACATTCTCCTTGCAAATATCCTTGCTGGGGGCTTCCACCATGACCCGGATCACAGGCTCTGTTCCGGACTCCCGGACCAGGATCCGTCCGGTGTCACCCAGCCGGGCGGCGGCCTCCGCCACTGCCTGCTTCACGGCGGGATCATTCTGGGCCGCGGCCTTGTCGGATACCCGGACGTTGGTCAGCACCTGGGGGTAGAAGGTGAAGCCCTCCCGCAGGCGGCTGAGGGGCTGCTTCTTGGCCATCATGACCTCCATCACCTTGAGGCTCGTAAGGATGCCGTCACCGGTGGAGGCGTATTTGGAGAAGATGATATGGCCGCTCTGCTCACCGCCCAGGCGGCAGTTATTCATCATCATGTACTCGTAGACATATTTATCGCCCACGGCGGTTTTCGCGTAGTCAATACCCAGCTCGTCAAAGGCCTTGTAGAGACCGAAGTTGCTCATGACGGTGGTGACTACGGTGTTGCCCAGCAGAGCACCGATTTCCTTCATGTATTTGCCGCAGATATACAGGATATGGTCGCCGGTGATGATTTCGCCGGTTTCATCCACGCACATGCACCGGTCCGCGTCGCCGTCGTAGGCAAAGCCCACATCCAGATGGTTTTCCAGCACGAACTTCTGCAATGCCTCAATATGGGTGGAGCCCACACCGGCGTTGATATTGTAGCCGTCCGGCTCTGCGCCCATCACATAGGTTTTGGCGCCCAGAGCGTCAAATACGTTTTTCGCGATGTTCCAGGAGCTGCCGTTGGCGCAGTCCAGACCCACCTTCATACCCTTGAAGGAATACAGGCCCAGGCTGATGAGGTAGCCTACATACCGGTTCCGCCCGGCAACATAGTCCACGGTTCTGCCCAGCTGCTCCCGCTTGGCAAGGGGAAGCTCCTCCCAACTGCGGTCAAAGGCAACGAGGTTGCCGTCCAGGTAGCTTTCCACCAGGGAGATGACGCTTTCATCCATCTTCTCACCGGAACCGTTGATCAGCTTGATGCCGTTGTCATAGTAAGGGTTGTGGCTGGCGGAGATCATGATGCCGCAGTCAAAGCCATCGGTCCGGGTTACATAGGCCACGGAGGGGGTGGTGGTAACATGGAGCAGATAAGCATCCGCGCCGGAGGCCACCAGGCCGCCTACCAGGCTGTACTCAAACATGTAGCTGGAACGGCGGGTATCCTTGCCGATGACGATCCTGGCAGGATCGTCGGAAC
>CAMCCS010000004.1 GCA_945873295.1 uncultured Clostridia bacterium
CCCTAGTTTTTCATAAAACGGTTACATACCGTTTTATGAGACCGCGGTCTCGCGGTCAGCGGCATCGCCGCTAAAAAACGTAGTCCATACATTTCTCGCCGCCACTGGCGGTCTGCGCGATAAGCGCAGGATAAAATGGTATTAAGGTTATCGGCTTTAGTAAGCACACTCAATTTGGTATGTGACGCACCGGTGCGGCAGCACCATCGCTTCCCCCGGGGGGAAGCTGTCGAGCGAAGCGAGACTGATGAGGAACGGCGAGATGGAACGATTTCGTATGTAGTTCGTAAAAAAGGTACAATTTGAAAAGCTGTACGTTCTTATTTGCCTGCGTCCCAGATCAGAAAATGTCGCCATTCCTCATCCGCCCCTGCGGGGCACCTTCCCCCCGGGGGAAGGTATTGGCCCGCCAATTTACAATTTCACGATCAGCTTATTAAAGCCGATAACCTGAAATGGTATTAACCATTTTATCGAGAAATCGTATGATACCTTCTGTCTGGAGGGAGAAAAAGGGATGAAACGAATTCTGATCACCGGTGCTGGAAGCTATATCGGAACCCAGGTGAAAGCGTATTTGGGACGCTTCCCGGAGCAGTACGCGGTATCGGAACTGAATATGCACGGGGAGGACTGGAAGAAGTTTTGCTTCCGGGACTACGACGCGATTGTCCACACGGCGGGGATTGTGCACCGGGAGAACACCAAGCGCGACCCCGCTTTCCAGGAGCTGTACACCCGGGTGAATACCGAGCTTCCTGTCCAGGCGGCGGAAAAAGCAAAGGCGGAGGGGGTAAAGCAGTTTATCTTCCTCAGCACCATGAGTGTTTACGGCCTGACAGCCCCTGTGGGGAAGCCGGTTTTTATCACGAAGGACACCCCCTTGCACCCTGTGGACCATTACGGCAGAAGCAAGGCGGAGGCGGAAGAAAGGCTTCTTCCCATGTCGGACAGCGCTTTCCGGGTGGCAATTCTCCGGCCTCCAATTGTGTACGGCAAGGGCTGCAAGGGAAACTACCGGGCGCTGCAAATCTTTGCCGGGAAGCTTCCTGTCTTTCCGCTGGTGGAAAATCAGCGCTCCATGATCTATATCGAAAATCTGGCGGAGCTGATCCGTCAGCTCATTGACGACGAGGCGGCGGGGATCTTCTGTCCCCAGAACGACGAATACACCAACACCAGCCGAATGGTTGCTGCCATTGCCCGGGCAAAGGGCAGGCGTGTTGTGCTGGTGGGAGGCTTTACCTGGGCGCTGAAGCTGCTGGGCAAATGGATCCCCGCGGTGAACAAAGCCTTCGGAAGCCTGTGCTATGAGAAAGCCCTGAGCGCCTACGGCGGGGGCTACTGCGTAAAAAACCTGCCGGAATCCATTGCGGAGACGGAAAACTGAAAGGAGTGGGCGCTTTGCGGGAAAAGAAGGACATCCTGTTTTTGTGCCAGTTTTTTTATCCCGAGTACATTTCCTCTGCCCAGCTGCCCTATGAAACGGCGGTGGCGCTGAAAGAGGCGGGTTTTACGGTGGGGGCGCTGTGCGGCTACCCCAAGGAGTATCTGAATGGGGAGACTGTCCCCACCCGGGAGCAGGTAAGCGGTATCGATATTCACCGCCTCAAATACATGCAGCGGGACCGCACTGGCTTTGTGGGGCGGCTTATCAATTATTTTTCCTTTACGGCGATGGTTGCCCTCCATCTGGGGGAGATTGCTCGGTACAAGGCGGTGGTGGTGTATTCCAACCCGCCGATCCTTCCCTGGGTGGCCTCCTGGGCAAAGAAGCTGTTCGGGACAAAGCTCATCTTTGTTGCCTATGACCTGTACCCCGAGTTGGCAACGGTCACGGATACCCTGAAAGAGGGAGGCATGATCTGCCGCCTGATGAACCATATCAACCGCTGTGTCTACCGCCGGGCGGACAAGGTGGTGGCATTGTCCCAGGAAATGCGGGATGTTATTCTGAAAAACCGTCCCATCGACCCGGAGCGTGTGGAAGTGATTCCCAACTGGTGGCCGGATAAGCAGCTCCACCCGTCACAGCCCAACCCCTTCCGGGAGCTGGCCGGGGACCGGTTCCTGGTATCCTATCTGGGGAATATGGGCACCTCCCAGGATATGCAGACGGTGCTGGAAGCCATCTGGATCCTGAAAGAGGATAAAAGTGTTTTCTTCCTGTTTGCCGGTCATGGGAACAAGCTGGAAAAGCTGAAAAAGATTGCCCAGGAGGAACATCTGGATAACTTCTGTGTCCGGGGCTACCTGACGGATCAGGAGTATACGGATGCCCTTGTGGCCAGCGACTGCGCGCTGGTGACCCTGAACCCGGGGGTTACGGGCCTGTGTGTGCCCAGTAAGACCTATGGGTACATGATGGCGGGACTTCCGCTGCTGGTTGTGATGGATGACAGCGACATTGCCCGGGATGCGGCCTGCGGTGCCGGTGTTCAGATCAAAGACTGCGACGGCGCCGCTATGGCGGATGCCATCCGCGCTATGCGGGATGACCCGGCTAAGACGGCGGCAATGGGGAAGACCAGCCGCGACCTTTTCCTGGAAAAGTATACCCTGCCCATCTGCACGGGAAAATATGTGGATATGTTCCGGGAGCTGCTGGTGCCCGGAGGCGGAAAATAACTCCGGAAGAAAAACGGACGCGCAAGAGGAAAAAGTATGGGAAATATCCGATTCAGTATTGTTACGGTGTGCTATAATGCGGGGCAGGCCCTGCTGGATACCGTTGAGAAGACCCTGGCACAGACCTGTACCGACTTTGAGATCATTGTCAAGGATGGCCTTTCCACCGACGGCTCGGTGGAGAAGCTTCCTAAGGACCCCAGGATTAAGGTAATCCGCAGTAAGGATGCCGGGATTTACGATGCCATGAATCAGGCGGTGGAAGCCTCCTCCGGGGAGTATGTTCTCTTTATGAACTGCGGCGACTGGTTCCACAGCCCGGATTCCCTGAAGGCTGTTTCCGATGCCGTGGATAAAAGCCACGGCCTTGTGTATTACGGCAGGATCTACAACCGGCTGGAAAAGCATGTCAGCGACTATCCCAGAGAAATCACCCGGCTGACCTGCTTCCGGACCATGATCTGCCACCAGGCAACGGTGTATGCAACGGAGCTCTTAAAAGAGCGGGGATATGATCTTTCCTACCGGATTTTGGCGGACAAGGAGATGTTAATGTACCTGGTTTGCGAGAAAAAGGTTCGTCCCATCTATGTGGACGCGGTAATTGCCGACTATGAAGGCGGCGGGGAATCGTCGAAGGAGAAACACGCCGAGCAAAACGCCAGAGACACCAAACGGATGCTGGACCGGTACTACCCCAAATCGGAGCAGCTGCGCTACCGGGCCATGATGGCGCTGACCCTGCCAAAGCTCCGGCATGCCCTGGCCCATAACCCCAAATTCGGGAAAGTGTATTACGGCATCACAAAGCGGCTGTATTCTCTCAGGAAAAAATAAGCAGCAGAAAGAGGAGCCTATGAAATATCTATTTATCAACGCGGTGGCGGGCAACGGCAGCACCGGGCGGATCGCGGCGGAACAGTGCCGGGCTCTGATTGCCCAGGGAAATGCGTGCCTCCTTGCCTATGGCCGGGATAAAAGCGGCTGCCCGGATGTGCCCACGGTGCGCATTGGCTCCGAGCTGGAAGTGCGGCTCCACGCTCTGGAGACTCGGCTCCTGGACAACACCGGCTTCGGCTCGAAAGCGGCCACCCGCCGTTTCCTGGAACAGGTGCGCCGGTTTGATCCGGATGTGATCTGGCTGCACAATCTCCACGGCTATTACATCCATCTGGGGCTCCTGTTTGACTACCTCCACAGCTGCGGCAAGGAGATCCACTGGATGCTCCATGACTGTTGGGCGTTCACCGGCCATTGTCCCCACTTTGATTTTATCCAGTGTGACCTGTGGAAGACAGGCTGCCATGACTGCCCCCAGAAAGGGAGATATCCGGCAAGCCGCTTCCGGGACAACAGCCGGAACAATTTCCTGGAAAAGCGGCGGCTCTTTACCGGGATCCCCAATCTGACCCTGGCGGTGCCCTCCCAGTGGCTTGCCAGCAGGGTGAAGGAGAGCTTTTTGAAGGATTACCCGGTGGAGGTGGTTCCCAATACGGTGGACACCAAGGTGTTTAAGCCCACGCCGGGACAGTTCCGGGAAAAATACGGTCTGGAAAACAAGCGGATTGTTCTGGGGGTTGCCAATGTCTGGGATGACCGGAAGGGACTTTTTGACTTTTATGCCCTTGCGTCTTTGCTGGACGAACGGTTTCAGATTGTTCTGATCGGGCTTTCTCCCAAACAGATCCGCAGTCTTCCCCGGGAAATTCTGGGTCTTCCCAGAACCCGGAATGTGCAGGAGCTGGTGGAAGCCTATAGTGCGGCGGACGTATTTGTGAATCCCAGTGTGGAGGAAACCTTTGGCATGACCTCCCTGGAAGCGGCCTGCTGCGGCACCCCTGCCATTGTCTACCGGGACACTGCCTGTGAGGAGGCCGCGTCCTATTACGGAGGTATTGCCGTGGAACGGGGGGCGGAGAATCTGTACAGGGCGATTCTGGAAATTGCCGGGGAGGGGAAAAAATGAAGCTGTATCCGTTTCCTGACCGGAAACTTACGAGAATTGGGCTCTATGTCCTCTTTCTTGGCGTCCTGTTCCTGAACCGGGATGCCCTCTATTCCGGTACCATCCTGGGCTTTTACAAGGCCCAGTTTCTGATGCTTGCGGTCATGGCGGCGGCAGGAATCCTTTTTCTCGTATGCCGCCGGAAAGACTGGAAAGCGCTTCTGACGGACCGGCGGGCAGTGTTTGCCCTGGTGTCCGGTGTGATCATTCTGCTGCCCATGGTCTGCAAGCGGGACTGGCAGCTGATGTATTTCAGCATATACCTGTGCGTTATTTTCGGCGTGTTTGTCTCATTGTTTCTGACGCTGGAGGATGCGGCGAAGATTTATCTGAAGCTTCTGTGCGTTCTGGGTGTGATTTCTCTTGTTTGCGCCTACGGTCTGCGCCTTCTGCCGGATCGGGGAATGCCGGGTGTTCCCGTGGTCAGGATCGACAACGGGGTCGAGTTTTATTTTTTCGGTGTCTCCTTTGTTCCGCTGACTTATGTAAAGTACCGGAATTTCGGAATCTTCCGGGAGCCTGGGGTATACCAGTACTTCCTGCTTCTGGGCCTGTTCCTCAACAATTATGAAGTACAATGGAACAGCGGCAAGAAGCTGTGGACAGTGAATGCTTTGCTCGCGGTTACCATGGTTTCCACCTTTGCTACGGGCGGTCTGGTGGAGCTTGCTTTGTTCGCGGTGGTGCTGTTCTTTGACAAGGGCTGGCACCGGAAAAAGGCGGGAAAGCTGATCTGTGCTGCCGCCTTCCTTGCCGCGGCGGCAATGGGAGCCTATATTTTCATCCGGAAAGGCACGCTTTACTACGGAGTTATGGACGCATTGAGTAAATTCGACATGAAGCATGAGTCCATGTCTGACCGGGTGGGTTCCATTATCGAAAACACGAAGACCTTCCTCCGGCATCCGCTGCTGGGCGGTGGGGTTCGGGAGGCGCTGTATGCGGTCGCCAACAACACCAGTTCCTCAACTGTCCTCTACGCCATCCTGGGAATCCTGGGAGGAACGCTGAACGCGGTGGCCTGGGTGCTGCTCACCTGGCGCAAAGGCGGAAAGCTGTGGGTGAGCCTTTCCCTGACAGTGATCCTGTTTATGTCCTTTAATACGGAAAATTTCATCACAAACCCCTATTTCTGGCTGTTCCCGGTGATGGCAGTGTGCCAGCGGTATCTTCCGGCGATCCGTAGCAGACAGGTGACAGATCAGGCGTAAAAGACCGGCGGCAAATTGCCGGGAAAAGGATACGCTAAAAAATGGCAGAGGCTTTCTGCCGCAGTAATATAAAATGAGGAGGGAAACGGATGCACGAGATCGATTTTGTAATTCCCTGGGTGGACGGAAGCGACCCTGCCTGGCAAAAAGAGCGCTGCCAGTATGACCCGAAAGCCGGCAGCAGCAACGGAACCAACGATGCCCGCTTCCGGGACTGGGATCTGCTTCGCTATTGGTTCCGGGCTGTGGAAAAGTACGCGCCCTGGGTCCATAAGATCTATTTTGTTACCTGGGGACATCTGCCCGCGTGGCTCAATACCGACCATGAAAAGCTGGTGATTGTCAATCACCGGGACTACATTCCGGCAGAATTTCTGCCCACCTTCAACGCCAACACCATTGAGCTGAATTTCCACCGGATTCCCGGCCTTGCCGAGCAGTTTGTCTATTTCAATGACGATATGTTCCTGGGAAAGCCGGTTCAGCCCGAGGACTTTTTCCGGGACGGAAAGCCCCGGGATGCCTTTATCCTGGATGCCATCAATTTTTCTCCCAACACCGCGGGGCACTATATCGCCAACGATATGGAGCTGATCAACAAGTATTTTACCCCCCGGCAGGTTCTGAAAAAGCTGGAATTCTCCCAGGTCTATAACCTGTCCTACAAGCCGCGGAATCTCTATCGGACCCTTGTTCTGCGGCAGTGGCCCTGGTTTACCGGGCTCTACGCGGATCACAGCGCAACCTGCTTCTTAAAATCCACCTACGAGACCCTCTGGGAGCAGGAGGGGCAGGTGCTGTATAACACCTGTCTGGATAGATTCCGGACGAAAAACAATGTCAATCAGTGGCTCTTTAAGTACTGGCAGCTGGTGACGGGGAATTTTGTCCCCAGAGGAATTGATTTCAGTGGGGTATATCATCTGAAATCGGAAGTTTGTCCGGAGCTTCTGAAAGCCATCGAAGACCAGCGCTACGGCATTGTCTGTATCAACGATACGGAAGAAACCAGAAATGTGGAGGTCCACAAGGCGGCGATCAAAAAGGCCTTTGAAAAGCACCTGTCCCAGACAAGCTCTTTTGAAAAGGCATAAGGGGTCTGGGCAGGGCGACCCCCCATCCCGACGGAAATGAAAATAAGGAACGGAGTACATTCATGAAAAAGGTTCTCTTTCTTACCACTTACGCCTCGCCCTACCGGGTTGAGTTTTTTGACGAGCTGGCAAAATACTGTGATGTGACTGTTGCCTTTTCCGAACGGGTGGAGGTGCAGAAGCACCGGGACAAGGCTTGGTTTTTAAGCTCTCAGGGCCGCTTCCGCAGTGTCCAGTTGGGAAAACGCCTTTTTACTGTCCGGAATACATCCTTGTGCCTGGGGATTCTCGACCTTTTGAAGGAGCCCTTTGATTTCTATATTCTGTGCGGCTATTCCACCCCCACCCAGATGCTGGCCCTTGCCTGGCTCCGGGCCAGGAAGATCCCCTACTACATGGAGGTGGACGGGGGGCGGATCCGGGAGGACAGCCCCATGAAGCTTCGCTTCAAGCGGTATCTTGTCCGGGGGGCTGCCGGGTATTTCGGCACCGGGGAAGCAACCACGGATTATCTTTGCTATTATGGCGCCGACCGGAGCAGGGTTCATACCTATCCCTTTACCTCCCTATGGGAAGCCGACTTGTCTGCTGCCCCTGCCTCCCAGGAGGAAAAGCAGGCCCTGCGCCGGGAGCTGGGGATCCCGGAGGAGCGGATGGTGTTGGCGGTTGGCCGGGTGGATTACCTGAAGGGGCCGGATGTGCTGATCGACGCGGCAGCCTCGCTGCTGCCTAACACCGGTGTTTATCTGGTGGGGGGCGAGCCCACGGAGGACTTAAAGCAGCGGGCGGAGAATCTGCCCGGGGTCCACTTTGTGGGCTTCCGGAAGAAAGACGCTCTGGCAAAATATTACCGGGCGGCGGATGTGCTGGCGATGCCCACCCGGACGGATGTGTGGGGCCTGGTAATCAACGAGGCCATGGCGGCGGGCCTTCCGGTGGTCAGCTCCGATGCCTGCGTGGCGGGGCTGGAGCTGGTGAAAAACGGCGTGAACGGCTATATCGTTCCCTGCGGTGATGCCGGTGCCCTGGCCGGGAGGCTCAATGAGGTTCTCAGCGGCAACCTCACTGCTATGGGGCAGGCCTCCCTGGACCGGATTCGCCCCTATACCTATGAAAACATGGCAAAGGTGCATGTGGAACTGTTTGACAGGCTGTCAGAAAGCAGCGGATGGACAGAGCCGTGAAGCCGGGACGAAGCCCCGGTCCATAGGAAAGGAGCGGATTGACGGATGAAGAAATTCTTGCTGCGTCTGATCTATTTATGGGAACGAATGGGGAACCTGATTACCCTTCGGCGAAAAAAGGTCCGGTTTGATAAATCCATTCGCATCCACGGCCTGATGAAGATTTATGGCAGGGGCCGCATCACCATTGGGAAAAACGTTCTCATCAACTCCAAGGAAAGCGCGAACCCCGGCATGGGGTGTTACCCGAAAACCGTTTTCTGCGTTCCCACCGGCGTGCTGGAAATCGGTGATGACGTGGGGATGTCCAGTGTTTCCATTTTCTGCGCGGAACGGGTAACCATCGGCAGTCATGTGCTGCTTGGAGGCGGTGTGAAGATAATGGATTCCGATGCCCATTCCCTGGACTATGAAAAACGGGGAAAGGGCGGGGGACTGGATGTCCCTGTTACCAAACCGATCCGCATTGGAGAGCATGCTTTTGTGGGTGCCAACGCAATGATCCTCAAAGGGGTGTCCATTGGGAGCAAAGCGATTATCGGCGCCGGCTCTGTGGTGACCCATAACGTACCCGACGGAGAGATCTGGGCGGGAAATCCCGCAAGAAAGATCGGTACGGCGCCGGGAAAGGGAAATTAGGATGCGACTGCTCATACTGTGCAACAATGTTCCGGGTGTGATCCGCTCCGCCCTCAGCGGCAGACCGGAGAGCGATGTCAACTGGCTGGATTCTGTGCTTGCCGGCCTGCGTGGGCAGAGTACGGTTTCCATGGAGGTGCTCTGTCTGGGACATGCATCTGCTGCGGGAGCCCTGGACGAGCACTTTTCCTACCTTGTTTTTCCGTGCAAAAGGCCGGACCGGCAATCACCGGAGCTGGAACGTCTGTTTGGACAGCGGCTGGATGCATTCCGTCCGGATGTGGTCCATATTTGGGGCACGGAGTTTCCGCACAGTCTTGCGATGCTCCGGGCGTGCCGGGACCGGGGACTGCTGGATAAGGTGGTGGTGAGCATCCAGGGGCTCTGCCATGTGTGCGCGGAGCGCTATACCGACGGACTTCCTGCCGGGGCTGTATATTCTTTCACCTTTCGTGATCTTGCCCGTATGGACAATATCCGCCTGCAGCAGCGCAAGTTTGCCCTCCGGGGAAAAAATGAAATCGAAGCCCTGCGCCTTGCCCGTCATGTAATCGGCAGAACCCACTGGGACTACGATTGTACGGAAAACATAAACCCGGAACGGGTATACCATTTCTGCAATGAAACGCTGCGGGATGCCTTTTATACCGGGCAGTGGCGCTTTGAAAGCTGCCGGAAGCACCGGATCTTTGCTTCCAGCTGTGTCTATCCGGTGAAAGGTTTCCATTACCTGTTGGAAGCAACGGCCATGGCGGCAAGAAAATATCCGGATGTGACGCTGGCAGTTCCCGGAAAGAGCTTTCTGAACCTGACCGGGAAGGAGCGTTTCCGGGAGGATGGGTATCACCGGTATCTTGCCCGGCTGGCAAGGAAGCTGGGCCTTACGGACAAGCTGGTGTTTCTGGGGAGCTGCTCTGCCGACGAAATGAAAGCGGCCTTTCTGGAAGCCAATGTGTTTGCGCTGCCCTCCACCATTGAAAATTCCCCCAACTCCATGGGAGAGGCCATGCTGCTGGGGGTTCCCTGTGTGGCTGCGGATGTGGGCGGCGTCAGTACGCTGCTGGAAAAAGAAAAAGAGGGCTTTGTTGTCCCTTCCGGACAGGTGCAGCTGCTGGCGGATGCCATCTGCCGGGTCTTTGCCATGGAGGCAGGGGCGGAGCAGCTGGGCGCTGCCGCCCGTGCCCACGCCCTAAAAACCCATGACCCGGAAAAGAATCTGGAAACACTTCTCGGCATCTACCGGGAGCTTCAGGAAAACTGAAAGGGGAGCCGGACTATGGAAAACTGTCGTTTACTCAGCATTATCGTGCCGGTTTACAAGGTGGAAAGCTACCTTGCCCGGTGCGTGGATTCCATTCTTGCCCAGACGGTTTCGGATTTTGAGCTGATTCTGGTGGACGACGGCTCTCCGGACCGGTGCGGCGCCATCTGCGACGAATACGCGGCCCGGGATCCCCGGGTCCGGGTGATCCACAAGGAAAACGGCGGCCTGAGCAGCGCCCGCAATGCGGGGATCGACATTGCCCGGGGGCAGTGGCTGGGCTTTGTGGACAGCGACGACTGGATCACACCGGACTGCTATGAAAAGCTGCTGGCCTGTGCCCAGCGGCAGAATGTAAAGCTGGTCTGCGCGGGACGCTGGGATGTGAGTGAGAAAACGGTCAAAACAACCCCGGGGCTCTGCCCGGAAAAAGAGGAAACGGTCTCCGGAATGGAGCTGGCCCGGCGTATCTTTACCTGGAACCATCTGGATTCGGCGGCCTGGGATAAGCTGTACCGGGCGGAGCTATTTCAGGACATCCGGTATCCTGTTGGCAGGGTCAATGAGGATGTGCCTGTTACCTACCGCCTGGCTCTCAAAGCCGGGGAGGCGGCCCTCTGCCCGGAGCGGGTGTACTATTACTATCACCGGGAGGGCAGCATTAGCTATTCCAAGGTGTCGGAACGGTCCTTCCATTTTCCGGAGCACACCCAAATGGTTCTGGCCCAATGCCGGGAGGCGTACCCAGGACTTGTTTACGAGGCCCGGTATCTGAACGCCTGGGCACAAATCTATATCCTCAAGCTGCTGAATCTGGCATCGCCGGAGGACAGGAAGAAATTTGCACCCCAGTATCGCCGGTCCCGTCGGGAACTGAGCCGGGAACTGACCTTCCTGCTGGGCTGCCGGTATGCCTCCGGGAGGGACAAACAGGAGGCGCTTCTGCTTGTATCCGGCCTCTACGGCCCCTTACGCGCAGTGTATCGGGCGCTCAGGAGATAAACCGGACTGGGCAAGGATCCAATACCTGAAATCGGATGGAATTATGAAAAAACAAAACCGCATTGCATTCTTGAATATGCTCAGCACCCTGCTGCTGCGGGGGCTTTCCATCGTCACTTCCGCGATTTTTTCCCGGCTTTTGGGAACCAACGGCTACGGTGTGCTGTCTACCTATAATGTCTGGGTGAGTGTGGCAGCCATAACAGGGACCCTCCAGACCAGCGGAACATTGGTCAATGCCCGGGTGGAGTACCCACCGGAGCAGCAGAAGGCCTACCAGTCTTCGGTGATGACGCTGTCCCTTTTTTCGTTCCTGTGCTGCTGCGTCCTGGTGCTCATTTTTCTGGGCCCTGTTTCCACGCTGCTGGAAATGCAGTGGTACCTGATCGTTTTGCTGCTGTGGCATGCCTTCGGTTCCTTCTGTGTCAATTTCCTGAACAGTAAATTTACCTACGAATTTAAGGCGGGGAGGAATCTCGTCCTGTCCCTGGGCGTTACGCTGACGACCCTTGCCCTGTCCGTGGGACTGATCCTGCTCATGCCGGAAAACCTGCGCTATGTGGGCCGGATTCTGGGCCTTGCCGTTACCTACGGCGTCCTGGGTATTGCCGTATGTGCCTATATTCTGCATTCCGGAAAAACCTTTTATAAACGGGAATACTGGCGGTTCTGCATCGCGCTGGCCATCCCGGTTGTGTTTTACAGCCTGTCCGACCTCCTGCTTGGCCACAGCGACCTGGTGATGGTGAAGAAAATGCTGGGAGACAGCAAGGCCGGCATCTACAGCCTGGCCTACAATTTCGGAAGCGTCCTGTTCAGTATCTTTGCCGCGCTGAATAACAGCTGGACCCCCTTCTTTTTTGAGGACATGAAACAGGGGAATCTGGACCGGGTGCGGTTTCAGGCAAAGCATTTTCTGGAGCTGTTCACGGTGCTGGCTATGGGCTTTGTGCTGCTGACACCGGAGGTGTACCACTGGTTCGCCGGACAGGATTTCTGGGAGGGGACATCCCTCACTACCCTGTTTGCCACAGGGTTCTATCTGAACTTTTTGTGTACCTTCCCCGTCAATTTTGAGTACTTCCACAAAAAAACCAAGATGGTGGCGGCGGCGACCGTTACCTCCTGCGTTCTCAACATCGGCCTTAACTATGTTTTTATACTCCGCTTCGGTCTGGCGGGCGCGGCGGCGGCAACGGTGCTGTCCCACACCTTCCAGTTCATGTTTCATTACTGCTACACCCGGTATGTACTGGGGAAGAAAAATTATCCCTTCGGTATCCGGTTTTGGGGAAAATACGCTGCTGCCTTTGCTTTCGCCGCGGTTCTGGTGACGGTGCTTCCCGCTGCCTGGCTTCCCCGGTGGGGCTTAGGCGCGGCCCTGGGCCTTTGGGAGCTGTGGCAGATCAAAAAACGGAAAAGCATTTTCTGACAGGAGACTGGTTATGAAAAAGGTACTGTTCGCGGCCACTGTGGTCAAGACCCATATCATGGAATTTCATATTCCCTTCCTGCGGATGTTTCAGCAGGCGGGATGGGAAACCGCGGTTGCCGCCCGGAATGACTATGAGGATCCTGGCGACTGCGTGATTCCCTGCTGTGACCGGTACTATGATATTCCCTTTGAGCGCTCCCCTTTAAAGCCCGGAAACCTGCGGGCCTACCGGGATTTAAAGCGGGTCATTGACGAGGGAGAGTACGACCTTATCCACTGCCATACTCCGGTAGGGGCGCTCCTTACCAGGCTTGCCGCCCGAAAGGCCCGGAAAAAGGGAACCAAGGTCATCTATACCGCCCACGGCTTCCACTTTTACCGGGGCGCACCGCTGCTTAACTGGCTGGTGTATTTTCCGGCGGAGTGGCTGTGCGGCTTTTTCACGGATGTCCTTATTACCATCAACCGGGAGGACTACGCCTTTGCCAAAAAACATATCCACGCCGGAAAGGTGTGCTATGTCCCCGGGGTGGGGGTGGACATTGGGCGGTTTAGAGGCAGCCGGGAGGCTGCAAGGGAAAAGCTGGGGATCGGAAAAGACGAATTTGTGCTCCTGAGCGTGGGGGAGATGACGGTGAACAAAAACCACCGCCTTGCTTTGCAGGCCCTGGCCCTGCTGCGCCGCAAGCCCATCCGGTATGTGCTGGTGGGCAGGGGAGAGCAGATGGAAGCTCTCCAAGCCCTGGCCCGGGAGCTGGACATTTCCGACCGGGTGATCTTCACAGGCTACCGGGATGACGTGGCGGAGCTGTACCGCGCTGCCGATGCCTTTTTCTTCCCCTCCATCCGGGAGGGACTGTCTGTTGCACTGATGGAGGCTATGGCCAGCGGTCTGCCTGCCATTGTGGGAAAGATCCGGGGCAATACGGACCTGATTGACGACGGCGTGGAAGGCGTGTACATGCCGCTGACGCCGGAGGGCGCCGCCGAAGCCATCCATAAGCTGTATGACGATCCCGAACTGCGCTCCCGTCTTGGAGAGGCGGCCCGGGAAAAGGTGCGCCGCTTCTCCGCGCCGGAGGTGCAGCGGAAAATGCGGGAAATCTACCGGGATACTCTGGGCGCGGGAGATTGGGGGCTTTAAGATGCCGGGTACACTGATCGTATCACTGGATTTTGAACTGTTCTGGGGCATGCAGGACTGCGTGGAGCTAAAGCAGTACGAAGATCATGTCCTGGGAGGCCGGGAGGCGATCCCGCTGCTTTTGGAGCTCTTTCGGAAGCATGGCATCCACGCCACCTGGGCCACGGTGGGCTTCCAGTTCGCTGCCAATAAAAAAGAACTGGCCGGTTTTCTTCCTGACCTGCGTCCGGAATACGATAATTCCGCGCTGTCTACCTACCGGTGCCTGGAGGAAATCGGGGAGGATGAGACGGCGGCGCCCTGCTTTTTTGCTGCCTCTCTGCTGGAAAAAATAGCAGCCTGTCCCGGTCAGGAGATCGGCAGCCACACCTTCTCCCACTACTACTGCCGGGAAAAGGGGCAAACCCCGGAGCAGTTCCGGGCGGACATGGTCGCCGCGAAACAGATCGCCGCAGCCCACGGGTACAGTGTGACCAGTGTCATCTTCCCCAGAAACCAGACCACGCGGTCACATGTGGCGGTGCTGCGGGAGCTGGGCTTTACCGCCTACCGGGACGAGGAAAACGACTGGATCCATGAAAAAATCCCCTTTGTGCCTCTGAAAAGGCTGCTGCGGCTGGCGGATGTGTACCTGCCTCTAACCGGGCAGGGAGGTTATACCCCCAGGCAGGAAGACGGCATCGTCAATCTCATGGGGTCGAGGATGTATAAGCCCTATTTTGCTCCCCTGGGCTTTCTGGAGGGGCTTAAGCTCCACAGGATCAAGCGTCAGATGCTCCATGCGGCGAAAACGGGGAAGACCTTCCATCTGTGGTGGCATCCCCACAATGTGGGTGTGCGGACCGAGTACCATCTTGCCCAGCTGGAGGAAATCTTTTCTTACTTCGATACCCTGCGCAGCCAGTACAGCATGCGCAGTCTGAATATGCGGGAAGCTGCCGGGGAAGTGCTGTCATGAGAAACGCTCCATCCATGAAAAAATCTGTTGATTTTTTTGTGGGGAAGTGCTAAAATGAATTGATTTCTTTGATATACTATTCCAGAAGGGAAGATTTTCTTTATGTCCGGACATTCCAAATGGCATAACATCCAGAAAACCAAGGGCGCGCAGGACGCCAAGCGGGCGGCCTCCTTTACCAAGATCGCCAAGGAAATGATCGTGGCGGTGAAAGAGGGCGGCGGCTCCGCCGATCCTGCCTACAACTCCAGACTGGCAACCGTTATCACCAAGGCCAAGGCCGCCAACATGCCCAACGACAATATCAGACGGGTGCTGGAAAAGGCCAGCAATGCCGGCTCCGGCGACAATTATGAATCCATCACCTATGAAGGCTATGGCCCCGGCGGCGTGGCTGTGATCGTGGAAGCCATGACCGACAACCGCAACCGGACTGCCGCCTCCGTGCGCCACCACTTTGACAAATTCGGCGGAAACCTGGGCGCCAACGGCTGTGTGAGCTGGAGCTTTGACAAGAAGGGCGTTCTGGTCATCGATAACGAGGACGGGGACTACGAGGAAGATGCTGTGATGATGGATGCCATGGACTGCGGCGCGGACGATTTTGAGGCCGACGGCGAGGCTTTCACGGTGTACACCACCCCCGATGACTTTAACGCTGTGGCGGATGCCATGACCGCGAAGAACTACACCTTTGTTTCCGCACAGATCGAGATGGTGCCCCAGAACTATGTGAAGCTGTCCCCCGAGGACGCGGAGCGGATGGAAAAGATGCTGGAGCTCTTTGACGACGATGACGACGTGCAGAACACCTGGCACAACTGGGACGAAGACTAAGTGAATTGCATTATCCCCCGGCGGGCCCATTTTGAGGCTCTGCCGGGGAATTTTTTCGGTTTTTCAGGCTTCCATTGGAATGCCGGCATAAATTGGTTTTGATTCGATTATGCGCATATACAATGGAAGAAAAATCGATTCAGTCGTGTCTGAATTTCGTGCAGTAAAGGATCGTTTACCGCACTGGCGCGGTATCGAATTCCCGGTCATTGCGAACCAGTCCGCAGACTGGTGTGGCAATCTCCCGGTTAGAGGAACGCGGTCACAATGACGATGGAGATTCCCACACCAGTTTGAGAACTGGTTCGGAATGACACGAATATTGAAGATGCAGCCGGTTATACGGACTCCCCCCGGTACCACTTAAGCGGACTGGTACCACCCCCCTCACAAGTGCGGGGGCAAGGACACGTTCCGCACGGAAGCGCGCACCATAGAACGACACCGAGCGGGTCAGGGAAGAAACGATTACACAAATCTAACGCACGACTTGTCCGCCGGCACTGCCGGCAAACGATCATTTTGCTGCGTTAATCCGATAAACATAAAAATAAATGTTGACAAGCGAGGTTTAATGTGTTAAACTTCGATTATAAGATTTAATGCATTAAACCAAACAGATAATTGGAGGGATCCCCATGACCTTTACCCCATGGAGCACACTGCTGATGGCGATGGTGATTTCCCTGCTGGCCATTCGCGGTATTCGGTAACCACGCGGAAAAATACGGAAAGGATTTGATACACATGAAAAATAAAATCGCAATTACGGTGTCGCTGCTGCTGATCCTGTCTTGCTTGGCTGGATGCGCTCCCGGAGGGCATGGGCCGATGCCCTCCACCACCATGGAGGCACCCACAGAAACAATTACCGCTGAAACAATTCCGTCTGAAACGGCAGCACCCATCGAAGCGGAACCGGAAACAGAAGCCCCAACGGAAGCGGCAACAGAGGAAACGCAGCCTTTCACGGTGGAGATCATCCCGGTGATTACGGAGGCGCAGACGCAGGTTACTGTGACCACTGTGGATGAATTTCTGGCCGCCATCGCTCCCAATACGGAAATCATCCTGGACGCGGCGCTCATCGATCTCAGCGAGGCAACGGGCTACGGCGAAACGGACGGAGAATATTATTACTGGTACGAAAGCTTTGACGGGCCCGAGCTGCATATCTACAATGTCTCCAATCTGACCATTCGGGGCAGCGGAGAAACCCACGGCGTGAATGTGGTTTCCTCCGTTCCCAGATATGCCCACGTCCTCGCGTTTGAAAACTGCAGTAATATTCATACTGTCGGCTTTACCGCGGGCCACACCAAGGAACCCGGCTCCTGCATGGGCGGAGTGCTGCTCTTCCTGAACAGCCAGGATATTCTGGTTGAGGACTGCGGCCTGTTCGGCTGCGGCACTGTTGGCGTCACAGGCATGAGCAGCAAAAACATGCAGCTTGTGAACAACGAGATTTATGAGTGCAGCATCGGCGGCGTGGAGCTTACCAACTGCTATGACGTGAATGTGGACGGCAATACTTTCCGGGATCTGGGCGGACCGGTTTTCCGGATCTACGACTGCGAAAACATTACCTGCAACGGGGAACCGGCAGTTCCTTTTCAGTAAAGGATTCTGAAAATACAAGGAAAGGAGTCTATCTCTATGGAAACACCGAAAATTTTTGAAAGCGAATACCGGTTCTGCCTGCTGCTGTGGGAAAATGAGCCCATCAACTCTACAAAGCTGGTGGAGCTTTGCAAGGAGCACCTGGGCTGGTCAAAGGCTACGACCTATACCGTGATCCGGCGCCTGTCCGAGCGGGGCGTGGTCAAAAACGAAAATACCATGGTTTCGTCCCTTATCTCCAAGGAGGAAGCCCAGAAATCCCGGTTGGAGGAAATGGTGGAGGAAACCTTTGAGGGCTCCGTCCCGGCTTTTATCGCCGCATTTTCCCGGGGCAGGAAGCTGAGCAAACAGGATGTTGACCAGCTGCGGGCACTGATCGACACCTATCAGGAGGAATGAGCGATGGAAGCGTTCTTTCAGAATGTTCTGACCGCCAGCTTCCATGGAAGCATCGTGATTCTTGCCGTGCTGATTCTGCGGCTGGTGCTGCGGAAGGCACCCAGGAAAATCATTTGCGTTCTTTGGTCCCTGGCAGGGCTTCGGCTGCTGATGCCGGTTCCTTTGCAGAGCCGGTTCAGCCTTCAGCCGCCCAGTATTTCCCTTCCGGTCTCTATATCGATTCCCGGGGCGGCCACCTTTGTGTGGATTGGGGTTGCCGTCGTCATCGCGTCCTACAGCGCCCTGTCCTACATCCATCTCAGACGCCGGGTCGCGGACGCGGTGAAGGTCCCCGGCGGGTGGGAATCGGACCGCATTGAGACAGCCTTTGTCCTGGGGTTTGTCAAACCGAAAATCTATATTCCCACGGGAATGTCGGAGGAAACAAAGAAGCAGGTCCTTGCCCATGAGCGCACCCATCTGGATAAGGGAGACCACTGGATCAAAGTCATCGGCTTCGCGGCCCTGGCGCTCCACTGGTTTAATCCCCTGGTCTGGCTGTCCTACATCCTGCTGTGCAAGGACATTGAAATGGCCTGTGATGAACGGGTGGTTCAGTTCATGGAGCTGGAGGAACGGAAAGCCTACGCTTTGGCCCTTCTGCAGTGCAGCACCGATCATGTGCACTACGCCGCCTGCCCGGTGGCCTTTGGCGAGGTCAGCGTGAAAAATCGTATCAAATCCGCACTGAATTATAAAAAGCCCGGCTTCTGGATCAGCCTGCTGGGCGTTATTGCCATTGCCTTTGTGGCGGTGTGTTTGCTTACCAGTCCCCCGGAAAAGGTGGAGGTGGTGGTTGACAACCAGGAGAAGCTGCAGGAAAGCAGCCGCCAGGATCCCACGGCCTTCACCCCCGCCCAGCTGCCGGAGACGGAGCCAAACCCGGATTGGGGCATTAACTTCTTTATAGACGCTTCCGCCCCCACCGGCGGGACGGTGGTCTATGCCGTGGAGGAACGCTTCGCCGCAGCATCGGAAGGAATGTCCATGTCGGATACCGGTCTGGAACGCTGGAACGGAACTGACTGGGAGCCCGTTGGCCCCATCCAGTTTGATATGAGGAACATCGGCTTTGCCCAGCACCGGGATATGGCGGCAGAGTATCATGAAGAGAAAGTAAATTGGGAGCTGCTGTACGGCAGCCTGGACGCGGGGGACTACCGCATCGTGCAGACCATTTCCAGCGACACGGACTCTGCTGTCTTCTATGCGCCGTTCCATATCTACCGGGAAGAACTCCCCACAGATGAAGAAGCGGCCCTTACCCGCTGCAGTGCCGCTCTGGAGCAGCTGACAGGCGATGAATATGCGGTGATTCTTTCGGAAACCAACCGGGACGGCGGTCTCAGTCCCGTAAAAGGCATCATAAAGTCCAGCGGGAAGGCCCGTGTGGACTACTATATGGGCTCCTTTGTGACCTCCAGCGTTACAGGAGACAATGCCGCATATGAGGCCGGTAAGTGGGACGAGCCTTTCCGCCTGAACCAGAACCGCCGGTTCCTGTTCCCGGAGGGGCAATCGGTGATTTCCCAGGAGGAAATCCGTTTCTACTCTGTCTGGGCGGAGTACGACGGAACTCCCTGCCGGGGCACGGATACCTATTGCTTCAACGAGAACGGCAAGCTGAAATCTGTTGACCGTCTGACGGAACGGCTGGATGAAAACGGCAATGTGGCAGAAAGCCACCGGATCCATATGGAGGTTGAGGGGCTCGGATGGGGCACGCTCAGCGACGGTGCAAACAGCTATGAGCCGGAGAATTCTTTCACCGCCCAGGAGAATTCTCCCTGGGGGATCTTCTTCCGGGTGGATGATGATCTTCTGAAGCCAGGGGGCGGAGAGGTCTGGCTGGCAACTAACGCTGTGGGGGTGTCCCGGTATACTACCGACGGAAGCTTCTGGCTGGAAAAGAGAGTGGACTCCCGCTGGGAACGCCTGGGCGGCGAGGGAAAGGAAGCTTCCTGGGGAAGCGAAACCATAACCCTGGGCAGCCGCACGGAGGTCTGTAACGTGGACTGGACGGAAGCTTACGGATATCTGGATGCCGGTGTGTACCGAATGGGAAAGCGCTTTTATAACGGGACGGAAACCACGATCCAGTACGCGGAGTTTTTGATGAATCCCACCGGCGGTGTCTTTGGCGAGGGCGGCGAAGAAGCGCTGGCGAGAGTGAATACCGCCATCCAAAAACTGGAAGCCAGCACCTACCGAGTGGAACTGTGGACAACCGGGTACTCCGATTACGATGACGGAGCGTATCTGAGCCAGGTGTACTGGCACTGTGACGGCACCCAGGTCACGGACTACTACAAGCAGGAGCAGTATTCCCACAGCGTCACCGAAACGGCGGGAGGCCTTTTCTATGGCAACTGGCTGAAACGGAGCTGGGAAAATGATGACTACGACTGTATGTACTTCCCGGAGGGCTGCAGCGTAATCAGCGACCGGGAGATCAGCTTTGGGCAAAGCTTGTCCAAAAGCAGCGGCAGTCCCTGCACAGTGTATACCTATTATTTTGATGAACTGGGCAATATCCGTGAAATTGTGGTTAAGTACCCCGACAGATGGAACTACCGCTACGTTGTAACCGAAACAAACGAGGAAGAAATCAGAGAGTATGTCGCCCGGAAGCAGGCGGAAGCATGAAAACCGCGTGGATCGATAACCGGAACCGGATTATCTCCTTTACGGTCCTCACCTGCGGGGAAATGTACCGGGAAGAAGAAAAGCGGTTCTGGCAGCAGATTTTATCCCTGATGCAGGCGGGGTACCGGGTACAATAGGGTAATCATCCTGTAAACGTGTCTCACAAAAGTAATACTGCGCAAAAAGAGAACTGTCATTCCGAGAAAGTAGTGCGCTACTTTCTCGGAATGACAGCTTTTTTGTTGTGCAGTTTTACCTTAGTGAGACAGCCCCGATTTCTTTTTATAGGGTCAGATGGGCCGGTCGGTGCGGGACTCCCGTTTGATCAGGCGAATGACAATGAAATACATGGCCGCCACGAACAGTAGAAAAACGACAGTGGACATGTTAGACCCCAGCATGCAGCAGGAATCGTATACCCCGTGGAGGAAGACCGGGGCCAGATACGCAAGCAGGAGGTGGATCCGGCCGGTGGTGATTTTCCCTATGTCATACCGGCGCTTGGCACGGCTGTAAAAGAAGCCCATGAACACGGAGAAGCCCAGGTGCCCGGGAATCGCCAGAATCGCTCTGGGAAGGGCCACGGACAGGCCGTACTGGAACACATACAGGATGTTTTCAAATCCGGCAAAGCCCAGGGATACAAAGGCGGCATAGACGATGCCGTCAAAACGGCAGTTGAAATTGGGATCGTGCCAGGTCCTGCGGTACAGGAACAGGTACTTCATACCTTCCTCCGCGGCGGCTACCACGAGAAACGCAAAATAGAAAACGTAATTGGGGCTGCCCGCCGGGACAAAGGAGCCAAGCAGAGCTTTCCCGATCATTTCCAATACGGCAGCAGCCAGCGCGGCCAGCACGCCCCGCACTACCAGGCTCAGAAGCAGCAGAGGCGGTTCCTTTTCCACGGTATCGTGCACATAGACGTAGCGCATGAGAAAGAACGCCGGAAGCAGGGCAGCAGTGATATAAATAATCACAAGGTAATAGATAGGTAGGGCAAAGAAAAACAAATCAAATGCATCTCCTTTCTATTCAGCAGGAAACCGCATCTGGGTTGGGGCTGCAGGACCGGGCATGCTGATCCCGGAACAGAGCAACCAGATCGTCCCCGCTCATGGGCTTTGCGAAGTAGTAGCCCTGAATGTAGTTGCAGTCATTTCGGGGAAGCAGGTAGTCAAGCTGCTCCTGGGTTTCCACACCCTCCACCAAAACCCTTTTATTCAGCCGTTCCATCATTTCCAGAGTATGGTTCAGCACAATCCGGGCGGTGGGGGAGCCGGGAATGTCTTTGATCAGAGATTTGTCGATCTTTACAATGTCCAAGGGGAAGCTGGTCAGACGGCTGAGGTTGGAGTATCCGGTGCCGTAATCGTCGATCAGTACCCGGACTCCCTCCTGGGACAGGGCGGTGAGGGTACGGTTGATACTCTCGGGCAGGGAGCTGAAAGCGGTCTCGGTCAGTTCCACGCTGACAAGGCTGGGAGGCAGGTCATTTTCCCGGATGCATTTCAGAATCCGCTGGGAAATGTCCGTCTGGGTGCAGTCCATGGTGGAGAGGTTAATATCCACCCGGCGGATACCGTACTCCTGAATCCCCGAGGTGCGCAGAAAGGAGCAGACGGTTTCCAGCACGAACTGGGTCATTTTCAGAATGGCGCCGTTCTGCTCGGCGATGGGAATGAATTCCCCGGGGGAAATCTCTCCCAAGGCTTTGCTGTTCATCCGCAGCAGCGCTTCCGCGGAGCAAAACCTGCGGCTGCCGGTGCAGTAGATGGGCTGGTACACAACGTACAGCGAGCCGTCTTCCACAGCGGTCTGGACGATCTGTTCGATCTGCTTATACCGGCGAAGCTTGGCAATATCCCCGTCGCCCAGGCGGGTGAAGCAGGCATCTTCACTGCCGGGAGCCTGGGCGGCAATGTCCAGCAGGGACATGAGCTCGGTAAAGGAGGAGGCGTCCTGGGGACAGCGCAGAATTCCGCATTTGAACTGCATCCGGGCGGGAGCGGGATATTTGGCCTGCCTGGTTATGCAGGCTTCTTTCAGCTTATCCAGCACTGCCTCCACATTTCCGCCATCCCGAAAGCCCTGGGATACAAAGCAGAAGCGGCGGTTTTCCACCCGGGCAAACAGGCACCCGGTATTTGTCCGAAGATAGTCGGCAAAGGTCTGAATCCGCTGCTCCAGAATGTCAAAGCCCAGAACCTTTTCCAGAGCATAATAGTTATCCAGGATCATGAATCCTACCTGAAAATCCTTCCCGTTGGACAGCGGAGGAACCAGAAGGTAGGAAAAACCGGTTTTATTCAGAATCCTTGTGGGGCCGTCCATGATCTGTTCCGGATTCTGTACCGTCAGCTGGGAAACCATCAGACAGCAGGCGCATATGAAGTTCTCAATGACCAGGTTGGGAAAGAGAAGCTGAATGAAAATGGCAGAGACCATAAACACCAGAAACAGGTGAATGGAGAGCTGCTCCAGCCTGGGAATCAGAGACCGGTTGCGAATCAGGGTGTAGACGATGGCAAAGAAATTGAAGCAGGTTAAAATGTAAATAATGGTAATCAGCGGGCCCCGGTGATAGGTCCCATCCGGATCCAGCTGAAAGTAGATGTCAAAGAAGATGGACAGAACGCAAAGCGCGGAGTTGATGATAGTGGGCACCAGCCAGGCCGACAGCTGGTGGAAGTGGGTCAGGTTGTAGTCCGTCAGGGAACAGACATACAGGAACAGGGCGGTGGGGGTGGCGCCGTGGGAAAAAAAGTACAGCGCATTCAGCAGGCGGAGCACCCACAAAGGTGCATGGCCGGGCAGCACGAAGCTTGCAAGACTTGTTATGCCGGAGATGAGGTTCAGCCACAGAAGCAGCAGAAAAAGGGAATATTTCTGAAAAGGCGCACTGAATTTCTTGTAGTACAGTACCAGAAGAAGCGCAACAAGAATGACTGCGCACACATCAAACCATATGATGTTTTCCACTGCGCTGCACCTCCCAGGGTTTCAGAATATCCGGAACGTATATTTTACATTTTAGGCGATTGTCCGCTGTTTGTCAATCGTTTTAGGAGGAAAGCCGGGGGAATTTGACGAATCAAAGCGGGTGGAAAAATCTGGAAGAAGCCGGCAGAAACCGCGAAAGGGGCTGTCTCACTAAGAAGTCTTTTCGTCAGAATAAACAAAAACACTGTCATTGCGAACCAGTGACCGACGTCACTGGTGTGGCAATCTCCCGGTTAAAAGGTATACAGCCTCTTATACGATGGAGATTCCCAGGTCAGTAGTGCGCTACTTTCTCGGAATGACAGCTTTTTTGTTGTGCAGTTTTACCTTAGTGAGACAGCCCTTTTTAGGAAGCGTCAGCGTATGAAATTGGTGGAGATCTTGTTTTCCCGCTCCGGCAAACCGCCGCGCGCTTTTTCCAGGGCAATGCCCCGCATGAGAAAGCTCATATTCCGGGCCAGGGTCCGCATCATTTGCAGGCCTTCCCCGTCAGCCAAGGCTTCTTCGGCGTTGTTTCCGTGGATGCCGTTCCAGTACTGGCCGGAGGCCACAGGCATGCCGCTGATGGTGAAGAACTTGTTCAGCTCGTCGAAGGTGGCGGTGAGTCCGCCCCGGCGGGCAGAGGCCACAGCCGCGCCCACCTTCATGGTTTTGTCGAAAGAGGTACTGTGAAACAGCCGCTGCAGCAGCGCCACCAGGGTGGCGTTGGCGGAAGCGTAATAGACCGGTGTGCCCACCACGAGACCGTCGGCATCCCGGAATTTTTCCGCGACTTCATTGACAATGTCGTCAAAAACGCATTTTCCGGTTTTCCTGCAGCCGCCGCAGGCAATGCAGCCACGGATGGGGAGATGCCCTACATGGATGAGTTCCGTTTGGATCCCCTCCTGATGGAAAACCGCCTCCATTTCGTGCAGGGCGGTATAGGTGGAGCCCTTTTTGTGGGGACTGCCGTTCAGAATCAGTACGTTCATGCTTACAACCATCCTTTCTGATTTATGCAGGGTGTCAATCCGGGCTGCCGGAGCTTTGCGCGGGCAAGGCCGGAGCGGATAGGGGGCTCCCGGTCTGTTCTTCGCACCAGGCGTTCCAGGCCTCCCAGTCGATTTCCCGGTCCTTATAGAAATACAGCCGGTCCTTTTCTCCGATGGGGCGCATGACCCGGCAGGGATTTCCCACCGCGACAACGTTGGCGGGAATATCCTTTGTCACCACGCTGCCCGCGCCGATTACGGTATTGTCTCCGATGGTGACGCCAGGCATGACAATGACCCCAGCGCCCAGCCAGCAGTTTTCTCCGATATGGATGGGCTGGTTGTGCTGGATGCCATACTGCCGCAGAGAGGGGGCGATGGGATGCCCCGCGGTGGCCAGGGTCACATGGGGGGCAAACATGGTGTGGCTGCCCACATAGATGTGGGTGTCGTCCACGCAGGTCAGGCCGAAGTTGGCGTAGACCCCATCCCCGAAGTGGACATGGTGACCGCCCCAGTTGGAATAGAAAGGCGGCTCAATATAGCAGTTTTCTCCGATCTCGGCGAACATCTGCCGGAGGAGCTCCGCCCGCTTTTCCTGCTCCAGGGGCCGGGTGGCGTTGTAGTCATAGAGCTTTTCCAGGCAGAGAAACTGTTCTTCCAGAATGGTGCTGTCGTTGGGCCAGTAGAGCTGCCCGCTGTGCTGCAATTCCCTCTGATTCATGGTATATTCCTTTCTGATGCCCGGTATTACCGGGATAATAGAATGGGCATATCGGCCTGATTCCGCAAATATACAAATTGGGTTTTGTCGACTGCCCGGTCATTGCGAGCCAGTGCGCACTACTTTCGTGGCAATCTCCCGGTTAGAAGCACCACCTTTCGTTGACAAATTGTGGAAAATAGTGCAAAAGAGCGGTATGTATGACGATAGGCTGCCTGAAATTCGATGGAGATTCCCACGAAAGTAGTGCGCTGGTTCGGAATGACAGTGTTGTTCGGGGCGCACTCCCCTTTTCAAATTCCCATTTGTCGCTTCGCTGGATTAGCCTGCTAAGCCTGCAACGGGAAAAGAATCTGTCCTGCATCCCCGGGGAACCGGGACGCTTCCATAGAGATTTTATCATGACAGAGAGAAAAAGCAAGGGGGGAAACGGGAAAAAGTGGTAGACGGGGGAATTTTTGCGTGGTATACTGTTGGGTGAAAAAAGCAAGAAACCGCGTTTGGAGGAAAGACCTATGAAACTCCTGTATTCCCTTTTCCGGCAGGACCCGGATTCCCGGGAGGGTGTCATCCTGACCACCTCCGGACTGGGGATCATCGTCAATATTCTGACTTCGGCCATGAAGATCGTCATCGGTCTGGCGGTACACTCCATTGCCGTGGTTTCCGAGGGCCTGAACAATGCTGCCGATGCCGCCTCCGGCATCCTCACCATTCTGGGTACCAAGCTGGCGGCAATGCACCCCACGGAAAAGCATCCTTTCGGCTACGGAAGGATTGAGTATCTGACCAGCCTTGTGATCGGCGGACTGATTCTGTACGCCGGTCTGGAAGCCTTTACCGGGGCGGTGGACGGCATTCTCCATCCCTATGAGGTGGAGCTGTCCTTCCTCATTACCGGCTTAATCGGCTTTTCCGCGGTGATCAAGCTGTTTCTGGGAACCTTTCTCATCCGGGAGGGTAAGCGTATCGACTCCGGTTCTCTGGTGGCGGTGGGCAAGGAATGCCGGACCGACTGCATCGTTTCCGTGGTGACCATTCTGGCAACCCTGGTATATCTGCTCTTTGACCTGTCCCTGGATGCCTATGCCGCTGTCATTACCTCCCTCGTTATCATCAAGGCAGGGGCCGAGGTGCTGAAGGACACGGTTTCTGAGCTGCTGGGCAGGCCGGGGGACAAGGAGCTTGCCCAGGAGCTGTACCGGGTGATCCGGGAGGAGCCCATGGTTTTGAACGCGGCGGATATGATGCTCCATAATTATGGCCCGGATGCCTATTCCGGTTCCGTGAATATCGAAATCGACTGCGGCAAGACCGTGGAGGAGGTTTACGCCAATATCCATGACCTCCAGCTTCGGATCATGCACGAGTACCATGTCACCATGGTTTTCGGCATTTACGCGGTAAACAACGACCGGGAGACGCTGAAAGAACTGCGGGGGTATATCGCCCGGTTCATCCGGGAGCATGAACATATCAAGAGCTACCACGCCCTGTACATTGACCCTAAAAACAATGACATTTACTGCGACCTGGTGGTGGATTACAGTCTCAGGGACTGGGATGCTCTGGAAGCAGAATTCCGGGCCTATATGCATGAGCGGTATCCCGAGAACCGGTTGGAAGTGGTCATTGAGACGGAATATGTTTAAAGTTTTAAGGAATCTATTCAGTGCCCGTGTCATTGCGAACCAGTCCGCAGACTGGTGTGGCAATCTCCCGGATTTTCCTGCTATTTCCCGAACTATTCACGGGTGTAAATAGTAGCTTCTGAATAGTGGCGTTAATAAGAAAGCAGGTATGCGGGTATGCTGTTTGGCAGACGAAAGAAGCCGCCTGTGTCGTATGACAAGACCGGGAAGATACCGGTCATCCGGTCCAGTATCTGTACCGGGGAACAGGTGGCGGGCTTCAAGGAAACGGCCTCGGGAAAGTTTCAGGAGATCATGCTGATCCGAAACGGGGAAGACCTTCGGGAGTTCCTGAAAAAATACCAGGTGGAAGAATCGGAAATCCGGCGGGAATGGTAGGAAATACAATGGAAAATCAGACGGTTGTAACATTAAAACAGGGCGAGGGAAGGTATTTTGCTTCCGGCGGCCTGTGGATCTATGACAATGAGATCGGCACCATTACGGGCCGGTTCAAAAACGGCAGCGTGGTAGCCGTGCAGGACGCGGTGGGACGGGCCCTGGGAAAGGGCTTTATCAACCAGAATTCTAAAATCCGTGTGAGGATGCTGACCCGGAACCCGGAGCAGGAGATTAACGAGGACTTTCTGCGGTTTCGTGTGCGCAGTGCCTGGGACTACCGAAAGTCCGTTCTGCGCAGTACCCACCCCTCCCCGGTGAGCCCGGAGGCAGAGCGGATCCTCCGCGTTGGGCTGGGGAATCTGGGAATAGAATACCGGGATGTAAGCGCCTGCCGGATTATTTTCGGGGAGGCGGATTTCCTCCCGGGGCTGGTGGTGGACAAGTATTCCGATGTTCTCGTAGTCCAGTGCCTTGCCCTGGGTATGGAGGCCTTCAAGGAAACGCTCGTGGAGCTGGTGAAGCAGACACTTCTGGAGGACGGTATCGTGATCCGGGGGGTCTTCGAGCGCAGTGACGCCGGCGAGCGGAAGAAGGAGGGGCTGCTTCCTGTGAAGCGGTTCCTGGGAGCGCCCTTTGACACAAAGGTGGAGATCGTGGAAAATGGGGTCATCTACCTGGTGGATGTGGAAAACGGGCAGAAAACCGGCTTTTTCCTGGACCAGAAATACAACCGCCTGGCCATGCAGCGCATCTGCACGGGAAAGACGGTGCTGGACTGCTTTACCCACATGGGCACCTTCGCGCTGAATGCGGGGCTTGCGGGGGCACAGTCGGTGCTGGGGCTGGATATTTCGGAATTCGCCCTAGCCCAGGCGGAGGAAAACGCCCGCAGGAATTGTCTGCAGGACCGGGTGCGCTTCCGCTGCGCCAATGTCCTGGAGGAGCTTCCCCGGATGGCAGCGGCAGGGGAGCAGTACGATGTGGTCATTCTGGACCCGCCTGCCTTTACCAAATCCCGGGAGGCCACAAAGAATGCCATCCGGGGCTACCGGGAGGTCAACATTAACGGGCTGAAGCTGGTGAAAAACGGAGGGTATCTGGCAAGCTGCTCCTGCTCCCATTTCATGACCCAGGAGCTTCTGGCACAGACCCTCCGGGAGGCGGCGCGGATTGCCCACAAGCGGCTGCGCCAGGTGGAGTTCCGGACCCAGGCAATGGACCACCCCATTCTCTGGGCGGCGGAGGAAAGCTACTATCTGAAATTTTTCATCTTCCAGTGTGTGGAGGATGTGTAGGAAAGCACAAATGTGCTGATTAACCCGATAAAATTAAGGTTATCGGCTTTCGTAAGCACACTGAAAAATTGGTATTTGGCGCACTGGCGCGGCAGCGCCATGGCTTCCCCCGGGGGGAAGCTGTCGAGCAAAGCGAGACTGATGAGGAACGGCGAAATGTTCCGATTACGAATATAAATCGTAAAAAAGGTACAATTCGAAAGACTGTATGTTCTTGTTTGCCTGCGTCGCATACCAGAAAATGTCGCCGTTCCTCATCCGCCCCTGCGGGGCACCTTCCCCCCGGGGGAAGGTATTGGCACGTCAAATTCCAATTTTACGTTTTGCAGAGATAAGATAAACAAAAATATAGTATGAGGTGACCGCAATGGACCAGAAGCTTCACATGGAAACTTTGTGTATTCAGGCCGGCTATACCCCGGGCAACGGGGAGCCCCGGCAGATTCCCATTATTCAGAGTACTACCTATAAGTACGCGACTTCCGAGGATATGGGAAAGCTTTTTGATCTGGAGGCAGAGGGCTATTTTTATTCCAGACTGGCAAATCCCACCTGTGACGCGGTGGCAGCAAAAATCTGCGCCCTGGAGGGCGGTTCTGCCGCCATGCTGACCAGCTCCGGCCAGTCCGCCAATTTCCTGGCGATTTTCAATATTGCCGGCTGCGGTGACCACGTTGTCGCCAGCTCCGCCATCTACGGCGGAAGCTATAACCTGCTGGCGGTCACCATGAAGCGGATGGGCGTTGAGACCACCTTCCTGGACCCCGACTGTACGGAGGAGGAGCTGAACGCCGCGTTCCGGCCCAATACCAAGGCGGTTTTCGGGGAGACCATTGCCAATCCTGCTCTGACGGTGCTGGATATTGAGAAATTCTCCCGGGCCGCCCACGCCCATGGGGTCCCCCTGATCGTGGACAATACCTTTGCCACCCCCATTCACTGCCGGCCTTTCCAGTGGGGCGCGGATATTGTCACCCACTCCACCACCAAGTACATGGACGGCCACGCCTCCGCCATCGGCGGCGCCATTGTGGACAGCGGCAAATTCGACTGGACTGCCTACCCGGAGAAATTCCCCGGTCTGTGCACCCCGGACGAAAGCTACCACGGGGTCACCTATACGGAGCGTTTCGGCATCGGCGGGGCGTTTATCAACAAGTGTACCGCTCAGCTCATGCGGGACTTTGGCTGCATTCAGTCCCCCCAGAGCGCTTTCCTCCTGAATCTGGGCCTGGAGAGCCTGCCCCTGCGGATGAAGCAGCACTGTGACAATGCCATGGCAATTGCGTCCTACCTCAAGGGACATGAAAAGGTCAAGTGGGTCAAGTACTGCGGTCTGGAGGGGGACAAATACTACGCCCTTGCCAAAAAGTATATGCCCGACGGCTCCTGCGGCGTGATCTCCTTTGGCCTCTATGGCGGGAGAAAGGCAGCGGAAAGCTTTATGAAGCACCTGAAGCTGGGCTCCATCGAGACCCATGTGGCGGACTCGAGGACCTGCTGCCTGCATCCGGCATCTTCCACCCACCGGCAGATGACCGACGTTGAGCTGGACGCCGCCGGTGTTGGGGCGGATCTGATCCGCCTGAGCTGCGGTCTGGAAAACGCGGAAGACCTGATCGCGGATATTGCCCAGGCGCTGGAGCGCGTATAAGTAGATAAAAAGGAGACAGAAACTTGCCGATTCAGATACCAAACGACCTGCCTGCCGGGGAAGTACTGCAGCAGGAAAACATCTTTGTTATGCGGCAGACCCGGGCGGAGACCCAGCATATCCGCCCTTTGGAAATCGTCCTGCTGAACCTGATGCCAACGAAGATCGTCACGGAGACCCAGCTCAGCCGGATGCTGGGCAATACCCCTTTGCAGGTGCATCTGGAGCTTATGATGGTTTCCTCCCACTCATCCCGGAACACGCCCCCGGAGCATCTGCTGTCGTTCTATAAAACCTTTGATGAGCTGAAGGAACGGAAGTTTGACGGCATGGTCATCACCGGGGCTCCGGTGGAAAACCTCCCTTTTGAAGAGGTGGACTACTGGCAGGAGCTGGTGAAAATCATGGAGTGGAGCAAGGACCATGTCCACTCCACCCTGCATATCTGCTGGGCGGCCCAGGCAGGCCTATATTACCACTACGGCATTGCTAAGCGGCAGCTTCCCGAAAAGCTTTTCGGGGTCTATCCCCATCATGCCGATTACAAGCGGGCCATTCTGCTGCGGGGCTTTGATGATGAATTCTGGGTTCCCCATTCCCGGCACACCACGGTGGATCGGAAGGATGTGGAGGCGGTGCCGGGGCTCAAGATTCTGGCTTCCTCACGGGAAGCGGGAGTCTACATCGTCATGAACAAGGAAGGACGGCAGATTTTCGTTACCGGACACTCGGAGTACGACCCGGACACCCTGGAGCGGGAATACCGCCGGGACAAGGCGGCGGGTCTGCCCATCCATGTCCCGGTGAATTACTATCCCGGGGACGATGATACGAAAGAGCCCATTGTCCGCTGGCGGGGCCACGGGAATTTGCTGTTCAGCAACTGGCTGAACTACTTTGTCTACCAGACCACGCCCTACGATATTATGGCAGTTGGCAGGGAGTCAACCCCCAGATAGCGCCAAAGGAAGCAATTTAGCGGAGCAAATCGAATTCCATGTCATTGCCAACCAGTCCGCTTTCCCGGTGTGGCAATCTCCATCTTTAGGAGTAAGCAGCCTCTTATACGATGGAGATTCCCATGCCCCGAATTCCAGGTCATTGCGAACTAGTGCGCACACTGGTGTGGCAATCTCCCGGTTAGGAGAATGCATCTGCAAACACGATGGAGATTCCCACTGAAGCCGGCGCGCTGGTTCGGAATGACGCGTGCTAACGATGCGTTCGTAAGTGCCAATTAAGCCGAGGAAATCCAAAAACACGAAAAACAATCACGAAGAAAGGCGGTATCCCCGTGAAAATTACTTTTATGGGTGCCGGAAGCACCGTTTTTGCCCGGAATGTTCTGGGCGATGTCATGTGTACTCCCGCGCTGCGGGACTGTGAGATTGCGCTTTATGACATTGACCCGGTGCGGCTGCAGGAAAGCCAGCGGATTCTGGAGACCATTAACGCCAATGTGAACGAAAACCGTGCCCGGCTGCGGGGCTATCTGGGGCAGGAGCAGCGGAAAGAGGCCCTGCGGGGAGCTAATTTCGTGGTCAATGCCATCCAGGTGGGCGGCTACGATCCGTGTACCATGATTGACTTTGAGATTCCCAAGAAATACGGCCTGCGGCAGACCATTGCCGACACCCTGGGGATCGGCGGTATTATGCGGGGCCTGCGGACCATCCCGGTAATGGAGTCCTTTGCCCGGGATATGGAGGAGGTCTGCCCCGATGCCCTTTTCCTGAACTACACCAATCCCATGGCCATTCTTACAGGCTTCATGCTGCGCTATACCGGTGTTAAGACCGTGGGCCTGTGCCACAGCGTTCAGGTCTGCTCCGAGCATCTTCTCCGGAGCCTTGGCATGGAGGACAAGCTGGAGGGGCGGAAGGAGCTGATTGCCGGCATCAACCATATGGCCTGGCTTCTGAAAATTCAGGACCGGAACGGGACTGACCTCTATCCCGAGATCCGCCGGCGGGCCAGGGAGAAAAACGCCGGGGAGCGCCATTCCGACATGGTCCGCTTTGACTATATCGATAAGCTTGGCTACTACTGCACCGAATCCAGCGAGCACAATGCCGAGTACAACTGCTTCTATATCAAGTCCAAATACCCGGAGCTTATTGACCGTTTCCAGATCCCCTTGGACGAGTACCCCCGGCGGTGTGTTAATCAGATCGAGGATTGGAAGAAGACCGGCAGGCAGCTGCTGGGAGACGAAAAGCTGACCCACACCCGCACGAAAGAGTACGCATCCTATATTATGGAGGCGGTATACACCGGAAATCCCATCCGCATCGGCGGCAACGTGCTCAACACCGGGCACCTCATCGAGGATTTTCCCCAGCAGGCCTGTGTGGAAGTGCCCTGCCTGGTGGACGGCGTGGGGATCCACCCCACCTATGTGGGTTCCCTGCCTCCCGTTCTTGCGGCTATGAACATGACCAATATCAATACCCAGCTTCTTACTGTGGAGGCTGCCCGCACCCGGAAGCGGGAGGATATTCTCCGGGCCGTCATGCTGGAACCCCACACCGCCGCGGAGCTGTCCATTGACGACATGGCAAAGATGGTGGACGAACTGATTGAAGCCCACGGTCCCTATATGGCAATGTATCACGATTAACAGAGCGGCTTTCCGGGAAAGACCGGGCAATGAAAAGAAAAGGAGAAGACTTCCGTGACGGATCAGGAAATCGGGAACCTACTTTATGAAGAAGCACTGCGCTTTGTAAACCGCCGATTCCCGCGGGGATGGGGCGGCTGCGCCGCTATGATGACGGAGCAGGGGAAGCTCCTGCTTTCCGTGGCTCTGGAATCCTTTAATGGTTCCGCAGGGCTCTGCATGGAAACCGGCGCCATGTGTCAGGCGCAGAAAGAGAATTTAAAAATCACCCATACACTGTGCATTTCCAGGGATGCGCCCGGGGACACCCCCGTGATTCTGACCCCCTGCGGCATCTGCCAGGAGCGTCTGATGTACTGGGGAAAAGGGGTAAAGGCTGCTGTAACGAATCCCGAAAACCGGATCCTTTTCCGCACCTTGGAGGCGCTTGCGCCCTGTCACTGGGCGGACGCATTCCCGGAGGAGGAGCAGGAGCATTCCTGCGGGTGAGTACCTGCCATGGTTGAGATTTTCGGAAGAAAGGAAAGTGGAAGATGGAACCAACGGTACTGATGTATAATCTGCCTCCCACGGTCCGGGCACAGGTGGAGGCGCTGTGCCGGGAAATCGGTGCGGCGGCACGGAATGTGGAGAAAACCAGGCAGGGCCTTTCCCTAGGCGCGCTGCTGGGAATGCTCCCGGAAGTGCCCGGGGGCGCTGCGGTACCGGGTCAGATGCTGGTGCTGGCGTATTTTGACCAGGACATGCTGGATGCCTTTTTGCGGGGCTTCCGGGTGCGGCAGATTCCGCCCATTCCCCACAAGGCCATGCTGACCCTGACCAATACCGCCTGGACGGGCCCTCAGCTGTACGAGAACCTTTCCCGGGAAATGGCCGCAATCAAAGCCAACCGGGGAAAATGAAAAACGCTTATCTGCTGAACACAGAAAAGCAGCAAATTGGAATTTGACGGGCCGTTAGAACGTGTCATTCCGAACCAGTGCGCACACTGGTGTGGGAATCTCCATCGAATTCCAGGCAGCCTATCGTCATACAGACTGTCCTTTTTACACCGTTTTCCGAAGTTCATCTACGAGAAATTGTGCTTCTATCCGGGAGATTGCCACACCAGTCTGAGGACTGGTTCGCAATGACTGGAAATTCGCCAAATTCCCAATTTACTGCACCACAGAACGATACCGAGCGGCGCAGGGCAAAAACGATTACACATATTTTGCGCACGACTTGGCCGCCCGCCCTGCGGGCAAATTCCAATTTATCTGTCTGCTGCGGAAAGCCGACATACAAAAGAATCCGGGAACAGGAGAATAAAGCAATGGGATTTTCAAATAATTTTCTTTGGGGCGCCGCCACCGCTGCCTATCAGGTAGAGGGCGCCTATGATACTGACGGGAAAGGAATGGGCATCTGGGACGCCCTCAGTGCCGGCCATGTGGTCCATGGGGACAACGGCAATATCGCCTGCGACCATTACCGTAGGTTTCGGGAGGATGTTGCGATCATGAAGTCTTTGGGACTGAAAGCCTACCGGTTTTCCGTGAGCTGGCCCCGGGTTATGCCGGAGGAAGGAAAAGTGAATCCCAAGGGCCTTACGTTTTATTCGGTTCTGGTGGATGAACTGCTGGCCGCGGGCATTGAGCCCATGGTCACGCTGTTTCACTGGAACCTGCCCATGTGGGCCCATGAAAAGGGCGGCTGGGCCTGGGAGGGCATTTCCGACGCTTTTGCTGCCTATGCAAAAGTGGTGGTGGACGCCCTTTCAGACCGGGTTTCCTACTGGATGACCATTAACGAGCCCTGCTGTTTTATCGGCCTGGGTTATTTGACCGGAGACCACGCACCCTTTGAACGTGGCAATGGAGGTCCGGAAGATCAAAAGAAGTTTGCGGCCCTGACCCGCAATACCCTCCTTGCCCACGGCAAGGCGGTTCGGGTGATTCGGGAGAAGGGGAAAAAGCCGCCCAAAATCGGCGCGGCGCTGAACGGCAATCTGTATGAGCCCCGGGGAAATACCCCGGAAGCGATAGAGGAAGCCCGGGTGCGGACCTTCGGTGGGGACGGGTCTTTCAGCGATGTCCACTGGTGGGCTGACCCCATGATCCTGGGCAAAGCCAGCAAGCTCCAGCGTACCTTTTTAAGCGACGGGGATCTCGCGGTAATCTGTCAAAAGCTGGACTTTTTCGGTTACAACAGCTACCATACCAGTAACTTTGTCGACGATGACGGCCATAATCCGGAGGTGTATCCCGGAATGCCCAGGACTGCTATGGGCTGGCCCATTACCCCCAATGCCCTGCGGTGGGCGGCCCGCTTCTTCTATGACCGGTACCGGCTTCCCATTCTCATTACGGAAAACGGCATGGCAAACTGCGACTTCGTAATGGGCGACGGCTGTGTCCACGATCCCCAGCGGGCTGAATACATCCGGGGGTATCTAGCGGGACTCAAGCAGACGGTGGAGGAGGGCGTGCCGGTTCTGGGCTACCTCTACTGGTCCTTGCTGGACAATTTCGAGTGGGCCTTTGGCTACGACAAGCGGTTCGGTCTGGTGCATGTGGATTACCGAACCCAGAAGCGGACCATCAAGGATTCTGCTTATATGTACCGGGAAATCATCCGCACCAACGGCGCGGAGATGTAAATCTATATCAGCAATTGCCGAGGGGCTGCCCAAATGGACAGCCCCTCGTTTTTTCTAATTATAGTATCTGATCCGTGTCGCTGGGAATGTACTCTACAAGATCTTCAATCCGGCATCCCAGAATCCGGCACAGGTCGTTCAGTGTGGTGGTGGTTACGGGCTTATTCTTCCGCAGCTTATCGATGGTGGAGCTGGAAAGATGGTGATTTTTGATCAGGGTATAGGTGGATTCCGGGGACCGCTTCAGGGTTTCCCAAAAGGGCCGATAAATAATCAATTTGCCACCCTCCTTGTTGAAATAAATCCTATAGTAGATTAGAAAAAAACTCTTGACTATAGTCGCTATAATGACTATAATGTGCTTGAGGATGCGTGGGTGATACCCCCATGTGCATAAAAACACAACCAACTACAGGAGGGAGCCAAAATGAGGAAAAAAATATTTACCCTGGCAATGATTCTGATACTTGTCATCAGCATCCTGCCGATGGCTGTTTACGCGGAGGATCCGTGTGCGGAGCATGTTGGCGCGGATGGAAACTGCGTGTGTGACAACTGTGGGGCGGCGGTACATGATCCCAGATATTTTCAGGTACCCGGCGGAGAGGGACACGTACAAATCTGCCTGAAATGCGATGCGGAATTAAGCACTGTAGAATCCCATAGCATGGTGGATGGCACATGCTCGGTTTGTGATTATAGCCCCTGCGCGGGTGGTAATCATACTTTCGGTACAGAGGGTGCGGGAAAGCACTATTGTACGTATTGTACCTATTTTACTATCTGCATCGATGAAAACGCAGACTGCGTGTGCGACATCTGCGGTGAAGCGTGGCACGGAGACCTTTGGGTACTGTACGACGCGGAAGGCCATTGGGAAGAGTGTAAACAATGCAATCAAATTATTAGGAAGAAAGAAAACCATTATGATATGGACAACGATGGGTTCTGTGACTGGTGCTATTATCAGACCGGTGAATGCACCCATCCGGCCGAGAATGTCGTGTGGTACCGCGATCAGGATGGCCATGAGCAGTACTGTAATAAATGCGGCAAGCGTTTTGTAGAATGGACAGAGCATGACGCTCCCTGCGATATCTGCGGCTATAATCCCTGCCCCAATGACCAGCATACCTTTGGGGAAGAGGGATTCCAAAAGCACAAGTGTCAGATATGTGGCTACTGGACAGACTGCGAGGATGCGGACAATGACTGCGTATGTGACATCTGCGGAGACGAATATCACAACCTGGGGCAGGATTGGGATATTCAGAGTGATGAAAACTATCATTTTGCCATCTGCCCGGTGTGCGGCCAACCAGCTTACAAAACACAGCATTATGACGAAAACCAGGATGGTAAGTGTGATGGCTGCGGACATGCAATAAATGGCCAAAACACCGATAACCCTGATAACCCCAATCAGCCTGCTGACAGCGAGGATAAGACAGGGCTGGACGATGTTCCCAAGACAGGCGACCTGTCCGAGATTGTGCTGGGCGTGGCCGTGCTGGGATTTGCGGCGTGCGGTGTGGTGCTGATGAAAAAGTGGGCTGTTTAAGGTGCTGAATTATCCGGGAAATTGCGAACCGGCGAAAACGTCGGTTCGCAATGACACGTTTTGGACAGATAGCGGCTAAGGAGCAATATGGGCAGAAGAGACCAATCGGGAAAATACCTGAAAAAGAAAAGCATGTGGGCAGCCGCGGTGCTGGCAGTCCTGCTCTGCCTGTCTGCGTTGGTAATCGTAGGGATGCTTTGGCACAGGGCAGCGAAGCAGCAGGACTTCCGGGAATTGGCGGAACAGGTCAGGGAATACACAGAAGAACCCTCCGAGACTACAACGGAGCCTGTTCCATCCACGGGGGAAGCAGAAAGCCGGGAGACTGTCCCTGAGCCCCAGCCTGAGATTCTTCCCCAATACCGGGAGCTTTATGCGGAGAATCCGGACTTTTTCGGTTGGATCACCATTCCGGACACGAAAATCGACTATCCGGTGATGCGCACCCCGGAGGATCCGGAAAAATACCTCCATATGGATTTCTATGGCGCGTACAGCTATGCGGGGACGCTTTTTGCGGATGCCAAGTGCGGCGATGATAGCGACAACCTCTTGATCTACGGCCACAATATGAAGGATGGAAGCATGTTCCGGTCGCTGATGAAATATGAGCAGAAAAACTATTGGAAGGAGCACCCTACCATCGTGTTCAATACCCTGTACGAGGAAGGAGAATACGAGGTGCTGGCGGCTTTCTATGACCGGGTGTACTACAAAGCGGAGGACTGCTTCAAATTCTACAAGTTCATCAACGCGGCAAATGAAGCGGAATTTGATGACGCTGTGGCGTATTTTCAAAGCAAGGCCCTGTATGACACCGGTGTGACGGCCAGCTACGGGGACCGGCTGATCACCCTGGTGACCTGCTCTTACCATACGGAAAACGGTAGATTCGTGGTAGTAGCGAGGAAGCAGCAGACATAGCGGTTTATAGAATCCAGCTATAAAATCAATGTGTAACGGCTCTGCATGGCGCGCCATGCAGAGCCGTTACACATGCTTTTACAGATCGTCCGCGTCCTGGACAGGGGTGTCATTCCGGTTTTCCGGTATGCCAGTCCAGCTTCCCTGCGGATCGGTCTTTGGGTTTTCCATCCGGGCAAGGGGCTGTTTGTCCACCTTGGGCGTTGGCTTCGGTTTCTTCTTTTGGATCATGCTTCTTCCCCCAGCGAAAAGTTATGGCAATGGGAATATGCCGTTGGGGATAGTTTATCCAATATCTTTCCGCTGATACCAAGTAAACGCGGCGGCGATTCCCAGGAGGGTAAAGATGGCTCCGGCGGCCAGGTACTTTCCGCAGAGGGCACCGTCCGTCAGAATCTGGGCCCCGTCGGTAAAGCCATAGGGGGTAAAGTATTTCAAAAACGCGGTTTCCTCCATCAGGTTTGCCACGATGTTCAGGAAATAGAACATTGCCGCAAGGCCCAGTCCCAGGCCGGCGCCCCCGGTGCGCAGAAACGCGGAGATCCCGAAGAGGATAGCGGCGGTTTCCACCTGCATGAGAAAGTACGCGGTAAACATCAGAAACAGGGACTTTACCGGCGGTTCCTCTCCGATGATGATAACGCAGGCGGCGGTAATGGCAATGTTAACAAGATTCAAAATGGCAACCTGGGCCAGCACGGCCAGGAGCTTCTGAGCAACGACGCTCCTGCGGGAGATGGGGTGGGCCAGCAGAAATTCAGCGGTGTGGCCGCTTTCCTCCTTGGCAAGGGCCTGAATTCCAATGAGGGCCGCATAAAAGCCGCCGCCCAGGCCCAGCACATTCCCGCACTCCACGGAAAAGAAGCCGGGGAAGGAGCCAAAGTTGATCCTGTCCATGCCGAAGGCACGGGAGAAGCCGCCCATCTGGGAAAACATGGCGCTCACCTCGTCCATCTGCGCTGCCATGCTGGGGTAAATGAGGATGCACAGCCCCAGCATAAAGCCGATGGAAAGGGTCCAGACGGCAAGCGAGAGTCTGCCCTGGCGCAGTTCGTGACGGAAAACGGTCATACTTCTCCCTCCTTATTGTAGTAATGCAGGAATACTTCCTCCAGATCCGGTTCGGAGATGGATACATCCGTAACGGGCAGGGCGGCAAGGGCGGAAAGAAGCTGTCCCGGCTCTCCGCTGTAAAGGAAGCTGACGGTATTTCCCTCTGCTTTGCCGCTGCGTACGCCGGGAAGCGCCGGGACCCGCTGTGCGCCCTGCAGACTGACCCGCTTGACTCCGGTGTGGCCCAGCTCCTCCACGCTGCCCGTGGTCAGAAGCTTTCCCTCCCGGATAATGGCGGCGTGGGCACAGTAGCGCTGCACCTCCGACAGCACATGGCTGGACAGGAAAACCGTAGCGCCCTCCTTGTTCCGCTCCTGAAGCAGGCGGTAGAATTCCCGCTGGATGAGCGGATCCAGGCCGCTGGTGGGTTCGTCCAGAATGTAGAGCCTGGGCTTGTGCTGCAGGGCGCAGACGATCCCCGCTTTCTTCCGGTTGCCCAGGGAGAGCTGGTCGATCTTCCGGTCCGGGTCCAAGTCCAGGGCCCGGCACAGCCGCTCCGCTTCCTCCCGGCAGTCCATCTTCCGAAGATCGGCGGACAGCTTCAGCAGCTCCCGCACCCGCATTCCGTTATAAAATGCGGTCTCCGAGGGAAGATATCCAACCTGCCGGAGAATTCCGGTGGTATCTTCCCGGACCTCCTTTCCAAAGATCCGAACCGAACCGCTGGTGGGGGCGATCAGCCCTAAGCACAGGCGGATGGTGGTGCTTTTCCCTGCACCGTTGGGGCCGATAAAACCGAAGAAGTCTCCCTCCGGCACCGTGAGGGTCACGTTGTTAATTCCCCGGTGCTTCCCGTACAGCTTCGTCAGATTCTCCGTCTGAATGGCATTCATGGCGTACATCCTTTCTTGCATAGATTTCTTTCCAGAATTTCAACAGTCTGCGGAAGTCCGCCTCCATTTTAGCGGCATCCGGCTCCCCCTGCTGTAAGCTCTCCCACAGATACCCCTCGGAGGCCCAATACATCTCCCGGTACATCATGGTAAGATCCAGCCCGGGCACAAAATCATCGGGATTCAGCCGTGATAGGGCGTTCAGCGCTTTTTTGTCAAAGGCTGCGCGGTAGCTTTCCTGGATTTTCTGATGAACGGCGGGGTCCTTTTCGTAAAAGGCCTTGATGGTGAAGGCTGCCATGTGGGGATAGCGGGCCATGATCTGAAACTTGGCCTGCATGCCCCGCTCCATCATTTCAAACAGGTCCGTGAGCTCGTAGCATTTGTAGGCGGTCAGGTAATCAACCGTAATTTTTGCGCCCCAGTCCCATAGGAACAGGTAAAGCTCCTGCTTGTTGCGGAAGTAGTGAAACAGCAGGGATTTGCTGATCCCGGCCTCCGCCGCGATCTCGCTCATGGGACTTTTCTTGTAGCTGTTTTGAGAGAACACCCGGAAGCCGGCATTGAGGATCCGCTGCTGCTTTTCCGGGGGAAGGGAAAAGAATTTATCGTTCATGGTGCACCTCGTTGACTGGATCGGTCAATTTCTATTATAATTCGTTGACCGTTTTTGGGAAGACCCTTTTTTCTTTTTTTCTGCGGTAACGATTCCGTTGCGCCGGGGAAGAGCAGATAAATGATCGTTTAGCTGACTACTTTACCTTGGATGGTATGCGGTCCGATGCGGTACGCGGCATGGGCTCCCTTGTGCAAAGGGAGCTGTCACCAGTCCGCAGACTGGTGACTGAGGGATTGTAACGGAGGACTTCCGTATGTGCTTATCGTCAGAACGGACAGCATTATCTTTTGTCCCATTTCGCCCATCTGCCGTCAAAATCGAAATGCCGTACCGCACAATCCCTCAGTCGCTGCGCGACAGCTCCCTTTACACAAGGGAGCCTTGGGGCGCTCCCGCGCCAGTTGAACCGTCGTTCCATAGTGCGCTAAACGATCATTTACCGCAAAAACGTCACCGAGCGGGTCAGGGAAAGAACGATTACACACATAATGCGCGCGACTTGTCCGCCGGCACTGCCGGCGAACGATCATTTACGTGAAGCGCTCTGCCATGACGAAATTACTTTCTGATGAAATAAAACAGAAGACAAAATTCACAAATCGGGGAAATGTGCCCGTATGTCGGAAACAGATGTATGAGCGTTATAGACACATTCCCCCAAAACCATAATACATCCGCTGTGTGCTCTGTATGAATATCCAAAAATATGCAAGATTCTTTCTGGGCACTTGCAAAAACAGAAAGGCTGTGGTATAGTGAACCCATATTTTTTCGGGAAGAGGGGAAATATTATGGAGGGATTCTTGAAAATCGTCGAAAAGGTCAACGGCGCGGTGAACGGCTTCGTCTGGGGTCTGCCCATGCTGATATTGCTGGTGGGCACCGGTATTGTAATGACCTTGCTCACCAAGGGCTTCCAGGTGAGTCATTTTGCCCACTGGATGAAGAGCACTGTGGGCGGCATTTTCACGGATAAACATGTCACGGCCCATACCAAAAAGGAAGACCGGTCCATCAGCCAGTTCCAGAGCCTTTGCACAGCCCTGGCGGCCACCATCGGCACCGGCAATATCGCCGGTGTGGCGGCGGCCATTGCCTCCGGCGGTCCCGGCGCGATCTTCTGGATGTGGATCGTGGCCATCTTCGGCATGATGACGAACTACTCCGAAAATGTCCTGGGCATCTATTACCGCCGGAAAAACGCGGATGGGGAATGGAGCGGCGGCGCCATGTACTATCTCCGGGACGGCCTGGGGGGCTTCCGGTTCTGCAAGACCCTGGGTGCTGTCCTTGCGGTGCTGTTCAGTGTGTTCTGCGTTCTGGCAAGCTTCGGCATCGGCAATATGAGCCAGATCAATTCCATTGCCGTGAACATGAATAATGTGTTCCGGATTCCCAACTGGGTAACCGGTGTGCTGCTGATGATTCTGGCGGCTCTTGTCATCGTTGGCGGCTTAAAGCGGATCGCTTCCGTCACGGAAAAGCTGGTGCCCTTTATGGCCATTGCCTACATTATCGGTGCCTTTATCGTGGTATTTGCCAATGCGGATTCCATTGGCCCTGCCTTCGCCTCCATCTTCAAGGGCGCCTTTGCCATGAAGGCTGTGGGCGGCGGCATTGTGGGCAGCGGCGTCAAGCTGGCGGTGACCTGGGGCATGAAGCGGGGTGTGTTCTCCAACGAGGCGGGCCTGGGCTCCAGCGTTATGGTCCATTCCAGCTCCAATGTCCGGGAGCCTGTGATGCAGGGCATGTGGGGCATTTTTGAAGTGTTCGCGGATACCCTGGTGGTCTGCACCCTGACGGCTCTGGCAGTGCTGACCAGCGGCCTTGTGGACCTGAATACCGGTGCCATGCTCACTTCCACAGAGAAGACCGCCATGGTGGCGGAAGCCTTTGGCAGGACCTTCGGCGGCTTCGGCCAGGCGTTTATTGCCGTGGCAATCCTGCTCTTTGCGTTCTCCACCGTTCTGGGCTGGAGCCACTACGGCACCAAGGCCTTTGAGTTCCTGTTCGGAACCAAGGCGACCATGGGCTACAAGGTAGTCTTCGTTGTATTTGTTGTGGTGGGCGCCACAATGCAGCTGGATCTTGCCTGGGACCTGAGCGATACCTTTAACGGCCTCATGGCGATTCCCAACCTCATTGGCGTATTGAGCCTCAGCGGCCTTGTGCTGAAGATCACGAGAAACTATGTGGCCCGGAAGCTGAAAAAGGAAGACGTTGCCCCCATGTATTCCGTCTTCCCGGAGTACCAGAAGGAAGCCGAGGACGCGGAAAAGGAAAAAGCCTGACAAAAGTGGATCAAGCGCGTATTGCTTTCCAAAGGAAATAACAAATTGGAATTTGTAGGGCTGGCGCGAAGCGCTATTGCTTCCCCCGGGGGGAAGCTGTCGAGCGAAGCGAGACTGATGAGGAACGGCGAAATGGACCGATTTCGTATGCAGTACGTAAAGAAAGTACTATTTGAGAGATTGTACGTTCTTATTTGCCTGCATCCCTTATTAGAAAATGTCGCTGTTCCTCATCCGCCCCTGCGGGGCACCTTCCCCCCGGGGGAAGGTATTAGCCCGACAAATTCCAATTTACCGCTTTGCTGCGTTAAGCGGATTTACACAAGCATGAATACGAAAAAGCGCTTCCGTTTGGAGGCGCTTTTTCTGCTGTCTGGGTTGCGTTTCGGGGGAAAACGGTGTAT